>HF989913.1:0-70092 GCA_000432255.1 Acholeplasma sp. CAG:878 | reverse complement strand
ATACAAGATGGTTTTTTTAATTTTTTAGCTATTTGTGATAATCCAACTGCAGATGCGATGGCATCGAAATCTATTCCCATATGTGGTACTATAACAACATTATTTGATGCTAATATCTTACTTTCTAAATATACCTTTAGATTTTTAATATTTTGCATATTTCACCTCTAAGAACATTATAAAGCATTTACAGTTTTTGTCAAATTCGTAAAGTTGGTGCTTATTTTTTCTTTATTTTATAAAGTTTTTTTTCTTTGAAATCCTTTTTTCTTGGGGTTGTTTTGTTTGAATAATTCCAAAACATTCATTTAATAAGCTATTCATTCTATTTATAGTTTCCATATCATATTCTTGTAAAACTTTGCTTGCCCACACTTTATGTAAATCTAATTTTACATCATTGTCACGAACAATAAAATTTTTTCTTAATTCAATTAAAATGTTTTCTATTTCATTTTCTAGGTTTATTAAAAATTCGTCAATTGCTTTGGTTTTATCTTTTTCTTTTAATTTACTTAAATCAAGAAATCTGCTATAATATGAATCATTTTTAGATAAGAATAATTCATCTATGTCACCTAAGTATGTTTGGGGAAAAGGAACTAAACCTGTTGTTTCTCTTCTTGTTTGAGCAAGAGTTGCTAAAAAAAGTAATGCGAACTCTTTTGTTGTTACAGAATTAGAAAAACTATGTTTATATTCTAAAAATATTTCTTTTAGATAATCTGGTGTTTTTTTACGCATTTTTCTTAAATGTTCAATTTCTTCTTCGTTTAAAATTATTTTTTTGTATTCATCACGCCAAGGTGAAAGATAAATTTCAAAGCATTCCTTTATAAGGTTATCATGCAATATATCGTTTACTGTTTTATTATTTTTTGTTATTTCATAAATTTTTGGAAAATCAATGTAACTAATTCCGTTTTCTTTAAAATATGAAAATATTTGTCCTGCTAGTGTTAAATTTAAAACTATCATAATTTCACTTCCTTGGTTTCTTATTATACTTTATTTTATACAAAAGTCAATGTTTTCTTCATCTAGTAAGTTATATCTTATATTATTAATACCTATTTTAAAATATTCTTCTATATTTTCTATTTTTCTTGGTTTATAATTGTAAATTTTCATCAAATCATTTTTTACAACTATTTTATATCTATTTTTAAATCTATCTTCTAAATATGAATTATTAGCATTGTAAAGTTTATTTAAATTAAACTTTGAAATCATCACTTCTTCCTTACCATAGACAATAACCTCCAGATTCGGATGTTTATTATATCTAGTTTTATAGCCTTCAATTATTTGTTTAATTTGATTAAATGTTAATTCATATGACAAAGTAATTTGTTTTACACCTAAGCTGTGTAAGAGGGCAACGCTATAAGAATTAGTGACATTAAGTGACCAATCTGTCATTACATTTTTATACTTGTTGACACTTCCCAATTCACCAACTAATAATAATTTGTCCAATTCATCATATTCATTCATAACTCTTTCTAATTTTAATACTTTTCTGTCATCATTTATTAAATCAATCAATTCTTTTTCCACATATATGTGTGTAAAAGGAAGGTTTTTTATTTTTTCATATTGTTTTAGTGTGGATAAATATATATTATAATTTTTTTCTTTTTTATAATTTTTTAAATCTATACTATATTCTTGTTTTATGTACTCATATTTATATAGTCTTTTTTCATTTAATTTACTAATAGCATTATTTTTAATGTCGTTTAATTCCTTTATAGGTATAAAAACATTGTCATCCATTTCTATATTTAAATTATCAAACTTATATATAGTATTACCTAATTTATTTAACCTTTCATTTACATCATCTTTTGTCATTGGTCTATTTATTGCTTTTAATACTTTATTTCCCACTTCTATTACTTCATTTTTACCATCACTTATTTGTAAAGTCAAACTTTCGCTTAATTTAGCAATTATCTTACCTTTTATGTTTACTTTTTTGTTGTTTTCTGATATTATTTTGTCAATTTCTTTATTCAAATTATAATCAGTAGTTTTTAAAACTAGTGTATTTTTAATTTTTTCTTTAATAGGAATTGTGATTACATCACCTTTTTTTGCTGTTTTAATTCTTGCTTTATTTTTAAACATACTTGTAACTATTAAACCATAATCATTATCAACAAATCTAATTCCATCATTTATATTTAATTCATCTGTTAATAAAATCTTAGCAAAATTAGAATCACTTCCGATTACTTTTCCAATTTCTATTCCCAAATGATTTGGTCTATATGAGTTTGTTATATCATTATTTTCTGCATTAAATAAGAAACCTTTTGTGTATCTTCTGTTGAAAATTGTTTTTAAATATTTTAAATCTTTATAATCAATATCTATTTTTTTATTTTTAATATAAGAATCAATTGCTTTTCTATATAATTTAGTAACCATATAAACATATTCTTTTGATTTCATTCTTCCTTCTATTTTTAAACTGTCAACACCTATTTCAATTAATTGTCCTATATTTTCTAAACTATTTAAATCTTTTGTACTCAGTAAGTATTCTTCTTTATTTAATTTTTTATTGTTTTCAATTAAATTGTATTTTTGTCTACAGCTTCCAGAACAAGTTCCTCTATTACCACTTCTATTTCCGATTAAACTGCTCATTAAACATTGTCCTGAATAACTTACACATAATGCTCCATGAATAAATATTTCCAATTCAATATTTGTGTTTTCTTTGATATATTTAATGATATCTATATTCGTTTCTCTAGCTAAAACTGCTCTTTTTAAACCTAACTTTTCTACTAATTTTACTCCTTCAATATTATGAATATGCATTTGAGTGGATGCATGAAGTTCTAAATTTGGATATGTCTTTCTAATTAAAGAAGCCATTCCTATATCTTGAATAATTAAAGCATCGACATTATTTCTATATAAAAAATCTACATATTCCATAAATGAATTTATTTCTCTTTCATAAATTAAAGTATTAATTGTTACATACACTTTTACACCATATAAATGAGCATAATTAATAGCTTCAATTAACTCTTCATTACTAAAATTATTAGAAAACGCTCTAGCGCCAAATAATTTACCACCTAAATATACTGCATCACAACCTGCTAAAATAGCTGCTTTTAAACATTCCATATCTCCCGCTGGACTTAATAATTCTGGCATACAATTCACCTCACTAGATATTATATCATTATTTTTTTAATTTCCACATATAATTAGATAGTGATATTTATGAAATTTTTACCGAAGATAAACGCTTTTGAATTTACTACTTTTGGTTTTTTAATTGGAATTGTTTTATGTGATGACCTAACACCTGCTGAACAAAACTCAGTCGGCAATTTTTTTATGTTAGTAGGACAAGTATTATCTACTAATGCTAGTCAACAACAGGTTATAAATAATTATAATAAAACATCCAGTTCTAGTAATACACATATTGTAGGAGATGAAACTGGAATTGATTCTATTAAAAAAGCTGTTAATATCATTAATGAAAATTTAAGTAAATATTAAAAAAGTATATATGTGTTTATATCACACAATATATACTTTTTATATTAGGCTATTAATAATTTTTTATTCTTCTCTTAGAGTTGCTCCACATTTTTTATTTAATGTTTTTAAGATACTTTCTAGTTTTGAATTGATTTCTTCACTTGTCATAGTTGTATCTACATTATCTATTATTACTCTTAGCATAATAGATTTCATTCCTTTACTAATTTGTTCTCCTCTATATTCTTCAATAAATTTAACTTCTTTTACTTTTCCTTTGATTGAATTAGATATTTCTTCCCAAGTTATATCATCAGAAACTATAATTGATAAATCTTTTTCTACTAAAGGTAATAATGGAATGTGTTCAAATTTATTTTCTCTTGATGATAGTGGTATTAACTCATCAACATTTAATTCAAATAAAGCAACATTAGCTCTTTTAATTTTTGATAAACTCATTGTTTTTATTGATAGCAAGCATAAATTACCAATAATCTTACCATTTAACATTATATTTAAATGAACATTTACATCACCATATGATGGTTTTTCACCTTTTTTAAATGTGATAGATTCCATATGACAATAACTTGACATAGATTCTAATACGCCTTTTAATTCATAAAATACTTTACTTGCGTCACGTCCTACAATTGTGGCTGTTAATAATTTTTTATGAATTGGTAATGTTTCTTCTTCACAAGATTCGTGGTATTCACCTTTTTCAAATACTTGAGCCATCTCAAATAATCTAAAATCATTATAATATCTTAAGTTTTTAGATATTGCTTCTAGCATTCCTGGAACTAGTGAGCTTCTTAAATATGCTTCACTAGGAGATGGTGGGGTTGCTAATTTAACTGAGTTATCTTTATCAATAGATGCAGCATTAATATATTTTTCATCTATCCAAGGATATGTAAATATCTCGTTAAAACCACATCTATAAGCTAAATATTGTTTTAATCTTTGTTCTAATAAAACTTTATTTTGTAAAACTGCATGTTCAAACTTAATTGTTAATGGTTTTGGTTCAAAACTTTCAAAGCTAAGCAGTCTTGCAATATCTCCCATTACGTCATCTTTAAGGTATACATCTCCTGTTGAACGGTATACTGGAACTATTACATGATATATTTTATTTTTATATTCTACATCATATCCTAGTTTAGTTAATACTTTTAAAATAGTATCTTTAGGTAATATTTTTCCTAATCTAACATTTAAAAATTCTTCTGGAACATCGATTACTTCTCTTTGGGTTTTAACTGGATTTACATCATTATAAGAAACAACTTTAGACTCAGGGAATAATTTTTTAAATAATTCTAGAGCAAGAGAAATTCCTTGTTCTACTCTTTCTGTATCGATATTTTTTTCATATCTTATAGAAGCATCTGTTTTTTCATCAAATCTTTTACCTGTTTTTCTTATTGTTTTAGCAGTAAAGTTGGCAACTTCTAAAACTATACCTGTTGTTTCTTTTAAAATGGAATCTTTTTTACCGCCTCTAATACCTGCTAACGCTATTGCATTATTAACATCACTTATAACTAAATCATCTTCAGTTAATTTAATTGTATTATTATCTAACAAAAGTAATTCTTCATCTTTTTTAGCGTTTCTTACAATAATTTTATTTCCATCAACATGAGTTCTATCGAATGCATGTAGTGGTTGTCCTGTTGCTAACATAACATAGTTAGTAATATCAACAATGGCATTAATTGGTCTCATACCTGCATTAATTAAGCTTGCTTGCATCCACATTGGTGATTGTTTATCATATACATTTTCTATTTCAATAGCAGCATATCTATAACATTTACTTTCATCTTTGATTTCTACATCATATTTTGGTAGATTTTCATCTAATTTTACACTTGGTAATTCTTTTAGTGGTGCGTCATAAATAGCTGATAATTCTCTTGCAATTCCATAATGTCCCCATAAATCTGGTCTATTTGTTAGAGATTTATTATCTATTTCTAGTACGACATCATCCATGCAAATTAAATCTGCTATATTTTGTCCTACCCTACATTCTATTCCCTTTAAGTCTACGATTTCATCTTCACTTTTTGGTGGGAATATATTTTCTAGATATACTTCTTCTGCTCCACATATCATTCCATATGATGAAACTCCACGCATATTTGTTCTTTTTATTTTAACTAAATCTGGTTGTCCGTGCCAATAAACTTCTGAGCCTGGTTTAGATACTACTACATATTCACCAGAATATAGATTAGAACCACCACATACGATTTGTACAGGTTCTTCTTCACCGATATCTGTTATGCAAATTCTTAGGGAATCTGCATTTGGATGCTCTTTTACTTCTAATATTTTACCTACTACTATATCGTGAAATTTATCTTTTGTATTTTCTACACTTTCTACTTCAACTGTTCTTAAAGTTAAGTCATAAGCTATTTGTTTTGGTGTTAAATCTTCTTTTAAATCAACATATTTTTTTACCCAATTTAATGATACTTTCATTTTTAACCTCCTATTTAAATTGTTTTAAAAATCTTAAATCTGCACTGTGGAAAAGTCTTACATCATCCACACCATAACGCATCATTACTAATCTGTCTAAACCAATATTGATATAAAATCCTGTCCACTCTTCTGGATTTAATCCAGCTGATTTTAAAACATTTGGATGAATTACCCCACCTGGCATAACTTCAATCCAACCATTGTGATTACATACTTTACATCCTTTTCCACCACACACTAAACATTCCATATCTATTTCATATCCTGGCTCAGTAAATGGGAAGAACCCTTCACGCATACGAACATTAATTTTTCTTCCGAATACTTTTTCTAAAATTGTTTGTATCATTACCATACCTGAAGAAAATGAAATATTTTTATCTACTATTAATGCTTCATATTGGAAAAATGCTCTTTCGTGTCTTGCATCAGTATTTTCATTTCTATAAACTCTTCCTGGATATACAAATCTTGCAGGAGCGCCGTGTTTTAATAAATATCTAACTGAACCACCTGTTAGATGTGGTCTTAAACATAGTCTTTCATTTCCTAATTTATCTTCTGTTCCTTCTACCCAAAATGTATCCATAGATTGTCTTGCTGGGTGATCAGCCGGGAAATTTAAATTATCAAAAGCAAATTTTTCACTACTAATATCATCTTCACTATAAACCTCAAATCCTAAAGATAAAAAGGCTTCATTTAAATCATAACACATTTGTGTTATTGGGTGTAGTGAACCATTAGAAATGTTAGTTCCTGGAATTGTTAAATCTAGTGGTACATCAACAACACTTTTAGCATTTATTAATTCTTCTTCTTTATCTTTTAATTTTGACGTAAATAAATTTTTAATTTCTGTTGTCTTAATACCAATAGTCTTTTTCATATCATCAGATAAACTACCCATGGTTCTTAAAATATCATTTAATTCACTTTTTTTACCAGTTAGTTCTCTAGTAATTTCTTGTACCTCTTCGATTGCTTTGATTTGGTTTATTTTTTCTAATCCTTTTGTTTTAATTTCTTCTAATCTTTCTTCCATAATATTCTCCTTTAAAATAAAAAAATAGTGGTAACCATAAAGGACGAATCACTATTAAATCCGCGGTACCACCTTTTTTCTAATTTCTTAGCACTCTATAGAATAACGCTCATCACGATTTGACTCCATTATTGAAATTCATAATATAGACTCTCTAAAATGGCTCTCAGTCAGTGACCATAATTCCCTGTATAGAATTCTAAATTACTACTTAGATAATTTCTTCATCAACAAAACTAAATAAATTATACAACAACATTTTATTTTAGTCAACATGTTTTTTTATTGTATTATTATGTTTATTGTATTAATATATACACAATTATATTTGAACGATTTTGTAAACTATAATTTTAAAAAAGAAAAAACCGCCTACTTTTTAGTAAACGGTAAGATTGCTATAAAACGTGCTTTCTTAATTTCATTAGCAACTTGGCGTTGGTGTTTAGCACAAGTTCCTGTAATTCTTCTTGGTAAGATTTTACCTTTATCCATACTAACGAATCTTTTTAAACTTTCAATATCTTTGTAATCGATTGTTTTTCCGGCACATAACTGGCAAACTTTTTTCTTTTTACGGTAGAATTCTGCCATGTTTTCCTCCTTAATCTAAAAAATTATCGTCGATTGACACACTATCGCCAAAATCAGCAAAAGGGTCATCATCAACATTTACATTATTTGTTTGTGGTTCGAAATCATATGGAGTTGGTTCATTAATTCTAGATTGACTTTGTGTCTTACTTTCTAAGAATTGTACATTGTCTGCTACAACTTCCATAGAATATCTTTTATTACCATCTTTATCTGTATAATTGTTTGTTTGAAGTCTTCCTTCGATTGCTACAAGACTTCCTTTATTTAGGTAATTACAAACATTTTCAGCTTGTTTACGCCATACAACAACGTTTATAAAATCAGTTTCTCGCTCTCCATTAGCATTAGTAAATGTTCTATTGATTGCAACAGAGAATCTTGTTGTCGGTACATTTGATGGTGTATAACGAAGTTCAGGTTTTGCTGTTATTCTTCCGATTAACATTACTTTGTTCATATTTTACCTCTTTTCTTAGTCTTCAATTTTTGTAATCATGTGACGAACGATATCAGAACTATTTTTAGCTTGACGATCAAATTCATTAATAGCAGCATCGTTATTTGCTTCAACTACAAAATAATGATAGAATCCTGATTTGAAATTATTAATTTCATAAGCTAATTCTTTTTGACCCATATCTTTTTCGTCAATTTTGTTAGCGCCATTGCTAGTTAATACATTTAAGAATTTTTCACATACTGTTTTATATTCTTCCTCACTAACAGTTGGTCTTACAATAAATATAACTTCATATTTACGCATTCTTACACCTCCTTATGGTCTATTGGCTTTTCTTCAAAGCAAGGAGTAATTTTCTTACTCGCTTTAGATTATAACAAAATTATTGAATTTTGTAAACTTTTTTTATAAATATTCTTAAATTTATTACAATTTGTATACTTTAAACATTAACCATATTTCCTACTTTAATTGTATTATTAGATATTATTAATATTAATGATTTGTTTTAAAAAAAAGAAAGCAAACGCTTTCTACACATTAAATCTAAAATAACAAATATCTCCATCTTGCATTATATAATCTTTTCCCTCAAGTCGCATTTTACCTGCTTCTCTAACCATTTTCTCACTACCATATTTTTCTAAAGCATCATAACTCATTACTTCTGCTCTAATAAAACCACGTTCGAAGTCACTGTGAATAATTCCGGCACATTGTGGGGCTTTCATGCCCTGTTTAAATGTCCATGCTCTAACTTCGTCAGTTCCAGCAGTAAAATAAGTAGCTAATCCTAATAGATTATATGTTGCTTTAATAAGTTTATCTAAACCACCTTCTTCGATTCCTAATTCTTCTAAGAACAAATTTTTTTCTTCATCAGGTAGTTCACTTAATTCTTCTTCGATTTTCGCACATACTTTAATTACTTTTGCTTTTTCGCTGCTTGCATAACCTTTAACTGCTAAGACATATTCATTATCTTTTTTTAAATCATTCTCACTTACATTTGCCATATAAATTATTGGTTTAGCTGTTAAAAAATTAAATGGTTTAATTATTTTTAATTCGTTTTCATCTAATTCCATTCTTCTAATTGGAAAATCTTTTAATAATCCTTCTTTAATTTTTTCTAGAACTTCTACTTCTTTTAAACCTTCTTTGTCTTTTGACATTATTGCTTTTTTAGCTCCTTTATTTAATCTATTGTTAATTACTTCTAAATCAGCCAAAATTAATTCAACATTGATTATTTCTATGTCTTTAACCGGATTTATAGTATTTTCAACATGAATAATATTAGAGTCATCAAAGCATCTTACTACTTCAACTATAGCATCAACTTCTCTAATATGGCTTAAAAATTTATTTCCTAGTCCTTCGCCATTTGCTGCACCTTTTACTAATCCAGCAATATCAGTAAATTCAAATGTTGTTGGAACTAAACTTTTTGGTTGATATAATTCATTTAAAAAGTCTAGTCTTTTATCTGGTACTATTACCATCCCAACATTTGGTTCGATTGTTGCAAAAGGATAATTTGCTGACAATATTTTTTGTTTTGTTATAGCATTGAAAAGTGTACTCTTTCCAACATTAGGGAGTCCTACAATTCCCGCTGTCAATCCCATATTATACCTCCTTACATTGTTATAGATGTTCCAATACCAATAGGAAGTCCTACTACATAAAAACACATTATTAATAATAACCAAAACAAGGTTGTCAATAATATTATTGGTAACATCATTTTAAGTGTTTTAAATACACTTAAATCTTCTTCGTCATATTTTTGCATTAAACCTAACATAATTATAAAATATATGAATAACGGTGTGAGAGAAGAACCAATTCCACTTGCGACTTGAAATAAAAATTGCGTAAAATCTGGACTAATATTTGCTCTCATAAATAGTGGTATAATAAGTGGCGATATTAAAGTCCATTTTTGTAAATTATTAGGCATCAATATAGTCATTAAAATTATAAAAATAAATGCTAGAACTATTAAAGAAAATCCTGAAAAATTTAATACTACTAATAAATTAATTAATTTTGTTGTTATAACAACACCTATATTGGTCCAATCAATAATTCCTGATAATATAGATATTAAAACCATCATTGCAAATAAATAACCAACTTTATTAAATTCTTCGGTAAAGCCTAAACCAAATTCATGATTATTTTTAAAATTTTTAGTAATAATGCCATAGGTTAACCCCATAAATGAAACGATTAACAGGTAAATATATATAAATGATTGTTGAAATGGAGCAGTAGTTCCTAATAGTTTTGCTACAAAGGTATTTTGACTACTATCTAGTAAAATTCCTCCAAATCTAGGCAAAATCATAACAGTTAATATTACAATTGATATTAAAAGTACAATTAAACTTGAAATTAAGCCTTTTTTTGATGTTACTAATTCGTCATCATATTCATATTTTTCGCTATATTTTGGTAATAATCTTTTATTTATAACAATCGATAATAAAATACTTATTAAAATTGTCGACGCTAACATAATATAGATATTAGAGTATAATGTATGTTTATATGTGTGGTCAACATCAATTGTAGCAGAAATTTGAGTTAAAGTACCTAAAATATAGTTTTCGTAGTTATAAAACATACCTGTTCCATAACCTAAAGTTATACCTAAAAATAAAGTAATTATACCTAAAATAGGATTTTTATTTAAATAAAGATACAATATAGGAACTATAGGAAGTAATATTATATAACTATACTCTCCTATAAAACTTGATATAAAACCTACAAAAACTACAATCAGTGTTATATATTTAGGGTTTACTTTTTTTAATGGTTTAAATAAATGTTTTAGTAAACCACTTGTTTTTAATATACTTGTAGCCATTAATGATAATATAATTAAAACTAATGGTTTTAGTAATTGAAGATTAGTAATTATGTTACCAAAGAAATTGGTCAATCCATTTTTAGTAAATATATTATTTACAACTACAATCGAAGTTTCTAGTGTATTTCCCTCAATTACCGTTTTACTTCCTTCGACATTTAAAAGAGATAAAGCCGATGTTACTATCATTGTAATTACAATCAATAGTGATAAGGTTATAATCGGACTAAAAGTCTTTTTTTCTTTTTTCTTAGTCATACACCCTCCTATTTTACTACTTTCTTTAATTTTTTATTAAATTCTATTCTAGTTAACATTATTGTTCTTCCACATTTTATGCATTTTATTTTAATGTCTGCTCCTACTCTTGTTATTTTAAACTCGTTTGTTCCACAAGGATGTGGCTTTTTCATAATTACTATATCATTTAAACTATATACATTATTCATTTGCAATCACCATATGAGGATAAGGAATAATAATATTGTTTTTATCCAATTCTAATTTTAATAACATATTTAATTCTCTTTTTACTTTATATTGAGAACCTGGTTTTACTGGAGCTAATATTCTAAAAGATATTCCACTTTCCTTTAATTCTTGAACCCCCAATAATTTAATATCATCAGTAACATCTTCAAGTTCTTTTCTAACATTTTTGCAAAAATCATTTAAAACTTTTTGAACTTTTAATAAATCAGAATCATATGAAACATCAATATCAACTATAACCGATAAATCATAAATACTATAATTAATGACTTCAGTTATTGAGCCATTATTAATTATTTTTACTTCTCCTGTATCTGATTTTATTCTTGTAGATTTTGCTCCTAATTCTATTACAGTTCCAATAAAATTATTAATTTTTACATAATCTCCAACATTATATGAATTTTCAAATACCATTACAATTCCTGCTATTAAGTCTTTTATCATATCTTGTAGAGCAAGCCCTGCAACTAATCCAATAATTCCAAATGAAGCAATTAGTGATTTTGTATCTATTCCAAATACTTCTAAAATCATCATAATTGCTATTATAATAATTAAGTATTTAACTATATTTCCAATTAATTTACAAACCGTTTCTTGTTTTTTATGATTTTTGTTTATTTTTTTTGAAAATATTTTTTTTATTATTTTATTTATAATATTAATTAAAACAATAGCTCCTATGATAATACATATAGGAGCGATTATCTCTTTTGTTAAAATTTTATCCATGAAATCATTCCTTTACATCGATAATTTCTAATATTCTGTTTAAATCAGCAACATTATTGAATGAAATTTCTATTTTTTTATCTTTAATTTTTACTTTTGTATCTAATTTGTCTCTAAGTAAATCTTCTACATAACGATAATCTTTGTTTTCTTCTTTTTGTCTTCTTATTTTTATTTTTTTCTCAAAATCGTTAGTTTCTTTTTCTGTTTCACGAACTGGTAATTTTTCATTTACTATTTTATTTGCCATTTCGATTATTTGTTCTTCGTTTTCTAACTTACTTAAAGCTCTAGCATGTCCCATCGTTAACTTATTACTAATAATCATATCTTGAACTTCTTTTGGTAATCTTAAAAGCCCCAACATATTTGTTATATGACTTCTACTTTTACTTACTTTTTTACTTAATTGTTCTTGAGTTAGATTAAGTTTTTCCAACATATTTTTGTAAGCCATTGCTTCTTCTATAGCACTTAAATTTTCTCTTTGTAAATTTTCTAATAAGGCTATTTCTATCATTTGTTCTTCAGTGAAGTTTCTAATAATAGCTGGAATATTTGTTTTTCCGGCTAAAATTGATGCACGGTATCTTCTCTCACCAGCTATTATTTCATAGCCTTTTATACTTTTTTTAACGATAATTGGTTGGAAAACTCCATTTTCTTTTATTGATTCAGCTAATTCAGACAATGCTTCATCATTAAATACTTTTCTTGGTTGATAAGGATTTGGTCTTAAATCAGATAAGTTTAAATAAACTATTTCTTCGTTAGTAACTCCTTCATATATTTTTTTTTCAATACTGTCAAAGTCTAAATTTTCATTATTAAATAATTGTTCTAAACCTCTGCCTAAAGCTCTTTTTTTAGTTTCCATTTCTTTCAATCACCTCTTTGGCTAAACTTAGATATGCTACTGTTCCTCTACTTTTAGGATCATATACTAAAATCGGTTTCCCATGACTTGGAGCTTCTGAAAGTCTTACAAGTCTTGGAATAATAGTATCATATACCCTTTCTTTAAAGTATTTTTTAACTTCTTCTACTACTTCTAATCCTAAAATAGTTCTACTATCTAACATTGTAAGCAATACCCCTTCAACATCTAGTGTTGGATTTAAGTTTTTCTTAGCAATTCTAATTGAATTACATAGTTGTAAAACTCCTTCTAAGGAAAAAAATTCACATTGTACAGGTATAATAACAGAATTGGCTGCTGCCAAGGCATTCGTTGTAAGAATTTCCAATGATGGGGGACAATCGATAATTATATAATCAAATTCATCTCTGATTTGTTCTAAATATTTTTTTAATTGCCCTACTTTATTAAAATTTGGGTCTAAACTACTTTTTTCCATAAGTTCTATATTAGCACCTGCTAAATTGATTGTAGCTGGTATTATATACAAATTTTTAAACTTTGTTTTTACTATTACCTCATTAATGGTAGCATTATCTATTAATAAATCATATATACTTTTATTTTTACTTCCTTTGTCGACTCCTACTCCTGTTGTACTATTACCTTGTGGGTCTAAATCAACTAATAAAACTTTTTTACCTAACACCCCTAATGACGCAGATAAATTAATACTAGTGGTAGTTTTTCCAACTCCACCTTTTTGATTAACTAACGCGATTATTTTACCCATTTTATTCACCGCTTTTCTATAACAATATTTTACCATAAATTATTTTTTTTAGATAGTGTTTAGTAGTATATTTGAATATATTTTTGTCCATATTTTTTTGATTTATAAACTTTTCTACTTATTTCTAAAGGAAAATCCGTTTCACATACTATAATTCCATTTTGATTTAATAATTTTTTTTCGTCTATAATGTCTATGATTTCTTTTATATAATTAGATTTATATGGGGGATCTAGGATAATGATATCATATTTAATATTTGTTTCGTTTAAGTATTTTTTGTAGTCAC
Organism: Acholeplasma sp. CAG:878; assembly: GCA_000432255.1. Taxonomy (GTDB): domain Bacteria; phylum Bacillota_I; class Bacilli_A; order RF39; family UBA660; genus Faecisoma. Next base: position 55,911 of record HF989913.1, on the reverse strand, counting down.
TTTTTATAATTATTGCATTATCAATACCTTTTGTATTTTCTTTAATCGTTTCAATTGCTATATTATTATTATCTATAAAATAACACTTATCACAATAATTACTTAAAGCTTCTATTCCTAATTGCCCACTTCCTGCAAATAAATCTAACACTACACTAGCTTTAACTTGATTTTGAATTAGAGCAAACATTGATTCTTTAACTCTATCCATCGTTGGTCTTGTTCCTTCAATGTTAAAACCTTTTAATATTTTTCCTTTATATTTCCCACTAATCACTCTCATAAAACCACCTAAATAATTATAATATTTTTTTTTATAGTTGTCTAGTTGTTTATTTTGTATTGTTATAATACGAAAAGATAAATCTAAAGTGAAAAAGATTTAGTCTTAACTACCTAAACCTTTTTTATTTATTGCTTTTTCCTAAATTACACCTTTCACATAACGTTTGTAAATTATTCATTTCAGTTTTACCACCTTTTGATACAGGAATGATGTGATCAACATGCAATTTTGCACCTTCCCTGCTAGTAGCACCACAAATTTTGCAACTAAAATTATCCCTTTTTAAAACATCATATCTTATGCTATCACTCATCTTAGACCTTTCAAATTTTGCGCTTATTTGATAACCTTTCTTTTTTTTCCATATGTTATAATATTCGATTAAATCTTTACCCTTAAGTTTCTTTTTCTTTTGATAATAATTTCTTCCTTTTGGACTCTTATAATACAATTTCATTTTAACAATTATATCAAATCGATTTGATATTTTCGTAAATTGTATAGCTATTTTTTCAATTTTTGAAAAAATAGATTTATCCGAGTTTAATTCGATTTCATTTTTAAAATTATTATACTCATTTAGATATTCTTTATATTTTTGCTTATTTAAAATCATTTTCTCTATATTATCTCTTAAAAGTTTAATATTATTTTCAATATTATATAATACTACATCATCAAAACTAAGCTTTCTTAAAGCTGAAAGTGATTTTGTTCTGTGTTTTATTATAAATACTTTTAAATCATATTGTTTAAAACAATAATTTTCATTTATTTTTTTTAATTTTTCTATATTTTCACTTGATGATACAACTTTCTTAATTATTATAGTACATATAAAAAGTAGCATCAAAAATATAATAATTATTATTATTCCTGTTGTGTTCATAAAACCAACTCCTCATTATTTCCCATTTAATAAATTATTAAATCTTTTAAAATATTATAATATTTTTTTTTATAGTTGTCTAGATATGTATTTTTATTTATTCTTATATAAAAACTCAGGGTTAAAAGCCCTGAGAATTAATTATTATTTGTTTTTTCCTTTATTATTCATTTGTTCTGCTACTCTTGCTTCATAGCTATTAGCAAATTGTATTAACTCTTGATATAAATCGTTTAAATCCATCCCTCCGTTAAAGTCTGTCAATAAACTTAAATACATTTCAAATTGTTCTTGTGGTGAGAAAATGGTGTTTGAACCATTTTTAGGGTTATTAATACTTACAATGTTATGAGGTTTTTGTCCTTTAAATTTTTTAGCGTACATTCCTATACTTTCATTTTCAGCAACAATTAATGATACAGGAACATTTCCTTCCTCTCTACTGTGTGGTACATAACCTGTAAAAACATAATCTGAGCCTCTTTCAAGTTTAATTTTTCCGTTTTCTAATAAAACTGTTTTACTATTATCAATACTTGTTAATGAACTTTTTGATATTTTAACTTGGCTTGCTCTATCATTTTGTGTTGTTAATTTTTCTCCTGGCGCTAGTGGAACAATTGTTGACACTTTAGTATATGGAGTATCACTCATGAATGCGCGTGTTTTTAAATCAATTTTATCAAATGGCAATAGTTGAGTACTAGTTTTTTTTGCAAATTGCTCTTTTGATAACGTACCTTTTTCTTTACTTTCTTGTTTAACTATTGCATCAAAAGAAGCATTAACAATATCTTGATTTGTTTCTAAATCTGCTATGATTTTTTCTAAAATTGCAATTGAACTAGTAGTATTTCTTTTTTCTTTATGGTGATAAAAACCATTTTTTGAAACTATTATATCTGGCATTTCTGTTTGTGGTATATTTAAAACTCTTTTTGCTTCGCTATTCATGAGTATTTGATTTTTATTTATTCCTAATATATGAGGAAGATTCTCTTCTAAAAATTTTAAATATGTATATTCTCCATTTGACAACTCAGCAAAAATTTCTTGATCATAATAAGCTGAATAATATAAATTAACACAGTCTTTTAATCTTCTTATAATTCTATTTATATATTCTTCTCTATTTTCAGTATTTACAAAACTAATGTTGTGTTTAGGAAAAACTATTTTAGAATTTTGCTTTGATTTACTAATTAATAAGAGTAATGATTGTCTATCTGGTAAATTTATTTCTTGTTGATATCTATTTTTTAGTGAAATAAAATATTTATAAAACTCATCAATTTTAGAATTATCTGTGATGGTTAAAATTCTAAAAGTTTCTGAATTTTCTTGTAAAAAATCAATAGTATCATGAACACTATAACTCATTAACAATATATCTATTCCATATAATCCTTTTTCTTTTAATTCATAATCAATTTTATTTTTATAACCTAAAAATTCTTTATATGCTTTTAATGTTTTACTTGTTATTTCCATAAATTCTCCTTATTACACAAAGAAATAAGATTTCTCTTATTTCTCATCTAATGCTTTAATTAATTCTTCTTTATTCATTTTTGTATAGCCTTTAATTTTCTTTTCTTTGGCTAATGCTTTTAGTTCTTCAAAAGTTAATTCAGTATCAATTACTGGTGGTAGGGTCTTGTGTTCTACTAAGTAATCAATTTGTTCTTTTGTTAATGTTTCATTTGTAATTAAAGTATTAGCAATTAAATCAAGTAAATCTTTATTTTCTTTGATTATTTTAATGGCATTTTTATAGCATTCATCAATTATTTTTCGCATTTCTTGGTCTATTTCATAGGCTACTTGACCTGAGAAATTACGAGATTTATTATAATCTCTTCCTAGGAAAACGCTTCCTTCATTTTGTTCTAATTGAACTGGTCCTAAACTACTCATACCATATTCTGTTACCATAGCTCTTGCTATTTTTGTTGCTTGTTCAAAATCGTTATGAGCACCGGTTGTTACTTCATTAAATTCTAATTCTTCAGCAACACGACCTCCAAGTAAACCAGTAATTCTTTCTAATAATTCTTTTTTAGTAGAAGTAAATCTTTCTTCTTTTGGTAACATCATTGTGTATCCACCGGCATAGCCTCTTGGAATTATTGTAATTTTTTGGACATCATTTGCTCCATCCAACTTAATACCTAATACAGCATGACCTGCTTCGTGGTATGCAACTAATTTTTTATCATTTTCTGTATATTTTTTTGATTTTTTAGCTGGTCCCATCAATACTCTATCGTGGGCTTCATCTACTTCTTGCATTGTAATCGCATTTTTGTTTCTTCTAACAGCAAGTAGGGCTGCTTCATTTAATAAGTTTTCTAAATCTGCTCCACTAAATCCTACTGTTCTTTGAGCAATATTTTTTAGTTCAACATCTTTAGCAAATGTTTTTCCGATTGCATGAACTTTTAATATTTCTTCTCTTCCTTTAGCATCTGGTAGATTAACTGTTACTTGTCTATCAAATCTTCCTGGACGAAGTAAGGCTGGATCTAGGACATCTGGTCTATTTGTAGCAGCAATAATAATTATTCCTTCGTTTGCTCCGAATCCATCCATTTCCGTTAATAATTGATTTAATGTTTGCTCTCTTTCATCATGTCCACCGCCTAGACCTGCTCCTCTTTGACGTCCGACAGCATCGATTTCATCTATAAAAATTAAACATGGTGCATTATGCTTTGCTTGTTTAAACATATCTCTAACACGACTTGCACCAACTCCAACAAACAACTCAACAAATTCTGAACCGCTTATGTAATAAAATGGTACATTAGCTTCCCCAGCAACTGCTCTTGCAAGCAATGTTTTTCCTGTTCCTGGAGGGCCTACCAATAAAACTCCTTTAGGTATTCTTGCACCTAATCTTTGGAATTTTTTAGGATTTTTTAAGAAATCAATTAATTCAGCAACTTCTTCTTTTTCTTCATCTAATCCAGCAACTTGTTCAAATGTTACTTTATTAGCATTTTCATTAAGTCTTGCTCTACTTCTTCCAAAATCCATTGATTTATTAGCTGAGCCCATTTGCTTAGTTACAAAATAGAATCCTGCTCCTAATATAATTACCATTGGTAATATATTAACTAAAAATAGTAAGAAAGTACTTGAACCAGGGTCTGCTTGAGTTGTTATTTTAAAATCATATGAATCTTCTGCCTCTAATAATTTTGCAACAAATTGTTCACTTAATGGAACTTTTAAGTAAAATGTCTCATTTTGAGCATAATCTTTAAATTTACCTTGAATTTCATATACTCCTGCACTACTTCTTGGTGTGATTACAACTTCAGTAATATCACTATTATCTAATCCATCTTTAAATTGTTCATAAGAAAGATTATTTATTTTTTTGTTAGAAATATTATAAAAATAAATAACTCCAAGAACAATTAATAGTAAAAAGAAATATGGAATAAGGCCTTTTTTAATATCTTTTTTATTCATAAAATCTCCTTTCTCAATAGTACTTAAGTATTATATCATACTTTTCGTCTTTTGTTTTATTAAATTTAGATTTTTTTAATCCTGGTAACCAAACTATATTATCTGCGCTATCCATAACAACTGGCCACATTTTTCGATTATTCATATTAACTTTACAATCTGTAAATATATCATTAATTTTTTTACTTCCTAACATTCCTTTTACTGCCATTTTATCGCCATCACGACGCGTTCTTACATATAAAGGAAGTGTTAGTTCTTTTGTGTTTAATCTACATATATCATTTCCATCAGAATCACTTGCTTTAACCACTTCAATATTTTTTCCATTAGGTAAATTTACATATGTAGATATTTCAATTTCATAAGCATCGGTATTAGTAATAGGTTGTAAGAAAAAATTATTATATGATTTAACTCCAGCAATATTATTTGGCAAATGAATTTCAGTATCTGTTTTGTCAGATAAAATAAGATTATAAATTAAATTTGTATGCCTATTTGTTATTAACATCAAATCATCTTGATAAATATTTTCTAACATATGATATATTATTTTCATTTGAATAATATGCTCTAATTTTAAAAATTCTTCAATATTTAATATATTTTGTGGACATACTTTGTTAATTATTTTTTCGGTTTGTTTTGAAACATAATCATCATATTCTAATAAAGTTTGACTAAACTTATAAAATTTTAAATGAACATTTGGAGATTCTTTTTTTAATTGTGGTAATACATACTTACGATAACGATTTCTAGTATATTTATCTTTTAAGTTTGAAGAATCAATGACATATTTAATATTATTTTCGTTAGCAAAATTGGCAATTTCATCTTTAGTTAAATTAATTAATGGTCTTACTATTTTATAACCATCTCTATTAATTACTCTTGAGAATCCACTATAACCTCTCAATGTAGAACCTCTTGTAATTCTCATTAAAATAGTTTCCATTAAATCATCGCCGTGATGGGCGGTAAATAAATATTTCGCATGATATTTTAAAACTAATTTTTCAAAATAATTGTAACGAATTGTTCTTGCTTCGTTGTGAAAATTATCATCTCCATAATTTTCAATTGTCATGCTTTCAAATATTACTCCGTTTTGTCTGCAGTATTCACAAACGAATTTTTCTTCGTCGACACTTTCTTTCCTTACATTATGATTTACATGGGCACAAATGATTTGAATATCCATTGATTTTTTAAGTTTTATTAATAAATATAACAATACCATTGAATCTGGACCACCAGATACTCCAACTACTACACTATCATTATACTTAAGATTTAAATTTTTAATAAAACTATAACTTTCATTCATCATAATCACCAATTATATTATATAATATTTTTCTTTAAAAAAAAAGAGTTTTATTTTACAAGTACTTGTCAAATAACTCTTTTACATATGATGTATACTCAATATCATTTGATGATTGAGAATTATCGCTTGCTTCTACTAAGCATAATGGTGGGAATAAAACACACCACCAATTAGCGCCTTTTCCTTCTCCTAAGGTTACTACTAATGATTCATAATATCCTTCTTCATAAGTTACTCCCTTATATTCTTTACTAGGAAAGTAATTTAATCCATAATTAATTTTATAATCTAATGGATAATTATTCGCTTTTAACACGTTTGATATTTTATAATCAATATTGGTTAAATTATTGTTAATTATTTTTCTTGCTTCATCTATTCCTTTTGTATCTTTTAATAAGTTGTATAAATCGTATTGTATTTCTTCTTTTACTTTCATTTTTATATTTTGATCATATTTACTATCAGAATTAGCAATTACTCTAATTCTTATATTTGTATTTGGAATAGCATAACTTGTCGCTGCTCCTATTAAAAAATAAATTACTGCAACTATTATAATATAAAATATTGTCTTTTTCATATTTCACCTATTTCATATTGGTTAGTTTTTAGTAATTTATACATTCTTATTAATAAAATTTTAAAAAAATAGGTCTAAAGCCTATTTGTGATATGTTTCGTTATTTATTATTTTAAAACTTCTATATATTTGTTCTAATAAAATAACTCTAAATAATTGATGAGGAAATGTTAATTTAGAAAATGAAATTTTATAATTACTTCTTTTTTTTACATTTTCTGATAACCCACAAGAGCCTCCAACAACAAATACAATATTATAACTATTTATAAACCATTCTTCTAATTTTTTTGATAACTCTTTTGAACTCAACATCTTTCCTTCTATTTCTAATGTGACAACAAAATCATTATTGTTTATGTGTTTTAAAATTAGTTCTTCTTCATCGTTAATATTGCTATCTTTTAGTTCTATTACTTCTAATTTGGTATATTTACTTAATCTTTTTAAGTATTCATTTATAGCATCTTTTAAATAATTTTCTTTTATTTTACCTACACATATTAATTTCATACTTCCAACAACTCTGTTTCTTCATCTTGACTACTTATAGTAATTTTTATGTTTTCATTTAATTTATCTCTCATTGTACTATAAGCTAATTCTTTAGTATTATTATTTTCACTTAAATGAATTAATACTACTTGTTTAGTTTTTTCTCCAAAAAATATATTCATATAATTTGCTGAATCTATATTTGATAAATGTCCTTTATCACTTAAAATACGAATTTTAATGTGATGTGGGTAATGTGGGTTATTCATAAGCATTGAAACATCATGATTGCTTTCAATTATATAACAGTCTTTATTTTTTAATAATTCGTGATTTTTAGAATTAATATAACCGGTATCTGTTATATAAACTAATTCTTGATTATTGTTTTTTAAGATAAATCCTAAGGAATCAGAGGCATCATGAGAAGTCTTAAATGTTTTTACTTCTAAATCATTTATAGAAACACCTTCATTTATTATGCAATAGTTATTTACTATATCTTTTAATTCTTCATACATTTTATTAGTTAAATATACTTTTGTTTTATATTTTTTTAAAAATACCTTTAAACCGGTTATATGATCGACATGGGTATGAGTTATAAATATTGCGTTTATTTCACTAGGGTTTATCCCTAAACAAAATAATTTTTTTTCAATATATAAACTACTCATACCTAAGTCTATCAATACTTTTGTTTCATTTGTTTCTATAAATGTGGAGTTTCCTTTAGAACCACTTGCTAATACACTAAACTTCATCGGTAAATGCTCCATGGACTAACTCTACAATAACGACAATCTTTCCATACCTCAAAGTGAATATGTGGACCAGTTGAATATCCAGTTGAACCAACATAACCTATTAATTGTCCTTTAGCAACTGTTGTTCCTACTTTAATTCCTTTAGCAAACTTGTTCATATGACCATATAAAGTATAATAACCATTATTGTGGTCAACTATAATATAATTACCAAAGTCATATCTGTTACTTGCTACAACAACTGTTCCATTATTAGCAGAGTAAACATCCGAATTATAACCTGTTCCGGCTATATCAATTCCATAGTGGAAAGAACGTTCTCCAGTAATTGGATGGATTCTCCATCCCCAACCATCAGTATTTGTATATCCACTTTCACTAGGCCAAGCCCAGTTTGTTAAATCTCCAACATTAGGAATAAATTTATCTCCTTTTAAGACAATTTTATCAACACTTGTTTTTAATACTTCTTTTCCTTTTGGTTCAACATAAACTGTACTTCCGTTAACCACTTTTATTCTTTGACTAACTCTTTCTAGTCCATTCTCACCTTTTTGAATTACTTCAGTATAACCAACGTATTTATTACTATCATATTTATATGTTGTTTTATATTCATTTATTTTATCTTCAACGACATATTGTTCACTTACAACACTTAATTGAGGATTTGTTTCTTTGATATTTACTTCACTGTTTTCTTTAATTAAACTATTTGCTGTTTTATATTCTGGATTAGAAATTAAAAACTCTTTTGTGCTGATTTTATTATTTAAAGCAATATCTTCAATCATTTCATTTTTACCAACTTTGTAAATTGTTGTTTTAGGTTCATTACCGAATAATAAATATTGCGCTAATAAACGTTCATCACTATATATAACCTCATTAATAGGAATTTGTTTTTCTTTAAAAGTGATTTCTTCTTCAATATATACATTTTCAACAATTGAACCGGTTGTTTTAACTTCTTCTTGAGTATCATTTAAATAATTGCTATAAATATCCTCACCGACATAAGTTTCAATTAATGAATTAACTGCTTTTTCAAAGATATCTTGATTTGTAACATATATATATTTTGTTTTGTCACCTTTTTTTATAGTAAATTGATATCCTTTGATTGTAAAAGGTTTAGTGTCTTGAATTTTTTTATATATGTCTTCTACACTATCTAATTTGTTTTTATATGTTAATATTTTTTCAGTTCGAAGACCACTTGGCGTGTAGACGGTATTTATGTATTCTCCTTTTTCAGTTGTCAAAATAACATATTTACCATTCTCATCTTCGCCATAAGATAAATTTTCTTTTTTATTAGAAGATATTATATTAGCAGTTTCTTCTTTTATCTTTCCGTCTTCATAAATATAATATTTATCTTCTTTTGTCTCTACATTGATATAATGACTAGTTACTTTATCTATATAATCATCTAATTCTTTTTCTGATTTTATAGTACCTATTAACTTTTCATCAATATAGACATTATAATATTCGTTCGGATATTTTGTTTTTCCATAATTTTGAATTAGGAAAAATGATATTACTGTGATTGTTAATATTACAATGTAAGGTATATATTTTTTCATTATTCACCTTCTATTTCTGTTGCATTAAATGTACTTGTATTTGTTTTAAAAATAAAATCTAAATCAGTAGTTGGTCCATTACGGTGTTTTGCAATGATAAGTGTTGCTCTACTAATATTTTCATTTTCAATTAATTCTCTATTGTAGTAATCTTCTCTGTGTAACATAGCTACGATATCGGCATCTTGCTCAATTGAACCAGATTCTCTTAAATCACTTAAAATTGGTCGTTTATCAGCTCTTCCTTTACTTTCAACACTTCTTGATAATTGTGATAAAGCGATTACTGGTACATGTAATTCCATTGCTAAAGTTTTTAATGCTCTAGATATTTCTGTTACTTCTTGAACTCTGTTTCCTTTATATCTGTCACTTCCTTGAATTAACTGTAAGTAATCAATTATTATAGCATCTAATCCATCTTTCATAGTTGCTAATCTACGACATTTTGCTCTAATCTCACTTATTTTCATACCTGCTGTATCGTCCATATATATTTTAGTATCAGCTAATTTACTAATTGCTTCGTTTACTTTTTTCCAATCATTGTGTTGTAAATTACCAGTTTTTAATTTATTATTATCAATTTGTCCAACTGAAGATAACATTCTCATAGCAAGCTGTTCCGCACTCATTTCCATATTAAATATGGCAACTGTTTTTTTCCCTAGAATAGCCATATTAGTTGCTAAATTAAGAGCAAATGCAGTCTTTCCCATACCAGGTCTTGCTGCTAGGATTATTAATTCATTAGGGTGTAGGCCGGATGTTATTTTATCTAAATTATTATAGCCAGTTGTTATACCAGTTAATTCGCCCTTATTTTTTGATAATTTTTCCAAATCATTTTGAGTTTTAAATAAAACATCTTGGATTGATCTGAACTCTGTTCCTTGTCTTGTTTTAACAACATTTAATATTTTTCTCTCTGCATTATCTAAAATATCATTGATACTTTCAGTTGAGTTATATGCTTCTGTTATTACTTGAGTACCTTCTTCAATTAATCTTCTTAAAATTGCTTTTTCTTCAACTATTTTAATGTATTCACTTACATTAGCAGCAGTTGGAACACTTTTAGCTACCTTAGTTAGATATTCTATTCCACCTACATTGTCTAACCATTTTCTTTTTTTTAGACTTTCTGTAACAGTCATCATGTCTACTGCTTGGTTATTTTCATTTAATTCTTTTATAACTGTAAATATTTTACTATGACTATCTAAATAAAATAATTCACTGGATAATGTTTCTAAACATTTTTCTAAAGCAAATTTAGATAAAAACATTGACCCTAAAACTGCTTGTTCAGCATCAATATTTTGTGGTATATTTTGTTCTTTCATCTAATCACCTATCAATTCAACATTAATTACTGCTTTTACTCTTTTATGTAATTCAATTATTACTTTATGATAACCTAAAGAGGAAATAGGATTATTAATTATTATTTGATTTTTATTTAGATTGTATCCTTTTTCTTTTAAGGCTGTTAATATTTGTTTACTACTAACACTTCCAAATACTTTGTCTTCTTTTCCTACTTTAACTTTAATTTTAATTATCTCTTTTTCTAGTTTTTCTTTTACTGTTTCTAACTTATTAACTAATTCGTCTTCTTCTTCTTTTTCTCTTTGTTTTTTATTGTTATAACTTTTAATATTGCCAGGAGTTGCCATTATTGCTTTTTTTTCTTTGATTAAAAATTCAGCAAATCCATCTTTTACTTCTTTTATATCTCCTACTTTTCCTTTTCCTTTTATATTTTCAATAAAAATAATTTTCATTTTATCGCCTCTTTTATAATATAAATTGTAAGTTATCCCTAATTTACAATTTATTAATCTTTCTAGTTAGTTTTTAACTAACAAAATTTATTTATTGGTTAATATATTTTAATATTAAAAATATTATTAATTTTTTAACCTTTTTTATTCTAAAACTTTTTTTAAGTTTTCAAACGCTTCTTTTAAAGTTAATCCATCTAATTGAGCAGCTGCTTCATTTATATGTCCTCCGCCACCTAATTTAGTCATTATGGCTTCAACATCAACTGTTCCTATTGATCTAGCACTTATACCAATGATATTTTTGTTTACATATCCTATAGCATAAGATGCCTCTACATTTTCAAATTGTAATAATTCTTCAGCTACAATAGCCAAATCTCTTTTTTCATATATATTTTCATCAAATATACAAACAGCAGTATTTTTATTTAACATAAAACTTTTTTCAATTAATTTTTGCTTTTTTAAATAATATTCCTTTGATTGCTTTAGTAATTCTTGTTTTAAAATACTATCCGCACCTAGTTTAGTTAAGTATGCTGCTGTTTCATAAGTTTTATCTGTTGTTTTTAATTTAAATGTATTAGTATCTACCTCTAACCCCACTAATAAAAATGTAGCAATAATTTCATTTACTTTAAAATTTACAAATCTTAAGTAATTAGTTATTATTTCAACTGTACTAGACATATTAGAATTTATGTAACTAATGCTTGTATTTTTTATATTGTCTTTACTTTTAATGTGGTGGTCACAAACAACTATATTATTACATTTATCTACAGTTTGTGGGCATTCTAACATTTGTTTTTTATGTGTATCTAATATAATTAATAAAGTTCTATCTATATTTTTCAAAGCCTCAGTTTTTGTAATTGTTTGATATTTTATGTTTTTTTTATCTAATAAATTAAATGCTTTCTTTAATGATTCATTTATATTTCTTTTGTTTAGTATAATATAGTTTTCTACTCCTATTTTATTAATAAATTGTTGTAGTGCTATAGCAGAACCTAATCCATCAAAATCAGGATTAGCATGTGTTTCAATTAATATATACTTACTTTGTTTTATTAGTTCTGTTAATGTTTTAAAAAATTGTTCCACATTCATCCCTCCAATATAATTATACTATATTTCGACAAAATAAGGAAGAGTAAAAGAAAAAAAGTATATATGTGTTTATATTACACAATATATACTTTTATTATTTATTCATTATTCAAGCCAAAGAGAAATAGCCTTTGCTTCGCTTCGCTTTATAAAGTCTATGGTGCCGACAACACAGCACGAGCGGAACCGTTGCCGTATACATCACCATTGCTGCTGTAAAAGTTGAACACCCCTGCATTAGTACCATTGCCGTAGCTGCCACCACGAGAGAACCAAGAGACGCTTGAGTTCGGGAAGTAAGCGTAATCTGAATACCATCCACCACTAGTGTTTCCAAAAGTAGCTAAAGTCTCTTTTGTTGCATCTCCTAATTTTCCTCTTGCATGTGTTTTATTACTTGATGAGTCATATTTATAACTATCATAATATTTTGCATCTAGAGCAGTTGTAAATCCAGTATTACTTGAATAGAATGTATTACTTGAGTTCTTCATGTTACCCATTACTCTCTCCCAAGCTCCACCTGACATATCATATACTCCATAGATATTTCCAGTTGTTGATTGTGCTACCTCCATAGATATTTCCAGTTGTTGATTGTGCTACCTTTGTTTTATATGCATCACTTGTTCCTCCACCAGTATAGAAGTTTGAATTGGTATTTACTGCTATATCTGTTGTTCCAAGCCCATATTTACTTTGCTTTAGGTATGCTACTGCTCCCCATTCTATGTTTTTGAGCATATGTGAATCTGCATTATTTATTCCATATGTTCCTGTTGCATTTTGTATTGATGTGAAATGATTTGAGATAGTTGCATATCTCCAACTTGACACATTTGGTTTTATTGTCATTGTTAATACTTTATTACAATTAGCACTTGATGCACTACTATTACATGTTTTGAGATAGTTGCATATCTCCAACTTGACACATTTGGTTTTATTGACATTGTTAATACTTTATTACAATTAGCTCTTGTTGCACTACTATTACATGCACTATCTGTTGTACTAATTTCAAATTTTCCTACCCAAAATCCTGTTAATTCTGTATTTCCAAACGTAAATGCTGGATGAGTTACATTTTCTCCTGTTCCTGTTGTACTTGTTCCTTTTTCAAATGTTACACTGATTTCTTGTTCTTTTGGTGTTTTTGAAAACTTTTTGTATTTGTATCTTGGGAGCCATACATACCATAGTGCTACATCTTCTTCAGTAACTTCATCGCCGGCATTTTTAGTAACTCCACTATTTAATACAACTGCATTTGCCCATTGTTTATCTGTATAGTTATACCAATTCGTTTGGTTTCCGTCACTATATACCCATTTTGTTCCGTCATACACTACTGGTATCATTTTTGTATATAATATTGGTTTATTTGCTCCACTATTATCTACTGCTAATGCAAATACATCTTTTACTGTTATTTTTACACTTGCTTCTGCTATTTTTCCATTTGTTCCTGTTGCTGTACATTTTACTGTGTGGTCTCCTGCTTCTAGTTCACTTACATTTGCCACTTCACATGTAACAGTACCTCCAGTTTTTCCAAATTTTACTGTGAAATAGTCTTTGATTTCTTGAGTTGTTCCTTTGTTTACTTTTACTGTTCATACTTAAAACAAAGTAAATATGGACTTAGAACAACAGATATAGCGATTAATGATAATTCAAGCTTCTATACTGGTGGTGGAACAAGTGATGCATATAAAACCAATGTAGCCCAATCAACAACCGGAAATATCTATGGTGTTTACGATATGAGTGGTGGAGCTATTGAAATGGTAATGGGTAATTACAATGATACTATAATTAATGCAGGATTTAGTTCAATGCCAGCAGCAAAATATTATGATAAATATACAATTAAGACAGGAAAAACAGGAGATGCGACAACGGAAACAAGTGGATGGTACGGAGATAGCGCTTATTTCCCATTCCCGCGCGTCCCTTGGTTCACTCGTGGGGGCGACTACAACCTTGGTACTAATGCAGGAGTGTTCTACTTCAGCTACTCCTTTGGTGGTTACACCGACGGCGCTTCTGCCCGTGCTGTCGTGTCTGCGCCATAGACTTGGCGAAGTGAAACGAATCAAAGGCTATTTCCCATTGGCTTGAATAATTATAAATGTTAAAATAAAAACTGATAAAAAAATCAAAGTTAAAAGTGATATGAACCCCGTTTCTTGGACATAAGAGAAACGAGGTTTTTATATGTCAAAATTAACTTATGAAGATAAAATAAATTTATATACTGATAAAAAAGGAGGAATGTCAATAGGAAGTCTATCAAATAAATATAAAGTAAGTAAAAATGTAATCAATTATCTAACTGCATTAATAGATAAACATGGAATAGACATTTTAAGAGCAAAATATGATGAATAAAACTATTTTTTTAGAACCTCGTACATCATCACTTGTTGGTTCCTTGTATAAAAAACTGTATTATAATTTGTGTTAAAAGCTTGAATAATTATAAATGTTAAAATAAAAACTGATAAAAAAGTCAAAGTTAAAACTTGTAATATATGAACACATAAATTATATTTATAAAATACTTTAAGTTAATATTTGAATTTTTAAAGAAAATTTTTGTAAAAATTAGTAAAAAATTATAAAATGAGTTATAATGATTCAAAAAAAACACAAACTATGTTATAATGAGTTAGTGGTGATTGTAGTGAAAAAGAAAAAGTTTAATTATAATTTATTAATATATATATTTACAATATTGATTTCATTAATATTTTTGGGAATTGTTATAAAATCTAATATGGTACCAACTAAATATATAATAATTTTATTAGTAGTTTTATTAGTTTGGAACATTTTAATTGGGTTATTCTTTACAAAGTTCAAAAAGAAAAAAATAGTGGGATATATATTATCTTTTATATTAGTTTTAATTACAATTTTTGGAACTTATTATTTAAATTCGACTTTAGGTTTTTTTAAAGGATTTGGAAAAGATAACTACAAAGAAGAAAACTTTTTAGTTTTAGTTTTAAAGGATAGTACATATCAAGAATTAAAAGATTTAGGAAATAAAAAAATAGGTTATGTATTAAATGAATTAACTGGTATTAATAAAGCAATTGAAAATTTAGATGCTAGCCTAGTATACGAAAAAAGTACTTTAGAAGATTATGATAAATTATTAGAAAGTTTATATAATAAAACTAATGATGCGATTATAATCGAAGAAAATCAAAAAAATTTAATCGATGAACACAAAGAAAACAATGATGATATTAGAATTCTTTATACTATCAATATTAAAACAAAATTAGAAAATAAAGTTGATTTAAATGTTACAAATCAACCATTTGCTATTTATTTAACAGGTATTGATACATACGGTAGTATTAAATCAGTATCAAGAAGTGATGTTAATATTGTAGCAGTTGTTAATCCAAATACTAAACAAGTTTTATTAATCACTATACCAAGAGATTATTATGTACAAATAAGTGGTACTAAAGGATTAAAAGATAAACTAACACATGCTGGTATATATGGAATTGATACATCGATGAAAACAATTGAAGATTTATTAGAACTTGATATCAGTTATTATTTTAAAGTTAATTTTTCTTCAGTTATTAAAATAGTTGATAGGTTAGATGGAATAGATGTTTATTCAAAATATAATTTTTCAAGCTCACCAGCAAGTGGAGGAACATATCGCTTTACTAAAGGATATAATCACCTAAATGGTAAACAAGCACTAGCTTTTGTAAGAGAGCGAAAAGCGAGTGGATTAGCAGGTGGCGACAGAAGTAGAGGAGAAAATCAACAAGCCGTAATTAGTGGACTTATCAATAAAATGACAAGTAGTGCTATAATAACAAAATATACTAAAATATTAAGTGATTTAAATGGAACTTTTCAAACTAATATGGAAGAACGTGACATTACAAATTTAGTTAAAATGCAACTTAATGATATGGCAAAGTGGAATGTTACATCAATTAGTTTAGATGGTTATGATGCAAATGATTATACATATTCATATCCTAGTCAAAAACTATATGTAATGAAACCAAAAGAAGAAACAGTTAATAATGCAATCGACTTAATAAACAGAGTTGAAAATGGTGAAATATTGGAAAAAAGTTATGATGAACCAACTGATATTAAAAATCCAACTGAATATACTCCTTCTAAACCAACACCAAAGCCTGATATTCCAAGTAAAGTAGAAATTAAAAAACCAACTATTTCCTTGGTTGGAGAAAGTAATGTTATTTTACTTACTAATCAAGTTTATAAAGAGTCTGGAGTTAGTATTAGTGTTGATTTAACTGATACAAAAACTAATTTAGAAAGTGTTTTAAAAACTGGAAGTGTAGATGAAAAAGTACCTGGAGTTTATAAAATAACTTATAGTATTACTGATGTTTATGAAAATACAGCGTCAGTTACTAGAACCATATATGTACTAGACCCACTAGGAGATTATGATAATGATGGATTTACAAACAAAGAGGAAATAGATGCTAATACTAATCCATTAGATGCAACAAGTTACCCAACCAAAACAACTCCAGTTGAACCAGTTGAACCAGTTGAACCAGTTGAACCAGTTGAGCCAGCTGGACCAGAAGAACCAACCAAACCAATTGATCCTATTGACCCAACTAATCCAGAAAATCCTATTATACCAACTCCAAGTGAACCAAATGAAAACGCTTAATTGCGTTTTTTCTTTACTAACATATTGCAAAGTGATATAATTTTAATATGAAATATGAATTAGATGGAATAGAATATGATGTTTTTATAGAAAGAAAAAATAATAAAAATACTTATACTAGGGTTAAAGATGATTTGACAATACATGTTACAACAAACTATTTAATAAGCAATAAAACAATTAAAAAATTACTTAAAGAAAACGAATTGTTTTTGCGTAAAATGATTGCTAAAATCGAGGAAAAAAACAAAAAGAAGAAAGACTTCTATTTTTTAGGTCGAAAATATGATATAATTATTATACCGACGATTGATGAAGTAACATTAAAGGAAGATACAATTTTAATCAAATCTGATAAAAGTTTTGAACAATGGCTTATAAACAATATTAAAACAATTTTTAAAAACAGATTAGACTATTGTTACAATCTTTTTACTGAAGATATTGTTTATCCAAATTTAAAAATACGAAAAATGACATCAAGATGGGGAGTATGTAATAGAAAAACATTAACTATTACTTTAAACTCAAATTTAATTAATTACAATATAGAAACTATTGATTATGTTATAATACATGAACTCAGTCATTTAGTTCATTTTAATCATTCAAAAGAATTTTGGAAAGTAGTTTCTAAATATTGTCCAAACTATAAACAAATTAGAAAATCATTAAAGGAGTGATACTTTGAAAAAGATATTAGGTTTATTTATATGTGTTAGTATGGTATGTCTAACTTTATATGTTCCAAAGGTAGAAGCTAAAACATTAGGTGATTTAAAAAAAGAATTACAAGAATTTCAAGATAAATACGAAAAAAATAAACAACAACAAGCACAAAATGAGCAAGAAAAGAAAAATGTTGAAAACAAAATATATCAAACCAAAAGAAATATTGCTGATATTGGTGAAGAGGTAATTTCATTAAATGAAGAAATCGAAAAATTAAATGAAAATATTGCTTCTAAAGAAGAAGAAATAAAATCAATTATTTCATTTACTCAAGTTTCAAATGGAGAGCCAGCTTATTTAGAATATGCGTTTGGAGCGGAAGATTTTACCGATTTTATTTATCGAATGGCTGTATCTGAACAAGTGACTTCGTACAACAATGAATTAGTAAATGGTTATAAAAACGATATAGAAGCTAATAATAAAAAAGCAAAAGAGTTAGAAGTTAAAAAAGAACAGTTAAATTCTCAACAAGAATCATACAAAGAAGATTTAGTTAAAATTCAAGATGATTTATCTGAATTAGATGATTTAGCTTTAGATATTGAAACACAAATAAAACAAAGAAAATCTGCTATTAAAGTTTATGAAGATAAAGGTTGTAAAGATAGTGAAGATATAGCTACTTGTGGACAAAAAGTATTACCACCTGATACAACTTTTTGGAGACCAATTCCAGTTGGTTATATAACTGGATGGTTTGGATATCGTGATTGTACAGACCCTCGTGTATCTTGCTACCACAATGGTTTAGATATGTCAAATTATAATGCCAATGAAATTAATTATCCTGTGTATGCGGTTGCCAATGGAGTTGTTGTAAGTATAATTAATAGTTATAGCGATAGCAAAAACTACAAATGTGGAGGAAAAAGAGTATTTATTGAACATAAAGTAAATGGTAAAACTTATTCATCAGGATATCTACATTTAAGACAAATAAAAGTTAAAGTTGGTCAAACAGTTACCAAAGATACTGTAATCGGTATTATGGGTGGAAATCCTAGTAGAGAAACTTGGGATAAATGTAGTACTGGTGCTCATCTTCACTTAGAGATGTCTTATGGTACTATTTCTAAAGGTGATTATTATTCAAGAAGAGTACATGCAGGTACAATTATTAACTTTCCAAAAACAAAATATACTTATTGGAAAAGCCGTAACGCTAAGTTTTGACAAATATTTTAATAAAATTATTCTACAATAAGAATGGTGAACATTATGAAAGTCAAAGTGTTTGATGAATCTCATGAAAAAGATTTAGAAGAAGCGGTTAATGGTTTTTTAGAAACGATTAATGATTTAATAGATATTAAGTATCAAGTTGCAATTAGTTTTTTAGGAGAAGAACAAATATATTGTTTTTCAGCAATGATTATATATAATTAAGGATGATGATATGAAAAAAAATTCTTTTATCGAAGGAGCTTTAATTTCGACAATTGGAATTGTATTATGTAAAATCTTGGGATTACTTTATGTAATTCCTTTTCGTGCCATTGTAGGAGTAGAAGGCTCAGTTTTATACGGATATGCATATACAATATATTCTGTTTTTGCTGGATTATCATCTAATGGTATACCAAGTGCTATGTCAAAAACAGTTAGTGAATATAATACATTAGGCTATTATAACTCTCAAGAAAGAGCCTATAAAATAGGTAAATATATAATAAATGGAATAGGAATTGTATCATTTTTAATATTATTTATATTCGCTCCACAAATGGCTCATTTAATAATTGGAGATATTGAAGGTGGAAGTAATTTAAATGATATTGTAATGGTAATTAGAGTAATATCAACTTCTTTAATCTTTATTCCATTGTTAAGTATTAGTAAAGGTTATGTACAGGGACATAGAATGATGAGAGTTCCAGCAATTGCTAATGTAATTGAACAATTGGTTAGAGTAATAGTTATTATAGCAGGAAGTTTTTTAACTTTAAAAGTTTTTAATTTATCTATAACTACAGCAGTAGGTGTTTCTGTTTTTGGGGCAACTATAGGAGCCTTAATAGCATATTTATATGTACTAGATAAAATCAGAAAAAATAGAGAAGCACTAAAACGAAATGAAAAAATGACAAGAGCCGAAGCTAAAATTACTAATAAAGAAATATTTAAAAAAATAGTGTTATATGCATTGCCATTTATTTTAATTGAATTTATAAGGTCTATATATAATACAGTTGATACATTTACAGTTGTTAAAACATTGGTAAGTGTAGGTTACAATATAAAAGACGCTGAAAATATATTAAGCATTATAACTACTTGGGGTTCTAAATTAAATATGATAGTATTATCTATAACAATGGGACTTACAATTAGTTTAATTCCAAATGTTGTAAGTAGTGCGACTTTGAAAAAATATGACGAAGTTAGTCAAAAAATTAATCAAGCTTTAAAAATAATTTTATTTGTTGCGTTACCAATGACTTTAGGATTATGGTTTTTATCAGATTCAGTTTGGACTATTTTCTACGGATACGATCAATTAAGTGCTAATGTATTTAAAGTATATATTTTACAAGCAATTATTATGTCTTTTTACTATATATTAGTAGATGCTAATCAAGCCTTAAGTAATACAAAAGTTGCTTTAGGAACATTGATTGTAACGTTTATTTTAAAATTAATTTTTAATACTCCAGTTATGATGTTGTTTAATTATTTAAAATTGCCTGCATATATAGGAGCAATTATAACAACAATATTAGCGCAAGCCCTTGCAATTATATTTTTACTATTAAACCTTAAAAAGAAATATAAAGTTAATTACAAAGATACATTTATTACAGGAATAAAAATAATGGTATTAAACTTAATCATGGTTGTAAGTTTATTTATTGTAAAACTTGTTATAGGAGAATTCCCACACACTAGATTATATTCATTGTTAGAAATCATAATTTATGGTTTAATTGGTATTTTCGTATATGGATTTATAGCATATAAAGAACACCTGTTTGAAGATGTCTTTGGTAAAGAATTGTTGAAAAAATTTAAAAAAAATTAACAATACATTAATATTTTTTGATGAAACTACATTATTAAATGTTGAAAATTAAAGTATAATTAGAAAACAGTTTAAAAAATGTTTAAATTTTATTTTTTAAAAAGTCTTACAAATGACAAATAATGCTTGCATATAATTTTAATGTGTGGTAAAATTAACATTGACGTAATCCGCTGGATTTTATATTTATGATTATAGTTTTATATAAAGGAGAGTGAAACTTGTGAATCTAATTGATAAAATTACTGAAAAACAAATTAGAACAGATTTACCTCAATTTCAAGTTGGAGATACTGTAAGAGTAAATGTCAACATCGTTGAAGGTAAAAGAAAAAGAATTCAAGCTTTTGAAGGCTTAGTAATGGCTATTCAAGGAAGCGGTATTAGCAAAAACTTTGTAGTTAGAAAAGTTTCAAGTGGCGTTGGAGTTGAAAGAACATTTCCAGTAAACTCACCAACAATTGATAGTATTGTTGTTATCCGTAAAGGACGCGTTAGAAGAGCTAAATTACGCTATATCCATGATATGGTTAAAGAGCCAAAAATCAAAGAAAGAAACTAAGGCTTTATGCCTTGTTTTTGTTTATGGAGGGAAAATATGAGATTTATTAAAGAAGTATTACCTTATATTGTAATTCTGTTAGTGGTTATATTAATAAGAACATATATAATAACGCCAGTAATTGTAAATGGAGAATCAATGTCACCAACACTAAAAAATAATGAACTATTATTATTAAAAAAATATGATAAAAAAATTGAAAGATTTGATATAGTAGTATTTAAATATAATGATTCAAGACTAATAAAAAGAGTTATTGGTCTTCCAGGAGATAAAGTTGAATACAAAGATGGAAAACTATATATAAATGATGAAGAGATGGTTGACCCTTTTTCAAATATAACAAAAGATTTTAAATATATTGGTGTGGTTAGTGAAAATTCCTATTTTGTACTTGGTGATAATAGAAACGATTCAGTTGATAGCAGAATGATTGGCTCAGTAACTAAAGATATGCTTTTAGGAAGTACTGATTTCAGTATATGGCCAATTAAAACATTAAAATAATCATTTACAAAATTTCAAAAATATTGTATACTTTTAATAGTAGAGGTGAGCCTATATGAAAAAACGTGGATTTACATTAGTTGAAATTATGGCAGCAATAGTTATTTTAGGGCTGATTGTTCTTGTAACATATCCGCTAATAAGTAAAATAATGGTTACAAATAAACGAAATTTGTATAATGAACAAATACATAGTCTTGAAGATTTGGCAAGAAGATGGGCAGTTAACAATGACCTTTTATTACCAAATGAAAAAGATGATGTGTATAAACTTTATTTAACACAGTTATATGATGAAGATTATGTTGAAAAAGAAGATATGATTAATCCTCTTACTAATGAACAATTAAAAGGATGCATAGTGATTAAACTAAACGACTCATTAAATAAATATACGTACACTTATAAAGAAGATTGTAACTAAAGATTAACTTTAATCTTTTTCTTTTTAAAGGAAGTGAATTATGAAAGGAAGCATTGGAGGCTTTTTCAATATTAGAAGACAATATAGAATAAATTTAAAAAACAAATTAAAGGCAAAAAGGATAACTAAAATTATTGTAATGCCATTTATTTTTGTTTATTCGTTTATTGGTTATAATATAAACATTAAGAACAAAAAAGAAAAAATAAAACAAAGTGAGCAATTTATTATTGAAAACAAAAAACATAAGCAAGAAGCGAACATTCACACTTTACAATATGTAAAAGGCACTCCTAAGAAGGAAATAAAAAAAACAAAAAATATTTCATTATTTAAAGTAACAAATAATGAAGAAAAAGATAAACAGGAAAATGTTTTATCAAAACCAATAACAATTGCTAAAAAACAAGCTAGTAAATTTAAAACTACTAAAAAAGTTCAAGAATTAAAAAATACAAAGCAAAAAGAACAAAAATCAGAGAAAAAAATAATAGTTGAAATAAAACCAGCTCAAGAATTAAAAAAAGATAAGCTAAATACTAATGACCAAAGTTTTATTATTGATTGGGTAAAAATAAAAATTGAAGAATTAAAAAAAATAGATGAAGAAATAAATGAATTAGAAACACAAATTAAAAACTGTACAAATTACAAAGATACCTATGATATGGAAAGAAAGATAAAAGAATTATTAGAACGATTAAATCACATAAAAAAAGATTATGAAAATTTAATTGAAGATAAAAAAATTACTAAAGAAACAAAATTATATGCAACCTCTAAATTAGAGGAAGGTGTAATGTTTATTAACTATATAAATATATTAAACAATGATTATAAACAAATATATGATGTAAAAAGAAAAATACTAACGCCAACAAAAAAGGAAGAACAATCAAAAAATATTAATAAACAAAACGAAATAAAGCAAGAAAAAAAACAGGAAAAAAAGAAAACAGAATTAGAGCTTATAAATGAAGAAATATTACTCCAAATAGAATATTTTAAAAGGTTAAGTCATTCCAAAGGTTCAAAAATTTTTAATTTGAAGAATATTATGTTTTTAGGGATAAGTTATTATATGAATCCATTTCCTAAAATTATAAGTAGTTACAAATATTTAGCTTCACTTGTAGTTTTGAATAATTGCCTTAAAGCAATGCGAAAAATGATTGAACCAAATAGTGAAGAATATATGCTTTATGCTTTTCAAGAAGAATTAGAGTTGTATAATAAAGTTTTACTTGAAATAATACTTTTAAAGGATTCTTTAATTAATAGATATAATGAGAAAGAAATAGTAACCATTTTAGAACAATTAAATAATTTAGAAAAAGATTTTAATAAGAAAGTAAAAGAATTAAGTTTTCAAAAAACTTTAAAAAGAAATATAGCATAGGAGATATTTATGAAATTTATAGTTGAAAAAGATTTTTTTGAAAAAGTTCCAAACGCATATTTTGGCGTTGTAGTTGTAAAAGGATTTGATAATAAGAAAAATATTTCTTTTATAAACGATTTTTTTAATGAGAGTATGGAAGAATGTAGAAAAAAGTTTGATGGTGTAAAAGTAAAAGAAAGTGAACTAATTACTCCGTATCGTGATGCTTTTACTAAATTAGGAATTAATCCCAACAAATATATGTGTTCAATTGAAGCACTTATTACAAGAATAGCTAAAGGTAATAGTATTCCATCTATTAGTCCAATTGTTGATTTATGCAATGCATTATCATTAAAGTATATTTTACCTATAGGAGCACACGACATTGATAATTTCAAAGGTGATATTGAAATTAGAAGAGCAAATGAAAACGATATTTTTGTTCCATTTAACAGTGAAGAGTTCGAACACCCAGATTTAGATGAAATAATCTATGTATCGGGAAATGAAGTGAAGACAAGAAGATGGACATGGCGTCAAGGTGAAAAAAGTAAACTAACTGAAAATTCAACTAATTTATTTATTCCAATTGATGGATTTATAGAAACAAAAGAAAAAGTAGAAGCATTAAAGAGTGAATTAGTTTCATTTTTAGAAAGTCAAGGATTAGAAGTAACAACAGGAATTGTAACTAAAGATAATAATTTTTTCGAATGGAAATAACAAATCAATATAAGATTTGTTTTTTTCTATGATATAATTTAAATGTAGGTGATTAAATGCTATATACAGAAAATTTAATTTTAAGAAAAGCACAAGAAAGTGATTTATATGACATTTTTAACAACATTTGGAGTGATAAAAATATATATGAAAACATGTTTTTTAAACCAACTACAAATATAGAAGAAGCTTTAGAAAGATTAAACAGAACAATTGAATATCAAAATAATAATTATGCTTATTTTATATGCTATAACAATGAAGTTATTGGATTTACCGGCATAACTTATAAA
This sequence comes from Acholeplasma sp. CAG:878, assembly GCA_000432255.1. Classification (GTDB taxonomy): domain Bacteria; phylum Bacillota_I; class Bacilli_A; order RF39; family UBA660; genus Faecisoma. Next base: position 31,228 of record HF989913.1, on the reverse strand, counting down.
AAACCACAAATATATGAGGAAACAGGTATATGTATAGCGAGTAAATATCAAGGAAACGGTTTTGGTAATGAAGTTTTAACTCTTTTAAAAAAATTAATTTTTGAAGAATTAAATGGTAAAGTATTTTTATATTATTTTATCAATTCAAATATAAAATCAAAAAGATTATGCTTGAAACAAGGATTTAAATACTTAGAAAGTAAAAAAATAATCCGTGAATGGGACAATAAAGAATTAAATACAGATTGTTATTATTTTACTCGAAAAATGTATAAAGCAGAAAAAGGATGTGAATAGTATTTATGGCAGTAAAAGAATATACTCTAGAAGATTTAAATAAAAAATACGCCAAATTACAAAACAAGTATGGCAATAAAAACTTAGACTCAATTTATAATGGAGGATGCGTTACTAACCCTAAAATATGCTTTGTATTTATGAATCCGACAGCAAAGAACATAGCTTCAAATAAAAATTGGAAAGGTCTAAAAGCGCCATGGATTGGAACAAAAAATATATGGGATTTATTTGAACGAGTTGGTTTATTAGATGAGGATATATATAAGCAAATCAAAAAGATTAAAGGCAGTGAATGGACAATAGAATTTAGTCAAAAAGTATATGATAATGTAGCAAAACACAAGTATTTTATTACCAATCTAGGAAAATGTACACAAATAGATGCTAGACCATTAAAAAATGAGGTTTATAAAGAATATTTAGATTTGTTAGAAAAAGAAATTCAAATTATAAATCCAGAAGTAATAATTTTATTCGGTAATCAAGTGAGTTCAATTGTTTTAAATCAAAAAATATCAGTTTCACTTGTAAGAAAAAAGAAATTTATAAAAAAGATTGGTAATCGTGAATTTAAATGTTTTTCTGTTTTTTATCCAGTTGGCAATGGAAGATTTAATATTGATAAATCAATAGAAGATATCAAATGGATTTTAAAAAATTTTGGTGATTTATGAAAAGTTTATATAATACATATTTAAATCTATTTACCATTCCTCCCTTTTTAGAAAAATATTTAAATGTACCAAGTTTAGTTAGACTAAAAAATATAAGTTATTTATGTGGTATGGAATATGCATCTAAAGATATATATGACTTCAAAGAAAATATATCAAGATATGATCATAGTTTAACAGTAGCTTTATTAACTTGGAAATTCACAAATGATAAATTAAGCACATTAACAGGGTTATTTCACGATATTGCCACACCATGTTTTTCACATACAATTGATTATATGAACAAAGATTATGAAACACAGGAAAGTACCGAAGAATATACAGAAGAAATAATTAAAAATGATAAAATATTACTAGAACAATTAAAAAAAGATAATATTCCATATAAAGCTCTAACTAATTTTAAAAAATATACAATTGTTGATAATGAACGTCCAAAATTATGTGCTGATAGATTTGATGGAATTATATTAACTGGAATCGCTTGGACGAAAACATTATCATGTAATGATATAATTGAAATCACATCAGATTTAACAGTTTATGATAACGAGCATGGCGAGAAAGAACTAGGTTTTAAAACTCTAATTCCAGCTTTAAAAGCTATAGAAACAAGTGAAAAAATAGACTTATATTGTCATTCAGATGAAGATAATTATATGATGGAATTACTTGCAAAAATTACTAAACATGCTATTGCCAAAAAAATAGTATGTTATAAAGAATTATTTTATATCGATGAAAACACATTATTTACACGAATGAAGAATAGTAAAGATGAATATTTACTAAAATTGTTATATGAATTTGAAAATATAAAAAAAGAAGATATTAAAACTTTTTCTCTTTCTAATGTAAAAAAAAGAGAAATTAATCCGTTAATCAACGGAAAAAGATACAAAGATTATATGACAATTTTAAAATAAATCGAAAATACATTGAAGATATTTGAATCTGTCTGATTTAAAATTCGGAAAAAGTCGAAGAAGTTTTAGTTAAAATTAAACTATAATAAACAAATTAACATTTTTTGTCGACTAAAGGTTTTAAAATACTCATTTAAATATTAAGTTGATTGACATTAATTTTGGTTTGTGTTATCATAAATATAGTAGAGGAAGGTGTAAAAATGAAGGATTCATTCATCTTTGAATATACAAATGAAGCAGAATTTAAAAAGTATGAACGTTCTTTAAAGAAATATAACATGCTCGCATATAAAAAATTATATTTTTCTTATTATCCTTCATTGAAAGAGGGAACCTTTTTAGGAGAAGAAAAAGCATCTGATGATGAAAATGTAAAGATATATGAATTAAAACTTCCAACTGATGTGTTATTTTCTAAAGTACATGGCGATGTTATGCTACATTATATAGTCCATTTAGATAAAAAAACAGTAGTTTTAGATAAAATAACTCCAGAAGGAATTTTAAAAGAAGGCCATAAGTCTGAATTAACAACATATAAAGGTGTTATGATTTCAAACGAAAATCATGACAAAGACATATTTAAAATTAATTTACTAAATATGTTACAAAAATAAACTAAAACAAAACAAAACGCTTTATCCACAAAGCGTTTTTTTAAAAATTTATAAAAGTAAACAAAATTTATGCATCTAATTAAAATTTATTTCAAAAAAACAGTAAATCAATTTTAATTTGCGATTTTATTTATACAAATATTTTCTACCTAAAGCATATGGAACTACTTTTTTATGATGAATATGATAACCACTATGTTTTTTAAATAAGAAACCTGAATATGATAATCCATTATTTACCGGTTCAATTCCTGACTTGCTTTGTGTTACATCATAATAATAGTATTGTTTATCTAACATGACATAGTTCCACTCGTGTGAAGAATAATTATAATTACCACTTATTAATAATGAATTAATACCAATATTTTGAAATATTATTTGCGATGCTCTAGCAAAACCAGAACAAACAGGTGAGTATTTGGTACTAAAAGCAGAGTATGCCGATTGAGCTATAGCATTTTTAGAATAATCATATTTATTTCTATATCCTAGCCATTCATAGACGTATTTAACTTTTTCATAATCACCTAAATCTTTAGTATCGTTTTTTATTTCGTTCAATAATAATTTAATTTCATCAATTGCGTTATAGTATTCTTCTTTACTTAAAACATAATCAAAATCAACTTTTAAATGATTTTTACTTAATTCAGTGATTGTGATGTAACTAAAATGGATTAACTCTGGATGGTCCATAAATATGGCGTTGTTTATATCAATTAAGTATCTTGATGAAGAATAAAAGTTAGTGAAATTGTATTCAGTTAAATCAATTGTAATTGTTTTATTATATTCTTTTATTTGTTTTAAAAACAATCTATATAACTCTTTTTCTTTTTTATTTAAAGTATGTTTATATACGTGCTCATCTGATATATATAAATCATTAATGTAACTTTCACTATTTCTATCTAAGACAAGATTTTTAACGTCAACTATATAGCTTCGTTTTATTAAGTCTTTTCCAAATGTAAAGAAAAATAACATTAAAAAAGTAATTACTATAATTGGTACAAAACTTAACTTTCTTCGTCCATCAAAACTTCTTTTTAGCTTACCTGTTTTTTCATCTTCATTTATTAAATTTGTAAATCCACATCTAAGACAGAAACTTCCATCATATTTCGAACCACATTTTGGACATAACATAATACAACCACCAATCTAATAAAATAATATCATATACAATTGTAGTTGTAAATGCTTTTTAGGCTATAATTAAAAGGTTAAAGTATATTAAAAATTGTGATTTTTATCATGATTCTATTTTTTATTTAAATCAAGAATTAATATTTCGTTGAATAAATAAGTAATATTTTCTTTTGGTAATTTAAAGACTAAATTTTTATTTTTCTGTCTTCCTTTTTCTGAACCACTTCTTGAAACACGTCCAACTATTTCTACTTTTATAATATTTTTATTTAACAATTCCAAAAATGTTTCAAATGATTTTAGTTCATATATAATCATTTTGTAGTATCTATAATAATTATCATTTTCTATTCTTTTTTTACTTGCGTAGACTAATGTTAATCTAAATAATTTTAATTCTAGATGGGTTTTTAAACTACTAAAGTCTATATATGAACTTTTTTCAATTAAGTTTTTATTAATATCATAGATTGCTAGAAAAAGTTTTTTGTTACAGTAATCTAATTATAAAACCTTCTTTAATATAACATGATTAAATAAAAATACTAATATTAACAGAATTTATACTAAAATATATAACTTTATATTTAACACAAATTTTTGTGTTGAAGATAATTGTATCATAAATTATCTATTTTGTTATAGTAAAATGTAATTGTTTAAAAATTTATAAAGAGTATGTCATTTTATATTATGTCGCTTCGGCTATAACCAAAGGGTGGCCGGTTTTAAGGCACAAAAAAAGTTCTTTTCAGAACTGACTAATTAGATTGGTGCGAGTGAAGGGACTCGAACCCCCATGCCGTAAAGCGCTAGATCCTAAGTCTAGTGCGTCTACCAATTTCGCCACACTCGCACAAATAGTGGTGGACCCTGTAGGACTCGAACCTACGGCCGCCCGGTTATGAGCCGGAAGCTCTAACCAACTGAGCTAAGGGTCCATGTGCGTATTACTCATTAATAATAACACATTTATTAATTTTATGCAATATATTTATTAAAAATAATTAAAAAAACAAGAAAATTAATTAAAAATTATTTCTGAAACGACAAAAATAGGTGCAATAGAAACAAATATAGTTGTAGATTAATATGATATCATCAAATAAAAAAGCAAAAAAACATCATAAAAAATGAATAAAAATGAATAAATTTGTGAAAAAATCAGCTACAATAACATTATTAAAAAATTGTTACAAATAAATGTAAAAATTTATTGACATAATGATAAAAGTGTGGTATTATAACGCATATCAAAAGGAAAACGGGGAGGAATGTTTATGAAAAAAATTACTACATTCGAAGATATTAAAAAAATTATAGGAAAAAAAGTAAGACTAACAAAAACAGGTATTGCTGCATTAAGTTTAGCAGGAGTTACATTGTTGACTACTGCATGTGGCTCTAAAAACACAAAAACACAAGCTGCAACAAATCCTGATAAAGCAGCAGTTGTTGAAGTTGAAATTACACCACTTACTAAAGACAACTTTGAAACTGAATCAGCTGAATTATTAAAATCATTAAGTGAAAAAGGATTAGATGTAAGACCAGAATTAATCGATTCAACATTAAGAGTAGTAAATCAAAGCCACTTTGTTAAAGCAGATTATGATGCAATTTTTGGGAAAGACTACGATGTCGTTAAAGATGTTGAAAATTCACTAAATTTAAGAAGTATGATTAGAACTCATAACTTTAAATCAGATGTTGAACACCAAATCAGTTATGCTCAATTTAGTTATGACACATTCGACTATGCAATTTTAAATAAATTAGATGATTTAAATATGAATTTAGTAAAAGCAACAAGAAATGTTGATGAAAACACTGATCAAACAGTAAACGATGTAATAGTTGCTGCAGAACCATTCTTTGTTCGTGGAGCAACTATTAAAGTAGGAGATAAAGATTACGCAAAATTAAATCTTACTCCAGGAGCACAATTATGGAGTGAAGCAATTGGACTTAATATTATTGATGAAACAAACTTATATGACAATGATGCAATTTCTAAAAATGTTGAGTTACTAGTTCAAAGCGATAAAGACATGGATAAATGCACAAAAGAATTACATCTATTAAGAACAAATTTAGGTTCAGTGCTAGAAAGCCAAGATAGATTAAAAGCATATTATGCAACTTTCAAAGAAGGTTCAGAAAATAAAGAATTAACAAAAGAACAACAAGAAAAATTAGGTTTAATTAAACTATCATTAGGAAGAGAAATTTTAATTCAAAATATTCAAAACGAGTGTCAAGGAGTAGCATCACTTCCACACATCATGAATTTCGATAGTACTTGTGTAGAAGTAGAAAAAGATTCAACTAAGTAAAAAAGTCGAAAATGCTTATAAAACAAACAAAATAATATTTCAAATCAAGCGATTAATTCGCTTTTTTTGTTTACTAAATACATAATTATGATATAATATATTATAGGTGATGATAAATGAAAATATATAATACATTAACTAAACAAATTGATGAATTCAAACCACACGATGGAAATAATGTTAAAATGTATACATGTGGTCCAACAGTTTACCACTTTGCCCACATTGGAAACTTAAGGACATATATTTTTGAAGACATTTTTGAAAAAGGTCTAAATTATTTAGGTTATAATGTAAAACGTGTTATGAATATAACAGATGTCGGTCATTTAACTAGTGATTCTGATACTGGTGAGGATAAAATGTTAAAAGGTGCTAGAAGAGAACATAAAACTGTCTATGAAATAGCCGACTTCTATACAAAAGCATTTTTCGAAGATACTAAAAAATTAAATATCAAAAAACCAGAAACAGTAGAAAAAGCATCAGACCACATTGATTTTTACATAAAGATGATTGAAAAATTAATTGAAAAAGACTATGCGTACTTATCTAATGGAAATGTTTATTTTGATATTTCAAAGGCGAATGATTATTATAAATTATCAGGAAAATCGTCAAACGACTTAATCGTCGGTGCAAGAGAAGACGTAGATTTAGACATACACAAAAAAAATCCAGCTGATTTCGTATTATGGTTTACAACATCAAAATTTGAAAATCAAGCAATGGTATGGGATAGCCCATGGGGCGTAGGATATCCAGGATGGCACATTGAATGTTCTGGAATATCAATTCAGTTTTTAGGTGAATATTTAGATATCCATTGTGGTGGAGTAGATAATATATTCCCACACCATACAAATGAAATTGCTCAATCTGAAGCATATCTAGGTCATAAATGGTGTCCATATTGGGTTCATGGTGAGCACTTAAATGATCAGAGTGGAAAAATGAGCAAAAGTAATGGTGAATTTTTAACGTTATCTTTATTAGAAGAAAAAGGATATAATCCATTAGTATATAGATTATTCTGTTTACAATCACATTATAGAAATCAATTAGTATTTAGTTATGATGCTTTAGACACAACTAAAAATACATATCAAAAATTAAAAAATAAGATAAATACGCTTAAAGATTCAGAAAATCAAATAGATGAAAGTGCATTTAATAAATATCAAGAAAAATTTAAAGATGCAATTTCAAATGATTTAAATACATCATTGATGCTTACAACTCTATATGATGTATTAAAAGCCGATATAAATGATGATACAAAATTAAAATTAATATCATCATTTGATACAGTTTTATCATTAGATTTATTAAAAACAGATGAAGCCAATTCTACAAATGATTTAGATAAAGAACTTATAAAACATATAGAAGAAAAAATCGAAGAAAGAAAACAAGCAAAACAAAATAAAAATTTTGAGTTAGCAGACAAAATAAGAGATGAATTATTAAATGAAGGAATAATTATAAAAGATACCCGTGAAGGAGTAACATATGAGGTGATTAAATGATTTATGGATTAGAGAATATACTAACACTAACACTATTTATTATAGGATTTATAATAGTCTTATATGCTCAAATAAAAATCAATTCAACTTATGGAAAATATAAAAATATAAAACTAAATAAAAACATTTCAGGGCAAGAAGTAGCAAGAATGATTTTGGATAGTAATGGAATGAATGATATACATGTAGTTGAAACCCAAGGAGAATTAACTGACCATTATGATCCAAGAAGAAAAGTAGTAAGATTATCTAAACAAATATTTCATGATAATGCTATAGCAAGCGTTGCTGTAGCAGCACATGAGGTAGGACACGCTATTCAAGATAAAGAAAACTATATCTTTATGAAAATTCGCTCAATTCTTGTACCGGTAGTGAACTTTATAACTTATATAGGCTACATTGTAGCATTTATATCATTATTAGCAGGAATAACAGGCTATTTAAAAGTGAGTATTATAATCATTCTAGCTGCATTATTATTTCAATTAGTAACACTACCAGTTGAATTTGATGCTTCGAAAAGAGGAAGAGAGCAACTAGTAAAATTAGGAATAATTGATGGAAGCGAGGAAAAAGGCGTAAAAAAAATGCTTGATGCTGCGGCATTTACCTATGTAGCTTCATTTATATCTTCATTGTTAAACCTATTGAGGCTAATAATAATGTTAAGGGATAGAGACTAAAATAAATGGACGGAGTATTATTAGTAAAAAAACCAAAAGGAATGACGAGTAGAGATGTCGTAAATGAAGTATCTCGTATTTTAAAAACAAAGAAAATAGGACATACCGGAACACTAGACCCACTAGCAGAAGGAGTCCTAGTTTTATGTATTAACAAAGGAACTAAATTAGTTTCATTGTTAACAGAACATGATAAAACATATATTGCTACATGTCTCTTAGGAGTAAATACTGAAACATTAGATATAGAAGGAAAAATATTGAGTGATACTAATACATATTTTACTAACGATAAAATTAAGGAAGTATTAACTAATTTTCCAAAAACATATTTACAGGAAGTTCCTATTTATTCAGCGGTCAAAATAAATGGGAAAAAACTATATGAATATGCCAGAAATAACCAAAAAATAGAATTACCAAAGCGAAATGTAAATATATATAGTTTAAAATTAATCAAAACAACACAACAAAACCAACACACATCATTTTCATTTGAAACTAGTGTTAGTAAAGGAACTTACATTAGAAGTTTAATTAAAGATATAGCCAAAAACTTAGGTACAACTGGAATAATGACAGAATTATTACGAACAAAACAAGGTGATTTTTCTATTGATGAATGTTTTACAATTGATAATATAAAAGATGGTAATTTCAAGTTAATATCGATTGAAGAAGTTCTTAAAAATGAATTAACATATGAAATAGATGACGATTTGTATAAAAAAATAATTAATGGAACAGTGTTATCAGATAAATATTGTGAAAACAATAAAAATAGAGTAGTTTTTACTAAAAATGGTAAAGTAATTGCTATATATAAACACTATAAAGATAATTTAATCAAACCTGACCAAATGTTTTTATAAATATTTCAAAAAAACTAGGAAAAATGATTGCATATTTTTAAAATATAGTGTATATTATTAATGTACTTATTTCTAAGTTAGAAACACTCCGATTTTATCTTGGAATTAAGCGAATTAAATGAAAGGAGAAATTATGGCTTTAACAAAAGAAAGAAAAGCTGAAATCGTAAAAAAATTTGGTACTGACGCTAATGATACAGGAAGCATCGAGGTACAAGTTGCGATTTTAACTGAAGAAATCAAAAATTTAACAGAACATTCAAAAGAACATATTCATGACCATCATTCACGTCGTGGATTACTTAAAAAAGTAGGTCAAAGAAGAAGTTTGTTAAACTATTTGTTTAAACATGATGTTCAAAGATATCGTAAATTAATCAAAGAATTAAATTTAAGAAAATAATAAGTAGGCACTCTTTTTTGAGTGTCTTTAGTTTATATAAGGAGGTAAAAATGAAAAAAGTATTTGAATTAGATTTTAGAGGAAGAAAATTAGTAGTTGAAAATGGAGAATTGGCAAAACAAGCCCATGGTTCAGTTTTAGTAAGATATGGAGATACAGTAATACTATCAACAGCTGTAGTATCAAAAAATGCTAATATTTTATCAGATTTCTTTCCATTAATGGTTTTATATCAAGAAAAATTATATTCTGTAGGTAAAATACCTGGTGGATTTATCAAAAGAGAAGGAAGACCAACAGATGCTGCAACTCTAGCAGCTAGAATGATAGATAGACCAATGCGACCTTTATTTCCAGAAGATTTTAGAAATGAAGTACAAGTTGTAAATACAGTATTATCAGTTGATAATGATAACTCTCCAGAACTAACAGCCATGTTTGGTTCATCACTATGTACATGTATTTCAAAAATACCATTCTCTGGACCAATAGCAGGAGTTAAAGTTGGACGAGTTGATGGAAAATTTATCATAAATCCAACTCAAGAAGAATTAGAAATATCAGATATAGACTTAACTGTAGCTGGAACTAAAAATGCTATTAATATGGTCGAAGCAGGTTCGAAAGAAGTTAGTGAAGAAGATATGCTAGAAGCACTAATGTTTGGTCACGAAGCTGTTATAGAATTATGTGAATTCCAAGAAAAAATCATCGCTGAAATAGGCGCAGAAAAGATGGAGTATGAAAAACTAGAAATAGAAGACAATTTAAAAGAAAGAATCAAAGAATTAGCAAGCACTAAATTAGATAGTGCGATGCGTATTAAAGGTAAAGCTGAAAAATACGAAGCAATCGACTCAGTTAAAGAAGAAATTGTAAACAAATATATAGAAGAAAATAACAGTTTAGATAAAGAAGAATTAAATATTTTATTAACTAAAGTAAAATTAGTTTTAGAATCGATTGAATATGATATATTTAGAGCAATAACTGTTAATGAAAAAACTAGAGCAGATGGAAGAGCAATGACAGAAATTAGGCCACTTTCTACCGATATAGACTTACTTCCAAGAACTCATGGTAGTGCTTTATTTACAAGAGGTGAAACTCAAGCCTTAGCTGTAACTACGCTAGGTGCATTAAATGAATATCAAGTATTGGATGGAATAAGTTTAGAAGCAGAAAAACATTTTATGCTACATTACAATTTCCCACAATTTTCAGTAGGAGAAACAGGTCGTTATGGTTCTCCAGGAAGAAGGGAAATTGGACATGGCGCACTAGGTGAGAGATGTTTAAAACAAGTAATGCCATCTGAGGAAGAATTTCCATATACCGTTAGAGTTGTATCAGAAATATTAGAATCAAATGGAAGTTCAAGTCAAGCAACAATTTGTGCTGGTTGTATGAGTCTTATGGCTGCTGGAGTTCCTATAAAAGCACCAGTTGCTGGAATTGCTATGGGATTAATTACATCAAGTGATGGTAATGATTATACAATATTGACTGATATTCAAGGAATGGAAGACCATTTAGGAGATATGGATTTCAAAGTAGGAGGAACAAGAAAAGGTATTTGCTCACTACAAATGGATATTAAAATTAAAGGTATTACAAAACAAATATTAAAAGAAGCTCTAGAGCAAGCAAAACAAGCACGCATGGAAATATTAGATGTAATGGAAAAACAAATCTCTAAACCAAGAAGTGAAGTTAGTAAATATGCTCCAAAAACAATGATTTTTATGATTAATCCAGATAAGATTAAGGATGTCATTGGAAAAGGTGGAGAAATGATTACTAAAATTATTCTTGAAGCAAGCAATGTAACATCTGTAAACGATGTAAATGCGGTAAAAGTCGATTTAGAAGATGATGGAAAAGTTATAATTTACCATACTGATAAAGAAATAATTGAAAAAACCGCACAAATGATTAAGGATGTTGTAAAAGAAGTAGAAAAAGACAAAATTTATACCGGAAAAGTTGTTAAAGTAGAAGAATTTGGATGCTTTGTCGAATTATGGCCAGGATGTGAAGGATTAGTTCATGTTTCACAGTTAGCTGCTGATAGAGTTGAAAAACCAAGTGATGTAGTTAAAGTAGGAGATGAAATTTTAGTTAAATCACTAGGTTTTGATAAAAAAGGCAGACTTAATTTATCAAGAAAAGAAGCATTGAAATAAAATTGAGATTAATCTAGAAAATATCTAGATTTTTTTCATATATTGTGTTATACTATAACGCACAAGGTGGTTAAAATGGTTTATAATTTTATCGATTATAATGGTTATTTAAGATATTTATTAGCTCAAATATCAGAGGAAATCGGAAATAAAAAAGGCGATGCTTTTTGGAATGATTATTTTTCTAGGTTAGAACAAATTAAACTTAAAACCCCAATAATTTATAAACACATAATAGGAATGGTTTTTGCTGATACATATCGTATTTATTGTTATATCAAAGATTTTTTGACATTATCAAAAGAAGAAGAGGAAGTATTTGAATTTATTTCAAGTGTAAGAAATATTGAAGATTTATTTGAAGTGTTGAAAAATAATAAATTAAGCTTAAGTGATTTAATCGAAAACTCAGTTGCTTTTGCTCTAAAAGATGATTATGAAAAATCACTTTGCTATACCTCAAGTGATTTAGATTTTGCTGCCAAATTTAACCCGTTTACTTATATAGAAAATGATTCAATTTTTAACGAATATCCTCTTGAATCTTTTGTATCACAATATAAAGAACTTTTAAAAGAATCGGAACAACTGGACGAAAAGTATGATGAAGAAAACCATCCAGAAGAAAACAACGAAAGAGTAGAGATAGAATCAGAAATCGAAGGAGTAGTCGAAAATTTAAGATGTCAATTATTAATAATGTCTTATAATAACTACGATGGATTTAAAAAAATGATGTTAGCTATGATTAATATATTTTACAAAGTTACTAAAGCTGAAGCAATTAGTTGTCCTGAATTACTCGAACAAATAGACTATCGTATTTTAAAATTAGTCGAAGAAAATACCGTAGCTGATATAGTAGACGAATTCATTGGTGACGATGATTTGATGTATTTGTTAATTGACGATTTCTTATCAATTACAAGTGGTCAATACGAAATTGATGAAGAAGAAATAGAAGATTGTTTTGAAAATAATGTGCGTGATGATGTAAAAAGAAAGTTAATGCAAAAGGATTAACTTTTTTCTTGCATTAATTTTTATTCTATGTTAGTATATTAAGAAAATTAAGGTGATTTTATGTTAGAAGAAACAAAAAAATTGATTGAAAGACAAGTTAAAGATGGTTTTTACTTTGATTTAATAGATTACAAGTCAATTTGTCAGCCAGTATATTTATGGACAAATGAAAATGTCAGGGGTTATCAAAATCTATTTGAAGGTAAGAAAAATGTATTAAGTGTTTTAAGCAGTGGGGACCAAATTTTTAATATGCTTTTAAAAGGTGTTATAAAAATAGATACATTTGATAATAACGGCTTGACAGAATATTTCACACTAGGACTTAAAAAAGCGATGATTTTGAAATATTCATATGAAGAATTTCTAATAAAAACAAAAAAAATGTGTAGCAGTCATGATAATCCTGCTATGTCATTAGATGAACTATCTGTTTTTGTAAAAGAATTATTACCATATATGGAGGAAAGATACGCAAAATTTTGGAATGAAATTGTCGAATTTAACTATAAATTACAAAAAAATAATAAAAAATCCAAAGATTTATTTGATATGCTTTGTGCGAATAACATATTTTCTTTAAATTCACTTAAAAATAGAAATCAATATTTATTTTCAAAAGAAGATTATGAATTGTTAAGAAGTAATTTATTAAAAAGTACAATTACTTTTAAACTTGCTAATGCCATAGATTTAAAAAATAGTTTTAACGATAAATATGATTTAATATTTTTATCTAATATATTAAACTATTTTAGATATGTTTGGCAAGATAATTGGACAATTGAAACATTAATCGATTATATTAACGGACTTGATAAAATAGAAGATGAAAATTGTGATTTATTATTACATTATGTATTTAGTGGTAAAAGTAATATATTTACAGGAGCACAAGTAAAATTAGAAGAAATTCCTAATAGTAGTGTAATAACATTTAGCGGTTTACTACAAGGAAATGAAAAAATGATTGTAATAAAAAAATAAAAGTTATCCTAGGATAGCTTTTATTTCTTCTAAAGTTTTTTCGTTGTTTTCTTGATAATTTGGAATTAAGTGAAGGTGAAAATGTTTTACTTCTTGTAAATCACCATTGTTTTGAATCAAACTTAAACCACTGCAGTTTAACTTTTCTTCTAGCACTTTTTTAATAGTTTTAGCAGCGTTAAATATTTCTATTAAAGTATTTTCGTCAATATCATCAAGATCTTTAAAATGTTTTTTTGGTATTATTAATGTATGTCCCATAGCTTTAGGTTCGATGTCTAAGAAAGCTAAAACATATTCATTTTCAAACACCTTATAACAAGGTATCTCACCAGCAATAATTTTACAAAATAAACAATTCATAATTATTCCTCCTGTTTAAATTATACCATAAAAAAAGAGTATTTTCTCTTTTTTACGTGAAATATGCGAATATTCATTTTAATAATGATTAAAAACTAAAAAAATATACAAAAAAAATAAAAAAATCTTAAAATAATAGTGTATAATAATTGTGTGGTGGTGAAAAAATGCATATATTAAGAGTAGAAAATTTAACTGTTCAAATCGACAATAAAACAATTCTTAAAGATTTTTGTTTAACTATTAAAACAGGAGAAATCCATGCTATTATGGGACCAAATGGTGTTGGAAAATCAACACTATCTAAAGTTATAATGGGAGATAGCAACTATAAAGTAGTAAATGGAAATATATACTTTGATGATACTTTAATAAATAATTTAACAACTGATGAAAGAGCAAGATTAGGTCTATTTTTAGGCATGCAACTTCCACCAGAAATTGAAGGAGTTACAAACGCTGATATGTTAAGAACTGCATGTCACTCTAAACAACAAGAAGAATTTAAATTGTTTAGTTTTATCAAAGAATTAGAACAAAATGTTAAAGAATTAGGTATGAATAAAGATATGATTCATAGACACATAAATAGTGGCTTTTCTGGTGGAGAGAGAAAGAAAAATGAAATATTACAAATGTATATGTTGAAGCCTAGTATTGTTCTACTAGATGAAATAGATTCAGGATTAGATGTAGACAGTTTAAAATTAATCGGTAATAAAGTAATGGAATATTTCGAAAAATATAAACCAGGAATATTAGTTATAACACATTATCAAAGACTATTAGACTATATAAAACCAACTCATGTTCATATAGTAAAAAACGGAAAAATAGTTAAAAGTGGAGATTCAAGTTTAGTTAAAGAAATAGAAGAATTAGGCTATAATAACATTGAGGAAGAAAATGTTTAAAATTAAATTAGTCGGAGAAAAATTAATTTATGAAGAAAACTCTAATTTTGAAATTAATTTAACTAAAAGCACTTATTATCTATCAATTGAATTAACAATCAATGAAGAAAGTGAAATTTTATTTGAATTTAATACTGAAAGTAAAGTTAACTTAAGTATTGATGTATTAAAAGACAGTAAAATGTATTTTATAAAACAAAATCAAAAAACTAAATTTCAAACAAAAATCAACTTAAAAAGTGAACTTGAATTATATGATTTAAATGATAATGAAACTATTTCTTCAAACACAATTATTAACCTAGACTCTAAAAATGCAAAAATAAATTATATTTTAAAAACAGTTAGTAAAGGCGTAGAAAAACATAGTCTAAGTATTTATCACAACTCTATAAATACAACTAGTAATATTATAACTAATGGACTAAATATAAATGATGGAAGACTTTCATTTATAGTAAGTACTTATATTAAAAATAAAATGACTGGATGTTTTGCAAATCAACAAAATAGAATCATTAATTTGACTTCTAACAATTGTAAAATTCAACCGAATTTATTAATTGATGAACAAGATGTAGAAGCTAACCATTCTGCTTTAATCGGTGGTTTTAGAGATGAAGAAATGTTTTATTTAAAACGATTAGGAATAAATCATGATGATGCTTTAAAACTATTAATTAGTGGATTTTTACTAAATAAAGTTGACAAAAATTTAATTGAACAATTATTTTCTAAATATTGGAGGTGAATTTATGAACCGTGAAGATTTTTTAATGCTAAATCAAAATATTGTTTATTTTGATTCAGGAGCAACTACTTTAAAACCAAAAATATTAAGTGAAGCAATTAGTGATTATTATAACAACTATAGTGCGAATGCTCATAGAGGAGATTATGATATCAGCTTGAGAGTTGATAGGGAATTTGAAAATACAAGAAGATTAGTTAAAGAGTTATTAAACGCAAAAGATGCAAAAGAAATAGTTTTTACCTCAGGAGCAACTGACTCTTTAAATAAAATAATTAATGGTTTCTTTAAGCATAAACTTAAAAAAGGTGATGAAATATTGCTTACCAAAAGTGAACATGCTTCTAATATATTACCATGGTTTGAATTAGCAGAAGAATTAGGATTGATAATAAGATATATCGATTTAGATGAAAACTATGAAGTTAAACCTGAAAATATTAAAATAATGCCTAATACCAAAGTTATTAGCTTAGCTCATGTTACCAATGTAGTAGGTGATATAAGACCAATTAAAGAAATAACAAAAATGGCTCATGAAAATGGTATTTATGTTTTAATAGATGGTGCTCAAAGTGTACCACACATGAAAGTTGATGTAAAAGATTTAGGAATTGATTTTCTAGCATTTTCAGCTCATAAAATGTTAGGTCCAACAGGTCTTGGTATAATATACGGAAAAGAAGAATATTTGAAACAATTTAAACCAACTGTTGTAGGAGGAGGTATGAATGCTAGTTTTTCTTATGATGGAACTAGAGTTTATAATGAAATTCCTTATTTATTAGAGGCGGGAACTCCTAACATAGCATCAGTAATCGGATTTGGAAAAGTAATCGAATATATAAATAATATTGGAATTGAAAATATTCATAAACACGAGAAAGAACTAAAAAAATATGCTGTTAAAAGGTTAAAAGAAATTCCTAATATTAAAATTTATAATGAAAATACTGAAGGTGGTATAGTCGCATTTAATTATGAAGGAATTTTTGCTCAAGATTTAGCAATTTATTTGAATAAATATAATATTTGTGTTAGAGCTGGTAATCATTGTGCTAAAATGTTAAAAGATGAAATAGGAGTTAAAAATACATGCCGAGCTTCATTTTATCTTTACAACACTAAAGAAGAAATTGATTATTTAGTTAAAGTTTTAAAAAATGAAAACATTAAAAATGAAATTATATAAGGTGGTAAAAGCCACCTTTTTTTGATATAATTAATTTAGGTGATTAAATTTGAAAAAATATCTAATTTTGTTTTTAACAATATTCTTGTTAACTGGATGCAGTTATAAACAAACAACTAAAAATTTGTTTTATATGGATACTTTAATAAATATTAAAATATATAGTAACGATACTAAAAAAGTAAATGAAGCTATAGAATATATTGAAAATTTATATAAAAAATATGATAATATTACTAATTTTTATAGTGATAACAGTGAACTTAATAAAGTAAATAACAATACTACTACCAATATAAGTGATGAATTAAAAGAATTACTTAATATAGGAACTTATTGGTATAGTAAAAGTAATGGTAAATTAAATATAGCTATGGGAAACATCACCAAAATATGGCATGATTTTAGAAATGGTTTAATTGATTTTCCAACTGATGATGAATTAAATAAAAATATAAAAATTGATAGTTTTATTTTAAATGAAAATACAGTTATTAATAATGGTGTTAAAATTGATTTAGGAAGTATAACTAAAGGTTACGTTACTCAATTAGCTGGAAATTATTTAGAAAACATTGGATTAGATAAATACATAATTAATGCCGGAGGAAATGTTAAAGTTGGAAATAGTCCTAAAGGAAACTATAAAATAGGTGTAGCAAGTCCTAACAAAGATGGAAATATAATGATTATAAATGGTAGCAATATAAGTGTCGTGACAAGTGGTGGGTATGAAAGATTTGTCGAATACAACAACACTTTATATCACCATATAATCTCACCAGAAACTAAAAAACCTGCAAACTTTATGAAAAGTGTAACAGTAATTGGTGGTGATAGTATGCTATGTGATGTTTTATCGACAACTTTATTTTTGATGTCGATAGAAGAAGGAATGAATTTCATTAAGGATTATGATGTTGATGTTATATGGTATTCTAACGATGATGAAATAATAAAAAGCGAAGGATTTAGATATGAATAAAAATGATATTAAATTATTGATAGTTGTTATTTTAATTATAATTATTTTATTTATTTTAATATATTTTAACAATGATAAGGGAAACATCGCTAAAGTTTATTATGAAAATGATTTAATTAAAACAATTAATTTAAAAACTAATAATATATATTATGTTAATGGTTATAATGGAGAAGTTGTAATAGAAGTTAAGGATAATATGATTAGAGTAATATCAGAAAAAAGTGAAAATAATTTGTGTAGTAAACAAGGATTTATTAAAAATAAAGGAGAGTCTATTACTTGCTTGCCTAATAAAATAATAATAACAATCGATGGAAATATAGATACGGTGGTGGAATAATGGATACAAAAAAATTTACCAGACTATCCTTACTATTAGGTTTATCTGTTGTTTTAAATATTATAGAGTCATTTATTCCTATTTTTAATGGTTATATACCTGGTATTAAAATTGGACTTGCTAATACCGTCACTTTATTTGTTTTATATAAATATAATTTAAAAGATGCCCTTTATATTTCCATTTTAAGGGTTATTCTAGTTGGAATTACAAGAACTGGATTATTTAGTACAATCTTTATGTTTAGTCTATCAGGAGCCATTTTAAGCACATTATTTATGTATTTAAGTAAAAGATATTTAAAATTATCCGTGATTGGAACAAGTATAGTAGGTTCGTTATTTCACTCGATTGGTCAAATAATAATGGCCATGTTAATTATGAATACGACTAATATGATATATTATTTCCCTTGGATTTTATTATTTGCACTACCATCAGGATTGTTTATAGGAATTATAAGTAAAAAATTAATCGATAATGAAAGTATAAATCAAAATGTGTAAAGTAGAATAATTATGTTTGAAAAAACAATAATTTTATTATATAATTAACATAGGAGGAAACAAGATGAAGAAATTAATGATTTTGTTATTAGTAACAACACTAACAATAACAGGTTGTGAGAAAGTAAGTGATGGTTATAAGGAAGGAACTTACAAAGGAGAAGCTATTGATAATTATGGTGGAGAAGAAAATATAGCGACAGCTGAAGTAACAGTTGATTCAAATGGTAAAATTGTATCAGTAGTATTAGATACAACATATACTAAAGATGGAGTTAAAACTACTAAGAAAACTCTAGGTTCTGGTTATGGTATGAAAATTGGTAATAGTGATTACGGAATAAGTAATTTAGAATGGGATGAACAAGTTAAGTTGTTAGAACAATTTGTTGTTGATAATAACGGAATTGATAAAATTAAATTAGATAGTGATTCTAAAACCGATGCTGTAAGTGGTTGTACTATTAAAATCGATGCTTTATATAAAGCTTTAGAAAACGCTATTGAAAAAGCTAAATAGACCTCAAATGAGGTTTTTTTCATTTCTTTTTCACAATTATATA
Source organism: Acholeplasma sp. CAG:878 (assembly GCA_000432255.1). Taxonomy (GTDB): domain Bacteria; phylum Bacillota_I; class Bacilli_A; order RF39; family UBA660; genus Faecisoma. The sequence goes on along the minus strand of HF989913.1, from coordinate 11,911 downwards.
GTATAATTTAAATAGAGGTGGTATTATGAAAATATTAATTGCTGATGATGAAGAGAAAATAAGAACACTTATAAAAGAATATGCTATTCATGAAGGATATAGTGTACTAGAAGCAAAAGATGGTGAAGAAGTAATTTCTATGGTAACTAAAAATAAAATAGATTTAATTATACTAGATATTATGATGCCTAAATTAGATGGAATAAGTGCTTATAAAGAAATTAAAAATCAAAACATTCCAACTATAATATTATCAGCCAAAGGAGAAGAAGAAGATAAATTGCAAGGATTTGAAATAGGTGTAGATGATTATGTTTCTAAACCTTTTAGCCCCAAAGAATTAATGGCAAGAATAAAAGCAGTTACAAAAAGATATAACAAAGAATACTTTGATTTTGAAGGATTACACATTGATTTTAAAGGACATGTTGTAACTATCGATGGTAAAGTTTTACAATTAACACCAAAAGAATATGAATTATTAACTTACTTTACTAATAATATCGGAGTAGCACTTTCAAGAGAAGAATTATTAAATAAAATATGGGATTATAATTTCTTTGGTGATGATAGAACTGTTGATACACACATTAAAATGTTAAGAAATAATTTAGGAAAATATCGTGATTTAATAGAAACGGTTAGAGGAGTAGGTTATAAATTTGAAACGAAATAGTTTAAAAGTTAAAATTTGGCTTTATTTAATAATTTTTGCTATATCATTATTAACTTTACTATGGTTATTTCAAGTAATATTTATTGATAAATTTTATGAATTGAATAAAAGCAGTCAAATAAAAGATATAACTTATAATATTAAAATATCATATAAAAACGATGATATTTATACATTTATTGATAAATTAGCATATGAAGAAGATGCTTGTATTGAAGTATTTAATAGATATAATACTTTATATATTTCTAATCAAAGTAAAGGATGTATTCAAAATACATATGAGTACAAAAAAGATTTTATAAACAGCAACGATAATAGTAAACTTTATAAATTGATTAATCCTAAGCACGATAATAAAATTTTAATAAGAGCAACCAAGTTAGATGATAATACATATTTATTTGTAAACGCTTCTCTAGAACCATTAGGTACAACAGTTAATATATTATCAAATCAATTAATAATTGTATCAATAATCGTTTTGATTCTTGCTTTAATAATAGGATATTTTATATCAAAAAAGATATCTAAACCAATCGAAAATATAACAAAATCAGCTAAAAAAATGGGTAGTGGTGGGTATGACATTGATTTTAACATTAATTCTAATATTTATGAAATTGATGAACTTGCTAATACATTAAACTATACAGAACAAGAATTAAGTAAAATATCTACTTTACAGAAAGAATTAATGGCTAATGTTTCTCACGATTTAAAAACACCACTTACCATGATTAAAGGCTATGCGGAAATGGTAAGAGATTTAACATATAATAACGATGATAAAAGAAATGAAGATTTAAATATTATAATTGAAGAAAGTGATAGACTAACATTGCTTGTAAATGATATTCTTGCTTTATCTAGTATTCAAGCAACAACTTTAAAAATAGAGGAATTTGATTTAATAGATTTAATTAATCAAATATTAAAAAGATATAAAATCTATAGTGTGACTAAAGGTTATGAATTCATTTTTAATTCTCCTTCTAAGTTGATTGTTAAAGCCGATAAAAAAAGAATTGAACAAGTTATATATAATTTAATTAATAATGCAATTAATTATACAGGTAGTGATAATAAGGTATTTATTAATGTCATTAAAAATGATATAATTAGGGTAGAAGTAACAGATACAGGTATGGGAATAAGCAAAGATAAAATACCGTATATTTGGGATAAATATTATCATTCTTCTAATAAACATAAAAGAAATGTAGTTGGAACAGGACTTGGTTTATCGATTGTTAAAAGCATTTTAGAAAGTCATAACTTTAATTATGGAGTTGAAACAAAGAAAAATAATGGAACTACATTCTATTTTGAAATAAGGTGATTAAATGTATTTATTGTATGGAATAAATGATTATTTAATAAAAAATAAAATTAATAGTATAATAGTTGAAAATAAATTAAATAAACTAGATATTTCAACTTATGAACTTGATAATAATATAAAAGATATAATAAGTGATGCAGAAACTCTATCTTTGTTTCAAGATAAAAAAATGATTATCGTAAATTGTCCTAATTTATTTAAAGATGATTTGACTTTATTAGAAAAATATTTTGAAAACATAAATCCTGATACTATAATGATTTTTGTTTACAAAGAGGAAAAACTAGATGAAAGAAGAAAAATTACAAAACTTTTCAGAAATAAAGGAACAGTAATTGAATTGAATGAAGCAACTAATGTTTTTTCAATTGTAAAGGAAATGTTTAATGAGTATAAAATAGATGACAATACTATTAAATTGTTTATTGAAAGAGTAGGGAACAATTTATGTATATTAGAGCAAGAAGCAAATAAGTTAAAACTATATAAAGATAACAAAATAATAAATAAAGAAGATATTTTCGAAATATCATCCAAAACAATTGAAATTGATTTATTTAAATTAATTGATTCTATTATATTAAAAGATAAAAATACAGCAATGGAAATATATAATGAAATGTTAAAACAAAAAGAAGAACCAATTGCTATAATAATTACCTTAGCTAACCAAATAAGAATTATGTTCCAATCAAAAAAATTATATAGTTTGGGATATAGAGAAAACGAGATTGCAACAACTCTAAACATTCATCCATTTAGAGTAAAAAAAGCTCGTGAAAAAGCCGTAAAGTATACTGATGATATATTATTAAAATATTTAAAACAACTAGCAGAATTAGATTTAAAAATTAAAAAAGGACTAATCGATAAAGATTTAGCCCTTGAGTTATTCATTTTAGAAATGTAAGTCATTTTTGACTTATTTTTTCGTATATATTTTTTAAACTTGTCTCATATTTACTTGTTGTTTTGGGTTTATAATATTTTCTATTTATTAACTTATCCGGCAAATATTGTTGCTTTACATAAGCATTAGGATAGTCATGTGGATACATATAATCTTTAGAATTAGTTTTAATATGATTAGGAACATTACCTGTATTTCCATTATAGATATCATTTAAAGCTGCATCTATTGCAAGTACGCTAGAATTAGATTTAGGTGATAAACATAATTCAATTACAATATTACTCAATATAATCCTCGCTTCGGGAAGTCCCAATCTTTCACAAGCATTAATAGCAGCATCAACCTTAACTCCCATAGTAGGATTAGCAAGTCCAATGTCTTCATAAGCAATAACAGTCATCCGCCTATAAATACTATCTAAATCTTCAGCAACGATTAATCTAGCAAGATAATGAAGAGAGGCATTTACATCACTACCACGAATTGATTTTTGAAAAGCACTCAATACATCATAATGGCCATCTTCGTTTTTATCATGAAAAAATACTGGTTTGTTATTTACACTAGAAACTATATCTTCAGTAATGTTTTTGTTTATAAAATAACATGTTTCTAGTAGATTATATGCAAATCTTAAATCCCCAGATGATAGTGCGACAATTTTATCAATACTTTTATTATCGATATTTACACCATCTAAATATTCACTTTTACAAGCTTTTTTAAGAGCTTTTTTAATAATTTCATCATTTAATTCGTGGAGTTCAAATATTTGACAACGACTTCTAATTGCTGGATTAATCTTATGATATGGATTAGAAGTAGTAAGACCAATTAAGATTATTAAACCATTTTCTAAGAATGGAAGTAAAATATCTTGTTTATCTTTATTCATTCTATGAATCTCATCAATAACTAATACTATTCCTTTGTACATTTTAGCATCTTCAATAGCGATATCGAAGTCTTTTTTATTATTAACAACAGCATTTAAAAATTTTGTTCTAAGACCTAATTCGTTTGTAATAGCATTAGCAATACTAGTTTTTCCAATACCAGGTTTACCATATAATATAATTGAAACTAGTTTTTTATTTTTAACTAAATTAGATAATATCTTATCTTTTCCAATAATATGTTCTTGTCCAACAACTTCGCTCAACTTTGTCGGTCTTAATTTAATTGCTAAAGGTTCATACATAAAAATCACCATAATTATTTTACCAAAAAAAACAAAAAAAAGATAGTATTAACACATTACTTATAAAAGTGGTATAATAATAATGGTGATAGTATGCAATTCGAACAAAAAATAAGAGATTTTCAAAACTATTTATTAATAGATAAAAAATATAGCAACGCTACTATAGAAAGTTATACATATTGTTTAAATAAATATTGTACTTTTATGAAAAAAAACAATTTAAATTTAAAAACAATTAAAAAAAACGATATCAAAGATTATTTGAAGTATTTAAAAGATAACAGAATGTCTCCAAAAACAATTAATCAAAATATGTCTTGTTTAAGAAGTTTTTATAAATTTTTAATAATTGAAAAGTACTTAACTACTGACCCATTAGAATATGTTGAAGCTCCCAAATTTAGAAAGAGTTTACCTAAAGTCTTATCAAAAGAAGAAGTTGATAAACTTTTAGATATAGACTTGATTAATAAATATAGTTATAGGAATAAAGCAATGTTAGAGTTAATGTATGCAACTGGAGTTCGAGTTAGTGAACTTGTAAATTTAAAAATACATGATATAGATTATGATATGGAATTATTAAGGACAATGGGCAAAGGAAATAAAGAAAGAATCATTCCGATTGGTGAATATGCTATGTATTATTTAAAATTATATGTAAATAATTTTAGAGAAGAATTGATTAAAAAAAACTATACAGATTATCTATTTTTAAATAATCACGGGAAAAAAATATCAAGACAATCGTTTTATAAATTAATTAAAGAATTAGCAATTAAGAAAAATATTAAAACAGAGTTTTCACCTCACACTTTAAGACATTCATTTGCTACACATTTGCTAGATAGTGGAACTGATATAAAATCAATTCAAGAGATGCTAGGACATTCTTCTCTTCAAACAACACAAATTTATACTCATGTTTCTAATAAAAAATTAGAAAATGACTATCACAACTTTCACCCACATGGATAACTTTTACAATAAATTATACTCATTACAAGATTTAAAATATAAAGAATTTCATCAAAAGTTAATAAAAAAAGAAATAATTGGAATTAGAACACCTAAATTAAAAGAAATAGCTAAAAATATAAGTAAACATAATTATATTGAATACATTAACAATTGTGAACACAAATATTATGAAGATACAATTATTCACGGTTTGATTATAACTTATTTAAATAGTGACTTTAATGAAATTATAAAATTATTTGATGATTTCATTCCGTACATTGATAACTGGGCAACATGTGATATTGTAGTGGGTAATTTTAAAATATTTAAAAAAAATAAAGAAGTAGGGTATAAAAAAATAGTTGAATATGTAAATTCAAACAATGAATTTGAAATAAGAGTTGGACTGGTTTTATTATTAAATTATTATATTGAACCTAAGTATCTAAACGATATTTTTAAAATCTGTGATAGTATTAATAATAAAAAATATTATTGTAAAATGGCTATTGCTTGGTTAATATCTATATGTTATTAAATATCCCACTGAAACATGTAAATACTTGCTTAATAACAAACTGGATAAATGGACATATAATAAAGCAATATCTAAAATAGTTGAATCTAATAGAATAAGTAATAAAGAAGAAATAAAAAAATTAAAACAATATAGTTGATATATATTGTTTTTTAATAATAAAATGTATAAGTTTTATCTTTAACTCCCATATATTCTAATTCTTCTTGTGTAAGGTTAGGGTAGTATCTTAAAAATCTTGATATTCTTATATCACTATAGTTTTGAGCAATTTCTTTGTACATTTTTAATATTTCTAATCTGGATAATTTTCTAACGATTTCTAAATCACTTGCTGCATATAAATCATAATAGCCATAGTAATCACTCCAAGTTTGATGAATATCACCACTTCCTATTACTTCACATATATCGATATCTGATTTATAACCACTAAAAAAATGAAGTGTATCTTCTAGTCTTTTACAGAAATGAAAACCATTACGATTAAATATTACTGGACCATCAACATGGTATTTATTTCCAACTTCTAATTTTGAATTTCCCTCTAGTGTTTTAAGACCTGGAAGAAATGCTTTAAATCCTTTTATTTCCATAAAATCACCTTATCTGGTTATATATTATATCATAATTTTTTAAAATTTAATAATAAAAATTTTTTTTCATATAATTTATTGGTGAGATTATGGAAAATGTAAGTACAGGATTTATATTAACTATTATAGCTGGTCTTTCAACAATGATTGGTACAATTCCAATCTTTTTAAAAAACAAAACAGATAATATCATTATTTCGTCATTGTCATTTGCTGCTGGTGTTATGTTGTGCGTTTCTTTAACAGATTTATTGCCAGAGTCATTTTCCTTTATATTTAAAGAAAAAAATATGTTTTTAACAATCGTTTACATGTTAATATTTGTAAATATAGGTATAATATTCACAATGTTAATAAATCATTATTTCCCGGGAAATGTAGAAAATAAAGGAAAATCAAATGGACTATATAGAGTAGGGATTATATCGATGCTAGCAATAATTTTCCATAATATACCAGAAGGCATTGCGACATTTATGGCTACTACGAGTAACGTATCATTAGGTTTATCATTAGCAATAGCCATAGCATTACACAATATACCAGAAGGTATTAGTATATCAGTTCCTATTTATTATGCTACAAAAAGCAAATTTAAAGCAATTTTATATACACTTATATCTGGTTTATCAGAACCACTTGGAGCTTTATTAACATATATATTTTTGAGCAATTTTATTACTGATAATGTAATGGGGTATTTATTTAGTTTTATAGCTGGAATAATGGGTTATATAGCAATATTTGAATTATTACCAACATCGAAAAAATATAATAACAAATTTTTAACATATTTATTTTTTATAATAGGCATGTTATTTATGTATATAACTCATATAATAAAATAAAAAAGACAAATAAATGTCTTTTTTACTGGGTTAACTATTCAGCACTTCTTGTATCTGATTCATTTGCTCTACAATTTGTATTAGCGTCAAATGAACTTTGTCTATTAGCACTTTTATTAGTGTTAGCATCTTTACATGATTTGCTGTTTTTTAGACTTTGTTTTTTCATCCTTTATCACCCAATAATAATATTTACAAAAAAATTAATATTATTCATAAAATATTATTTTTTTAAAATTTTTATAAAAATATAGACAAAATGCAAATTTAAAGATATAATATATCTATAAGTTAGCAGTATTGACTTTTGTTTAATATTGCTTTTTTTTCGTAGTAAAGAAGGGAAGTAGAGTATTATGCTTTATGATATTAAAAAAAAACTAAAAACAGGAATTAATAATAGTATTAAAAACGATTTTGTCGCATTTGTAGGATTAATTGTTAGTTTATTAATTATAGTATATGGTTATTATAAATTTGTATTAAAAACATCAATTTATCATTACTATAATATACCACTTGATTTGATATTAATTGATAATTTTAATATAAATGCATTTATTTTTGATATTATATTTGTATTTATACTGTTGATTTCAGTTATTTTATATTATTTACAATACTATGTATTCTTTAAAAAGAAAAACAAACCATTTTTAAAAAAAGTTAAAATATTTTTTAGCTTTGATTACTTGAAGTTTTGGGCTATTAAACATTTTTTTATTCTTTTCTCAGTATGTTTTTTAAACTATTATGGTAATATTTATACAACATCATTTTTTCAAAACGTTCTTTTTGCTATCGGCATTGATTTTTTAATTTTTATATTTTGGTTATCATGTAAAAAATTTATAGATGACTTCATTGATTTTATATCTGATAGTAACAAAGAAAAAAGTGGAGTCATTGATGATATTTTGATAATTTCGTTATTAACTCTTTTTATATTTATTCCATTTGTAATTTCAATTTTAAATTATATATTTACAGAAATAAATGTTAATCATTATAATCACAGTGATTATTATAAGTATTATGATAAAGATACAAATAACGAGTATATAATAATAGTTTATAATGATGAAAAAGCAATATCATGTTTATATGAATTAAAACAAAATAATGAAAAAATAGTTAACTGCGATAAAGAAATTAAATTAGTTTATTTAACAGATATAACATTATATAAATAGAATAAAATAGTGATTTTAAAATATATAAATTAACATAATATAGATTATCGGAAGTAGTGAATTAAGGAGGAAGATAGAATGATGGTACCAGAATTAACTGATATATTAGCAATAATATTCTTTTTATTGTTAATAATATTATGGAAGGCATTAAAAAAAGAATCTAAAAAAAATAAATCAGCATTTAACAAAAATATTGATTATATTATTAAAGAATATGATATAACACCTGAAGAAAATAATAATGATAATATAACTATATATGAACAAAAACCTCTAATGAGTAATTATGAGTTTAAATTTTACAAAATATTAGAAGAACTAAAAGAAGAATATGAAATAATGCCTCAAATTAATCTTGCCAGTATAATAAAGAAAATAAATAATAATAAATATTATAGTGAATTATTTAGAAATATTGATTTTGCCATTTTTTCAAAAGACTATAAAGAATTGTTATTGTTGATTGAAATTAATGATAAAACACATAATGAACTTTCAAGGAAAGATAGAGATTTAAAAATACAAAAAATTTGTAATGATACTGGTATTAAATTAATGAAATTTTATACTTGTTATCCTAATGAAAAAGAATATGTTATAAACAGAATTAAAAAAGAACTAAATAAAGAAAACAATATTGAAAACGAATCTAATTCGAATGAAATAGTAAATAAAAAAAATAACTCTGACGGATTTGATTATCAAAGTTGGACAGATAGTTTATAAATATTTAATTAAAAAGATTGTAACCTATTATTATTGGTAACAATCTTTTTATATTGATAGTTAATTTTATTTTAATTTGTAACTTTACGAGACTGAATTTCTGCCATTTTTTCTAAAACTTCTGCGGCATTCTGCTCATTAATTTCGGTATACCCTAGTTCTCTTAAGGCCTGAACTTTTGTAGCATTTAATTCCATGGTTCGACTAAGTTTTTCTTCCATTTTGTGTTCAATTTGAGCAACAAATCTTTCATGTGCAGCAGCAATTTTTGTTTTTGATGCTCCCCCACCCTGATACAATGAAAAAGCTGAGAAAAGTATACTTTCAAATAAGAATTGTTCATCTTCGTCAAATGCAAATTCCATCGGTTTAGTATATCCTGTTGCTTTAGAAACATAACCTAAAATATATTTTAATTCAGGTGAAGATTCCATGGCTTGTAAGTAATGATATAAATATTTATATGTATTATATGCTTCTCCATTTTCATCGTTTTCTTCAAATTGTTCTTTAATCAATAAAGTAATATCTTGTAACAATTGTTTTTGTTTATTAGTTAATCCATCATATAATTCGCCGGTATCAACAATCGGTTCAGCAGCAATTTTAGTACATACAGTATTTAGTCTAGCATCTACTTCATATATATAATCAGTATCTACCTTAATATCATCGATTTCTTCAACAGATTTTATACCTAATAAATTTAACAATAATACTTTTTTATCTTTAGGCCATTTATTGATGTTATCTAATTCCAAATAATTATATATCATTTGCCTAGATACACCTAAAAATTTTGCTAATTTTACCTTGGAAATTCCTAATTCTTTTAATATTTCATTTAATCTGTCCATTACTTAAAACCTCCCAATAACATTGTATCACATTATTGTCAAATGTCAAGTGTAAAGTAAAGGTTAAAAAAAGAAATTATAAATACCATAATTTCTCATTATTTTTATATACTTCTTTTATAATTCCACTTCCGATACATTCATCATCTAAATATAAGACACATGCTTGTCCTGGCGTCACTGCTTTAATTCTCTGAGGATATTTTACAACAATATAATCATCATGATAAATAAGCTCAACCGGATTATCATTTTGACGATATCTGAATTTTGCCATACATTTATTAGGTTTACTATCACTCAACCAATTTATATTATCAATTATTGCCATATCGCTTTTTAACTTCTCGTTTTCATCACCTATTGCAACATATAATATATTTTTATTTAAATCTTTACCAACTACAAATAATCTATCTAAAGTCCCACCAACATTTAACCCTCGTCTTTGTCCAATTGTATAATACATCAATCCTATATGTTCTCCTAATACTTCATTAGTGTCAATATTAACAATCTTTCCAGGTATATTTGGTAAATAGTTTTCTAAAAAATTTTTAAAATTTCTCTCTCCAATAAAACATATACCAGTAGAATCTTTCTTTTTAGCTGTAATTAAATTGTATTTTAAAGCAATTTTTCTTACTTCTGGTTTATCTATTTTTCCTAATGGAAAAATTACATTTTTAAATTTTTCTTTAGGCACTTGTGCTAGAAAATATGTCTGATCCTTATTCAAATCATATGCTTTTTTTAATTTTCCATCTTCTAATAATGCATAATGACCAGTAGCAATATAATCGGCTCCTAATTTTAAAGCTTCTTTTATAAACATGTCAAATTTAATATATTTATTACACATTAAATCTGGATTTGGAGTTCTACCTTTTTTTAACTCATCTAAAAAATATTCAAAAACGTAATCCCAGTATTCTTTTACAAAATCAACTCTATGAAGTGAAATACCAATTTTATTACATACTTCCAAAGCATCATTATAGTCTTGTTCCTGAGGACATATATTATTATCTATATTAGGATTACCCAAAAAATCATTGTTAATTGTAGAATCCCAGTTACGCATAAAAAGGCCAATAACTTCATAGCCTTGTTCTTTTAATAAGATAGCAGCTACGCTACTATCTACCCCACCAGACATACCTATTACTACTTTTTTCATGTAAAATCACCAAGAACATTATAACACATTTTAAAACAATATTAAATAATTTATCTTATAATATTTACAAGACTACTTGATATAATAGGCATTAGATAACTATCATATACGCATCCGATTAAAGTTATTATGACAATTATTCCTAAAATAAAAGCATATTTATTAATAATCAAACGAAAATCTAATGGTTTTTTCTTCAAAATACAATTTATTATTTTAAAAGAAAAACTCATCGCATATATTAATAAAATAATTAGACCGAATATTAAAATGGCTTGACCTATTGCATATACAAGTCCAAATATAATACCTTTAATATGATAATTAGCAATAATACTTCCCACACTAAAACCTAGAATGAAAGCTTTATAAAAATATAATGCAAGCATAACCGGAAGCCCAATTACAGAAATTCCAAGTAGCCAAATAGAAATTACTAAAATGATATTACTGATAATAGAATTTTTAAACACATATAAATAATCAACTTGATGATTTGATAGTTTATCTAAAAAACTATTTAAATAATCAGTTACCAATGCCTTATCACTGCTACTTAGAAGAGTTACAAATAAAGAACCAGATATAATTCCTACAATCAAAAGTACAATTAAAAAAATAAGTAAATTCTTGTCCAATTTAATATGATTTTTAAGTTTCATTATTTCACCTCTAACTAATCATATTAAATTTTTAAAATAATATTCCAAAATTATCAAAAATATATTATAATAATATTGAGGTGAGTTAATTGAATCCAAAAGTACAAAAAGGTTTTGCTATTTTCTTTTTAATTATAATGATTGGCTCAGTAGTAGCAAGTTTAATATTAATTTGAAAAATCCTTTATGAACTGAACCCCAAAAATT
>HF989912.1 GCA_000432255.1 Acholeplasma sp. CAG:878 | reverse complement strand
GGTCTTGGTTGTCCTGCCACATTTGGTTGAACCGTTGGTCTTGGTTCTCTTGCCATTTGACTTGGTTGACTTGATTCTTGATAAAACGAATGATTTGTAGTTTGTTGATTAGATGATTGTCCAACTACCCCAGTCATTGGTCTTGTGCCTTGATAATTTTGTTCTCTATTTGAATTGAATTCGTTTCCATTCATATTATTACCTCCATATTTTATAACATTATATCAAAAAAGTTAAAATTTTAAAAGTTCTTTATAAATTTTTTAAAAATTCTTCTTCATTCCATATTTCAATGCCTAATTTTAAAGCTTCATCATATTTACTTCCAGGGTCTTTTCCAACAACAACATAAGATGTTTTTTTACTAACACTTCCACTTACGTTGCCACCTAAACTTTCGATTTTTTCTTTTGCTTCATTTCTAGTTAATTTTTCTAAACTGCCTGTAAGTACAAATGTTTTTGAAGAAAATTTATTACTCGTTTTTTTACCCAAATAATCCATATTAATTCCGTGTTGTTTTAATTTTTCGATTATCAATAAATTATCTTGATTTTTAAAATACTCTAAAACACTATTCCCAATTACTTCACCTATATCATGAATTTTAATTAAATCTTCATAACTTGCTTTAATTAAATTATCAATGTTTCCATAATAAGATGCTAATATTTTTGCAGTTTTACTGCCTACATATCTAATCCCAAGTCCAAACAATAATCTTTCTAATGAATTATTTTTACTTTTTTCTATGCTGTTTAATAAATTAGATATTTTCTTTTCTCCAAAACCCTCTAATTCCATAATTTTTTCTTTATGCTTATATAATTCATAATAATCAACACAAATTTTTAAATAACCTAAATTATAAAAATCTTCTACTATAGCATCCCCAAATCCTTCAATAAACATTGCATCTCGTTCAACAAAGTGAAGCAAATTTTCAATATTTTTTTTATCGCATTCTTCATTAACACAGTAATAACTTTTATCTTTTTTTACTAATTTACTATGACAAATTGGACAAATAGATGTCATTTTAAATTTTTTTTCACTTCCATCGCGTCTTTCTTTTTTTACTTCGACAACTTCTGGAATAACATCTCCTGCTTTTCTAATTGAAACTATATCACCTATTTTAATATTTTTATTCAAGCAATAATCTTCATTATGAAGAGTAGCACGCGATATTATAGAACCTGCTAATCTAACTGGTTCTAAAACTGCGTTAGGAGTTACTTGTCCAGTTCTTCCAACTGTAAAAATAACATCTTTTAATTTTGTTAAAACTTCAGTTGCGGGAAATTTGTATGCTGTAGCCCACTTAGGATATTTTGTTGTAAAGCCTAAAATTTGTTGCATTTTTATATCATTTACTTTTATTACTATTCCATCGATTTCATATGGTAAATTTGGTCTTTTTTTAGTCCATTCGTCAATATATTCTAATACTTCATCTATATTCTTTACTAATCTTATATTTGGATTTACAACAAATCCTAATTTTTTCATAAATTGTAATGCTTCGAAATGAGTCTTAATATTATAATCTTCTGGATTAGGTAAATGGTATATAAAACAAGCTAACCCTCTTGAAGCAGCTATTTTAGAATCTAATTGTCGTACACTTCCTGCAGCAGCATTTCTTGGGTTTGCAAGGACGTCTTCTCCATTTTTTCTTCTTTCATCATTTAACTTTTCAAAAGATGATTTTGGCATATATATTTCGCCACGGACCTCTATGTCAACTGGTTCTGTTAATACAAGGGGAACCGATTTAATGGTTCGCACATTGTGAGTTATATCCTCCCCAGTTACACCATCACCTCGTGTCGCACCTCTTACTAATTTACCTTTTTCATATAGTAACGATACGGCAAGCCCATCAATTTTAAGTTCACAAACATATTCCGGTTTGACTTCTTTTTTTATTCTTTCATCAAAATTATTTATATCTGTTTCATTAAAAACATTTCCTAATGATAACATTGGTTTTTCATGAACAACTTTCTTAAAACTATTAACTACTTCACCACCGACTCTTTTAGTTGGTGAATCTTCACTGGATAATTCTGGGTGTTCGAGTTCTAATTTAGTTAATTCTTGCATGTATCTATCGTATTCTTGATCGGTTAAAGTGGGATTATCTAAAACGTAATACTCATAATTAGCTTTTTTTAATATTTCAAGTATCTCATTTATTCTTTTTTCTACCATATTATCACCATATAAATTATAACACAAATTATATTTTATTACTACTTTTTACACATAATATTTGAATAGTTTTTTTAAATTTAACAAAAAAAGTCTTTTCAACAAAGACTTAATTTTTAAAATGGTGTCCCGTACAGAACTCGAATCTGTGACCCTTTGATTAAAAGTCAAATGCTCTACCTGCTGAGCTAACGGGACAAATAATATGGCTGCCTCGGCTAGATTCGAACTAGCGCATGCCACAGTCAAAGTGTGGTGCCTTACCGCTTGGCTACGAGGCAATCAAATCTAACCATTAAAGTGGTGGAGAGGGGTGGATTCGAACCACCGAACCCGAAGGAACAGATTTACAGTCTGCCGCGTTTAGCCTCTTCGCTACCTCTCCAATCGTGGTGCCGAAAATAGGACTTGAACCCACAACCTACTGATTACAAGTCAGTTGCTCTACCAGTTGAGCTATTTCGGCATGGTGGGCGATATAGGACTCGAACCTATGACCCCCTGCTTGTAAGGCAGGTGCTCTAACCAACTGAGCTAATCGCCCATACTGACCATAATTGGTCTGACGTATTTAACTATACCATTTAAAAAATAGTTTGTCAATAGTATTTATTTAATTTTTTGGTCTTTTTGTAAATTTTCTTCAATCCATATAGGTAATTTGTATGCCAAAGTTTTAAAGCCAAGCCTTGTTTCAACTATTTTTCTTCTTTTTTTTCTCGGCTTAATTTTATATTTTACATTCTTAATACTTAAATTAAGATGACAAGTATCTTCATCAATACCTATTATTTTAACGTAGACCTCATCACCAACTTTGATAAAATCATTTATATTTTTCACAAAATTATCAGAAATCTCTGAAATGTGAATTAATCCACTATAATATTCATCAAAATTAATAAATGCTCCATATGTTTCTATACCACTGACCGTTCCTTTTACAATATTACCAACTTTATACTCGGCCATAATTCACCTCTAATACATTATACCACACTTTTTTCTAATAGTATTTACATTTTATTTATTTTTTTGTATAATGGCTTTGGTGATTAAATATGAATGAAAATGAAAAAATTATTATTGACATAATAAACCAATTAAGACCTTTTTTAATTAATGATGGTGGAAATATCGAATTTGTAAAATATGAAAATGATATCGTTTATGTTAAAATGAGTGGCGCTTGTGCTGATTGCGGAATGCTTGACATAACTTTACAAGAAGGAGTATTAGCTGCTATTCAAAGTGAAGTTCCAAATGTTAAAGAAATAGTTAATTTAAGTGAGCTTTATTAAGAAACTCTATTTCAGGAAAATTATTGTTTTTTAAAAGTGAATATATATTTCTTAAAAGCAACTCATATTCATCAACTTTGTTGATGATTTTTTTTAATTCGTTTTCATCTAATTTACCATCGATGATTTGTTCATAGACATCAAAATAATAACTAGGATATAACATTCTAGATAAAAAAAGAATTTTTTCAGTTTCATCTAAATTAGAAGTATATAAATAATTACTTATAATAGGTTCTACATCAATATTATTAAAAAAACAACTTTTAAAATATTCGCATGCATCTCTTATTCTTAAATCAATAATTAAATTAATTGGGTTATATAATTCGGTTAGCGATTGCCCATATAATATACGGCGATGAGAAAGTGATAATTTTTCACTTTTATTGGTATTTTTAAATAAACTGATTCCTATTTCAGCAAGTCCAATATAATAACTAAAACTTTCTCTTATTATAGGATATTTTTTCCCCATTTGATTTACTTGATACTCGAAATAATCCACTTTATTACACCATAAATTAAACCAATTATCTCTTCTTAAATTATCCAATTTAACAGTAATTATAGTATTATTAAAATTTATAATATCATTTAAAGTAATTTTATCATTGTTAACTAAAACTTTCATTAATATATAAGGTAAATTATTGATATTAGTTATTATCGAATTGGAATTATTTAGTATTATTTGGTGGCATAATACACCTTGTTTTATCAAATTATAAGATAGTTCATAAATATCATCAATATCTTCTCTTTCGCAAGTGGTTAAAATATAATTTTCACCATTATTGGTAAATTTAAATGTTTTTCCTGTTTGGTGAATAACATTGGCTGTTATATTGTAATAATAACTAATAGCATTTTTCATGTATTCACCTCAGTTAATTTTATGCAAAAAAGAGAAAAAAAACACAGTTAATTAACTGTGAATAATATCATCAATTGATTCTAATTTTTGTTTATATATTTTTAATTCTTCTTCTAACATATTAATTCTTTGTTCTAATAATTCATTTTTAGTAACCATTTCTCGATATAATGTTTCATAATCATCTTTAATTAAAACATCTTCACTATTCACTGCTTCTTCTTCATATATATCATTAGAAACCACTTTTTTATTTTCCATAAGTAAATTAACTAAATTACCTTGTAACTTAAATATACGATTATCCTCTAAAATAATCTTTTCTAATTCATTTTCATTTAAATCAATTATATCTAATGAAACACCATCACGATTATTTCTTACAATATCTTTAATTGTTTCTTTTATAAATGTCCACTCATCATCATCTGTAATAATACGAGCGTGTTTATCAACAATTTTTGATGCGTATAATTTAACATATCCTACTTCATCCATTTCATTTAAAGAATAGATTAAGTATTTATTATTGTTTTTTTCGAAATAACGAATTATTTCACAATCTAAATTACTTCCTTGAATATTTGTCATAATTCTCTTATTCATACCATCACCACCTTAAATATATCATTTTTTTAATATTTTTTCAATAGTTTTATACATTATTTGGGACATTAGTTCACACCCTTTACAATTTTTAGAATATGCTATATTAGAAAATAAATGAAGGGGTGGATTATATGTGTAATAATACTGATAATGATTCTTGCAAATGCATTGCTGAGATTCTAACAGTAATTAACATTCTACAACAAAATGCTTGTTGTTCAAGTGAATCTTGTCTAGAAACTTGTGATCGTGGGTTCTTAGGTTGTGGCGTTACAACATTAAGTTGCAACACAAGACCAGTAATGCTATACACTTGTTCTGGCAACGGAACTCCTTGGAGTATGCCTACAACTAGAGAAAACGTAAATTGTAGTTCAGTAGGAGCAACTTGTTCAAGTGTTTTCAGAGTTGAAAAAATTGATGGTTGCTGTGCGACTTTCCGAGTTTTAGCAGTTAACCCAGACGCAGAAGAAACAAACATACCTTATGTTGCAACTAATTCTTTCTTTACAATGAACTTAAACTGCGTATGTTGCCTAAAATGTTTACCAGACACAGTCGTAGAATGCATATAAGAGCGTTAAGCTCTTTTTTTATTGCTTATTTTTTATTATATATGATAAAATAACCATAGGTGATTTCATGGTTATAATAGAAGTAGGAAGTTCTACGACAAAAGCTTATTTATGTGAAAACGATAAAATAAGTAAATTAAAACAAAAAACAATTTTATTCAAAAATCATTATAAACTAAACAATAAACTAGAACAGCAAGACAAAAATGATTTATTTGAATTTGTATTATCAATAAATGATGAAGAAATTCATGTATACGGGACAAGTATTTTTAGAAATTTAACTTTTAATGAGAAAAATGATTGGTTAATTGAATTTAATTCCAAAACTGGTTTAGATTTCAATATTGTTTCTGCCCAAGAGGAAAATGAATATACAGTTTATGGGGCAATTGCAAATACAAAGTATAATGGTAATATTGCTGTTATGATTGGTGGTGGTGGTTCTACAGAAATTGCTGTTACTAATAATGGTAAAATCATTAAAACTATTAATGAATCGTTTGGGGCAATGGATGTAACTGACAATTACCCATCATTAAAAGATAATTTTGTTAAAGAAGATTATAAAGAAATGGTTAATAAAACTGTAAAATTAATGGATAAACAAAATCAATTTAGTAACTATAGTGCTGATATTCTAATCCTTGCCGGTGGAGATTATTTATATTTTTATGATGAACTAAATTATAAAATAAATAAGAATGAATTTTATAATAACCCTCTCCAACCATATTGTTTAAACATGGATTTAATGACTCAATTAGACTTTGACTTTTTCTACAATGTAAATTTGGAAGATATTTGTAAAAAAACTGATGATTATGGTTGGTGGTTAGGAGCTAGGGGAATGCGTATATGTGTCAATGCAGTGTGTCAAATTCTAAACGTAAAATATATTATTCCAACTAGAATCACTATGGTTTATGGAATCGTTGAACACTTAAAAAATAGTTAAAAACAAAAAATGTGCTTTTATGATATGCACATTTTTTCTATAATTAATGTTTAAAATGTAAATTAGGACTCATATATTCTTTTTCTCTTATATTATAAGCCTTAATTACATCTTCTTCAAATGCTAACTTTACATCATGTCCTAATAATTTTAGTAAATATTTTGTAAAGTATGGATTATATATAAGAATTGGCCCTATTAAATACGTTCCAAAAAAATTATGGTATTTAATTCCTTCAATGTCATTATTATCATTAAAACCATTACCATTAATTGTTTTAATAAAAGGATATTTATTATTATATGAGTAACTAAATTGACTTTTAAATCCAACAATTTTCATATTCTCAAATTCACCAATAAAACATGAATTATGGTGATGAGAAAAATCTCTTTTAGCATATGTTTCAAATATACCCAATCCTTCAATATCATCAATTTTCGAACCAAAAATTTCTATAGCGTTACCTGTTATTAAAAATACTTGTTCATTTTCAATTAATTCTTTTATTTTTTCTTTATAAGGTTTTAATCTATCTATTACAATTTCTTGATATCTTTCCATCATTGGTCCCATATAAATTAAATCAACATCTTCATATGTAAAATGTGGTTTTTCATTTATACCAGTATAATAAATAGTTACATTATCAAGAGATTGTTCTAAAAAACGAATGTTAAATAAATCACCGTATAAATTAGCTAACTCACCATATAATACTTCAATTTTCATTTTCGCACCTCTTTAATTTTAGAAACTATTTTTTCACATGTAGAAATCATATAAATATCGTGTACAATTACAATTTTGTCAATATTTTCAAATGTTAATTGCCTATAAGTATCTTCTTCCCTATCTTCTATAAAAATTTTATTGGGATTAACTCCTGCTAATAGTAGTCTTACTTTATAATCATAAGCTCTAAGTCCACCTATGATTATTTTTTTAATACTATCATCACATAAATATTCAAAATCAGTATCATAAATCCAACTCATTACCTCTGATCTATCTGTTGCTTCTCTATCGTAAATGTCATCGAAAATTAAAATTACTTCTTTGTTTCCATCCAACTTAGAAACATAGTCTAATGACCTAGAACTTGCAATAGGATTTTGACCTTTAGCTAATTGTGTTATAATTTCAATATTGCCTATTTTAATATCTTGATATCTACTTTTTACAATTTCTAAATTTTCAAATCCTTTATTAATGTCTTTTATTTTTAATTCATTTAATAAAGTTATAGCAACTAATTGATTATATATATTAAATATACCATCATTGACTAATTTATATTTTTTATTATTAACGGTAATTGTTTTATTTTTATAGTCAATATTAGTTAAATTGTAATTTGGTTTATAATTACTAAAACCACAATTTGTACAATGAGCATGTCCTATATGGTGGTAGCGAATATAATCATATTCTAATTTAGTATAACAATTTGGACAAACTCTAATATCTTGTACTAATGAATTAGGTTTATCTGAATCTGTATCTAATCTATCCATACCAAAGAAAACTTTTTTATTTTCTTTACCTAACATACTACTAATTAAATCATCAGCATTTAATATTAATATAGTATCTTTAGGTAATCCCTCATTAATTTTATTAAATACATAATCAGTATGTCCATTTCTTTTCATTGTATCTAAAAATAAATTAGTAACAACTGTATAAGTTGGTTTTAAATCTGTTAATAACATTTTTGTACTTAATTCATCAAATTCAATTACTGCAGCATCTACTTTTGATTTATTAAATATATTAACACCTTTCATCAAAGCTTTACAAATTCCTGGTTTTAGATTAGCGCCTTCTTTATTACTTGTAACTTTGTATCCATTGTATTCTAATAAATCAACTAAAAAATTGCACGTTGTTGTTTTTCCATTTGTTCCTGTTACTGCTATTACTAATTTAGGTTTATTAACATGTTTTAAAAAGTTCTTATCAATTTTTAAAGCAAGTAATCCAGCCTTATCATTTATTACTCCTTTTTTGGTTAAAAAATAGTAAAATTTACTGAGCCATAAACCTATATAAAACATTATATCATCTTCCCTCTTTAATAATTATACCATTTATTCTATAAAATATAATATTACAAATTAAATATTTACAAAATTAGGCATAAATTATGATATTTTTCATTATAATGACAAAATTTTATTAAATAAATGATATAATATTTTTGGTGATTATTATGGAAAAAGCAAAATATTTATTTCAAAGAATTGTAAAAATGAATTATAAAAATTTCTTTAAAGTTATAAATAATATTCATAAAAAAACTGGTAAATCTAGAATATATTTATTTTTTGATATTATTTATTGTGGATTAAAATATCAAGCTGGTTTTTTTGATTATGAACTATTTGAAATGTATAATCTAAACAGAAAACAACGTAAAACAGTATTAACTAGAGGAATCAACAATCATTTTATTAAAACATATAATGACAAAAGATTTACACATTTCTTTTTAAATAAAGACGAATTTAATAAAAAATTTGATAAATTTATAAAAAGAGAATGGTTAATTATAAATGAAAATAATGAAGATGAATTCAATGAATTTATTAAAGATAAAGATGAAATTATCGTTAAACCTACTAATGGAACTCATGGCGATAATATTAGAAAAATTAAACCTAATTCTAATACATTTAAAGAATTATTAGAAAATAAAACTTATTTAGTTGAAGAAGTAATAAAACAAATACCTGAGATGAATAAATTAAATCCAAGTAGCGTTAATACGATTAGAACTATTACATTTAATGAAAATGGAAAAACAACTATAATAACAGCTTATTTAAGAATCGGTAATAATAAAGTTATCGATAACTTTAATGGTGGGGGAATGGTAGTACCTATTAATGTCAAAACCAAAAAAATTGAATACCCTGCTTTAGATAAAGAAGGTAATTTATATTATGAACATCCTACTACTAAAACTCCTATTGTCGGATTTGAAATTCCGATGTTTGATGAAATCGAAAAATTAGTTACTGAAGCTGGAAAAGTAATTCCTGAGGTTAAGTTTATTGGTTGGGATGTTGCACTATCAGAAAAAGGTCCGTGCTTAGTTGAAGGAAATGACTTTCCAGGACATGATATTTATCAACTACCACCCCATAGAAAAGATGGAATTGGTGTTTTACCAGAATTTGAAAAAGTTCTCAAAAAATGAGAACTTTTATTCATAATCAATATCAATAATATCATTTATATTTATTAATTCATTATCCATTGTTATTAATTGATTTCTATTTCTTCCGATTATTTTTTTAGATATAGTTTTATCTTTTAATTTAATAATTACATCAGCTTTATAAACATATTTAGATGAACCAAATATTTGGTTTATTTTTTGATTTATATTTAACCCATCATTTCTAAATTCGTGATTATTATCATTACCATAATAAACTCTTTCATTGTTTCCTACTTCTTTATCTATTTTATTAGCAAAAACTTTAGGTATTTTTTTATCCATAATTACCCCCAATAAAGTATATGTAATAAAATAAATTAGTTTCAAACAATTTTGAATAACATTAAAAAATGGTATATTGTTTATACCATTTTAACACATTATTTACATTTATTTTACAATATAAGGGTCAGAGCTTGTTCCACTTCCAGACGCAAGCGTATCAGCACTTAGGTTCAAAACTGGGCGAACGTCATTATTATAGTCGACATTATCTCTTGAGAGAGAACCATCTGCAGTAACATAACAAACATTAGCAACATCATTAAAGACGCCGATGGGGCTCATCATCCAATATACACTTCCATTTTTTAGATAAAAGTTGGACCTACTTTCTATTTCTCCACCTGCAAATAGTACTTCGTCTATTGTTATTAATCCTACTTTTCCACTTACAACACCTTTTCCGTTTCCATCTGTTGTACAATCGAATGATGGTGTGTAATTATCTATTGTTACTACTGTCGCACTTCCAGCAGTATAACTTGTTTTCCATACTACTTTTGCTTGTTCACAGAAATAATTTCCACTTGCTACTTTTCCATCAAAACCTTTATCAGTTATATTTGTTTTATACCAGTTTTCTACTGCTGTTTTGATTTCTGAATTTGTATAATACATTTCATTATATGTGGTGGATGTACTATTAAATTTTTGACTTGCAACACTATCTTGTGTTATTAATCTAATAGTTCCATCTTCATTGATTCTCACTATTCTAAATACTTTGTCAGCAAATTTTACATAGTTGTTTTCTACTGCTCCTTTATAATAATATGTTGTTCCAGTGCTAGTAGTTTTTGAATATAATCCTTCTCCGGTTGTTACTATATTAGAATTACTTGCTCCTAAAATTTTATTTTGAAGTATTATTTCACTAGATGAGCCACTTGTAGTACAAGATTCATCATATGCAACATCATAACCATTTTTACTTGAATTATATGTAACTTTCATACATCCAGTTAAATTTTTACCTGTTTTGGGATTTTTTATTTGTTTATCTGATGTAAATCCTTGCTCATTTGATTCTTCAAATGATAAATCATAAGTATATCCTTCTTCTGTTTTTAGTTTATTTGTATTTTTTGTTACCCATGTATTTGATAATCTTTCTAATTCATTTATTTATTTTTCATATAATTTTTCTTTGCTTTCAGTTATTAAATTATTAATTACTGAATATGTTATTAAAACTATTACTGATAACAATATTATTATTGCTATTATTTCTATTAATGTAAATCCTTTTTTCATTTTATACTTCCTTTCTTTTTTATATTTATATTTTTATTCTTTCACTTCCTTTTTGTCAAAAAAACACGAAAGAAATCGTTGATTTTCAGAAAAAAATGTACAAATATTAAAGATTAAGTTGCAAAATAAAATGTACAAATCAATTACCATATTTCATAACTAATATAAATATAGAACATATTTTTTTACATTTCAATAATTTTTTTTAAAAAAATATTAATCTTTTTTAGATATTGTTTTTCTTGAATTTTTAACATCTTAGTATTATCTGAACGTAAATACGTTATGGTTATCTTACTATTTTATTTTAATCCCTACATATGCCATATTTGAAGTAGAATAACAAAAAAAGTGGTTAAAACCACTTAATTATTATTTTCCCATTTGTTTAGCAACTTCTTCAGCAAAGTTTTCTTCTCTTTTTTCCATTCCTTCGCCTACTTCAAAACGTACCATATCTTCGATTGTTCCATTATTATTTTTAACATAAGTTAAAACATTAATATCTCCATCTTTAACAAATGGTTGTTCTTCTAAACAAACTTCTTTAAAGAATTTAGCTAATCTTCCTTCAACCATTTTTTCAGCTATTTCTGCAGGTTTTCCTTCATTAATTGCTTGTTCTTTTAAGATTTCTCTTTCTTTTTCAACTTCTTCTTGTGGTACTTGTTCACGTCTTACAACACTTGGACGCATAGCAGCAGCGTGCATTGCAACATCTTTTGCTACTTCCTCATTAGCACCATTTAAACGAGTTAAAACAGCAATTTTACCACCCATGTGGATGTATGAACCAAATACTTGCTCATCATTTTTTTCAATTTTTGAAAATCTTCTAAATGATAATTTTTCTCCGATTTTAGCTGTTTTATTAACAATTAAATCATTAACAGTTTCACCATCAACTACTAAATTTAAAACATCTTCATTAGTTTTTGGCTCGTTTTCAATAATTGCTTTTAAAATAGCTTTTACTAAATCTTTAAATTCTTGATTTTTAGCAACAAAATCTGTTTCTGAATTAACTTCAACAATTACAGCTTTGTTACCTTCAATTAAAATATCGGCTAAACCTTCTGCTGCAATTCTATCGGCTTTCTTAGCAGCTTTAGAAATGCCTTTTTCTCTTAACCAAGCAATAGCATCATCAATGTTTCCATTACATGCTTCTAACGCTTTTTTACAATCAAGCATTCCTGCACCAGTTAATTCTCGTAATTCTTTTACTAAACTAGCACTCATAATAGCCTCCTTATCTTAATGCTTCAATCAACTCTGATTTTTTCATAGTTGAATAGCCTTTAATATTTTTTTCTTTTGCTAATTCTCTTAATTCGCTTACAGTTTTAGAATCTATTTTGGCTTCCTCTTTTTTAGGTTCATTAACTTCTTCTTTAGCTTCTTTTGTTGGTTCTTTTACTTCTTTTTTAGTTCTGTCGAACGTTTTTTTATAGAATGGACGACGCTCATTGTTAACTGGACGACGTTCTTCTTTTCTTTTTACTGTTTCTAATGCTTTTTGCATAATTTCATTTGGGTTATCTTCTTTATTTTGAGCACTTACATAGTCAATAATTTCTCCACCATTAGCTTCAACAATTGCATTAGCCATAACGCTTGTAATTAATTTTACAGCTCTAATAGCATCATCATTAGCAGGAATTACATAATCAACCATATCAGGGTCACAGTTAGTATCAACAATTCCAAATACAGGAATGTTTAATTTTCTTGCTTCACGAATAGCAATTTCTTCTTTTGATGGGTCAACGATGTATAAAGCTTGTGGTAATTTAGACATTTCTCTAATACCACCCAATAATTTATTTAATTTATCATATTCTTTCTTTAATCCGATAACTTCTTTTTTAGGTAAAACAGCAAATGTTCCATCTTGTTCCATTCTTTCAATTTGTTCTAATCTTTTAACTCTTTTTCTAATTGTTCTGAAGTTAGTTAAAGTTCCCCCTAACCATCTTTCAGTTACATAGTAAGAACCACTTCTCGTAGCTTCTTCTAAAACAGCATCACTAGCTTGTTTTCTAGTACCA
Source organism: Acholeplasma sp. CAG:878 (assembly GCA_000432255.1). Classification (GTDB taxonomy): domain Bacteria; phylum Bacillota_I; class Bacilli_A; order RF39; family UBA660; genus Faecisoma. The sequence goes on along the minus strand of HF989912.1, from coordinate 38,664 downwards.
ACAAATAATACTTTTCCACCTTCACTAGCAATTTTGTTTAAAGCAGCGTAAGCTTCTTCAATTTTTTTAGCAGTTTTTTGTAAATCGATAATATAAATATCATCTCTTGATGTAAAGATGTATTCCTTCATTTTAGGATTCCATCTTTTTGTTTGATGTCCAAAATGAACACCAGCTTCAAGTAAATAACTCATAGACACAACGGCCATATTCTTTCCTCCTTTTGTTATTTCTTTAAGATACTTCCAAATTCTTCCACTTTCGCACTAGAAAGAATAATCCATATCTTTGTTTTGTAGTATTTATTTTAATCCCTAACCCTCGGGATGAAAGCCATTAATATTATATCATAATTTTTATAAATTTGAACAAAATTTGGTTAAATATTCATATTTTTTTGTAACAAACATACATTTAAATAGTTACGGGGAGGAATTTATGATTAATAAAAAAAGTATTTGGTTTTTAACACTATTTAGTCTTATATTAGTTTTAAGCGTATATTACATTACTATGCCAAGTGAACTATTACTAAACACTAACGCAAACTATAATAAAGATAAAGAACCAACAGTTGAAATAAGTGAAAGTACCGCACTAGTTGCCTTACGCGTTCAAAAAGAGGAAGAAATGATGAAACAAATCGATGAATTAAAATTAATTTTAACTAACAATGATTCAACAATTGAACAAAAAAATGAGGCCTTTAATAAAATGAAAGAACTTAATACCAAAAGAGGTGAAGAAGAAAAAATTGAAAACAAAATTTTAGAAAAATTTAATTTGCAAGCTTTCGTTAAAATAGAGGGTAGCGAAATCCAAATCGTTATAAATAGTAATGAACATGATAAAAAATTAGCTAATAATATAATGAGAAGTGTCCAAGAAGATTTTGAAGAACAAAAATATATTTCCGTAAAATTTACAAAATAGATATATATTTAGGCTTTTTTGCTCACTAATTTAATCATTCATCATAAAATAATATGAATGAATATAAACCACCCATATAAAGGGAAGTGAGGAAAATATGTCTAAGAATATTCTTACAAAAAGAGAAAAACAAGTCTTTGATTTGCTTGTTTTAAATAAGTCAACAATCGACATAGCTAAATCTTTAGGGATAAGTGAAAAAACAGTTAGAAACCATATATCAAATGTCATGCAAAAGTTAGGAGTAAAAGGAAGAGCAGCTGCTGTAGTTGAATTACTTAAACTTAAGGAAATTTCATTATAAAAGGCATAACTAGCCTTTTTTTTCATAATATTAATTAGGTGAAATTATGTTAAAGAAAAAAATGATTAGAAAAATCATAATTGCTACAGGTGCTTTATTTGCCCTATTCTTAATTTATCTTATTCCAAATGAAAATGTAAATGATTTAGAAAGTAAGCAAGAGTTAGAGTATATCAATTTAGATGTTAAAACTAATCCAATATTCTTACTTAATAGCAATAACTATTTAGGACGATGTGAAATAGTTATTAATAGCAATAATCCAACTAATCAAATTAAAGAATTGCTACAAGTTTTAATTTCTGGCGGAGAAGGAGAAAATAGAATACCAAATGGATTCAAGTCTATTCTTCCTAGTGATACTAAAATTCTTAGCATTGATTTAAATGATGGAATAGTAAAAATCAATTTTTCTAAAGAATTACTAGACATAGATGAATCCCTTGAAGAAAAAATGATTGAAGCAATTGTTTACACAGTAACAACGATTGATGAAGTAAAAGGCGTTATTATATATGTCGATGGAGATATATTAACTAAATTGCCTAAAACAAAAATAAATTTACCGACTACCCTAGATAGAAGTTTTGGTATTAATAAAACGAATGATTTAACTAGTACAAAGGATTTTAATCAAGTAACCATTTACTATGTTAATAAATATAATGACAATACTTATTATGTTCCTGTTACTAAATATTTAAACGATAAAAGAGATAAAATTTCAATTGTAATTGATGAATTAACTAGTTTGAAAACATACACTGGTAATTTAATGAGTTATTTAAATAGCAACACTAAATTATTAAAAGTCCAAGAAGAAGCAGATTTTTTACAATTAACTTTCAATTCTTATATATTTGATGATGTAAATAATAAAGACATTTTAGAAGAGGTCATTTATACAATTTGTTTGTCAATTAATGACAATTATGATGTAAAAGAGGTAATATTTGACTATGAAAATGAAGAAATTTATAAAACTGTTTTAAAAAGTATTGAATAATTTTTAAATTTATAGTATAATCAACTTGTTCCTTGTTTGAGCAAGTTGTCTCCGTAGCTCAGCTGGATAGAGCAATGCCCTTCTAAGGCAGCGGTCGGGGGTTCGAATCCCTCCGGGGACGCCATCTATGATATTAGCCCTTATTTTTAAGGGTTTTTTGTTGCTTTATTAAAATTATATTTTATACATTTAACTAAAAAATATGTACTTAATCATTTAAAAATAAAACTCAAAATTGACTTTTTTATATTATATGATATAATATTTTTTCAAATAGGAGGTGTTTTTATGAGCATTGAAGAAAGGTTAGATATTCTATATCAAATTTGTGAATATATCACCAATAGTTTAAAACGATTAGATAGTTTTGAAAAAAACGGTTTAAAAGACACTATCATATATAAAAAAGAAATATTACACTTAAAAAAATTGATTAATGAACAAAATAGACTACTTTTTCTTTTGAATAGAGCTGGTTACAAATACAATAAAGAAGACTTTATTAAAAGATGTTGCTTTGATTCTGCCTGTTTTAGATTCAGTGATGTTTTTAAAACAAGTTCCCCATATTTAGACAGCGATAATTCTATTACAAATGGATTTTCAGAAAATGAAACCAAAAAAGATATATTAAATCAAATTAGAACTTGGTTAGAAATTTCTATTGATATAAGAACACTTGGTTTTATAGAACTTTTAAAAGAAAATGAACAACCAAATGTAAAAAATGAACTATCTAGTTTAAAATATAATGGTTGGTTTTTAAATAAAAAAACTGAGGATGTTTTAATCGAACTAGATTTCAATCCAACTTGTGATTATATTCCTAACATTGATTTTCCTACTTGTAAAACTGTAACCTTATATCGTGATTTACTTTTAGAAGAATTTATTACCAAAGAATTAGAACAAGAAGAAATTAATGATATAACTGTTAGAGCAAGTGTTTTATCAATATTAAGCCTTATGAGCAATGATGCTCTAGAAGAAACTAAGAATTTGATTGGTGACTACGAATTTTTAACTATGCTAAATGGAAAACAAATTAGTATTGGGGGTATTTAAAATGAATAGTGTTTATGCAATAACAAATAAATTATTAAGTTGTCAAAAAGAATTATATGAATTAGAATTAAATGGACTTAAAAACACTCCTTTAGGACAATCTCTTATACTTCAAATGAAAAAATTACTTGAAGAAGAAGAAAATATATACAAAAATTTAAATCTTTCTTTAAAAGAAATTGATGGTATAATTCAAAAACATATTAAAGTAATTCAAAGTATTAGTGATGAATTTGAAAAAGCATATTACAAAAGAATTCTTATAAAACTGGTTTGTGTTCAAAATAATAGAAATCAAAAACAAATATCTGAATTATTTGGTGGCTTAGAAGTTACAAATGGAACAAAAATACAAAATAAAATTTTCAAATGTTTAGGGTTTTTATACTTTTCAATCTTAGAAGAATATATAAGTGACCCAGCTTATGCTAGTATTAAAGACCAGTTATTAAAAAATAAATATACTTTATCATTTGTTCACCCAGATTTAGAAAAAGCTATGGTTGATACAAATTTTGATATTCCAGATGATATTTATAATGACATATATTTTGAAGGTCAATTATCAAATCTTCCAATTGCTGCCTCTACTAAACTTACCGATATTGAATTATTTAAATCAATTGAAAGTGCAACAACCGATTTACTTACACCAAAAAAGTTAGGAGCATTTCAAATCATCAGTCATATTTGTTTAGTCAGAGCTGCTTTAGCGATTATGAGTGACAAAGGTAGAAGTGACTATATAGAAATTGTTAATTCACTATTAAATGATAATGATTTGTACATTAGTGATTTCCAAAAACAATATTTGTTAAAAGGAATAGGAAGTTATAATGTTGATAGAAGAAAAGTTAAAATCATTTCTCTTGGTATAAATATAGAATAAAAAGCGTTTAAATATAAACGCTTTTCTACTTATAATTTTTAATTTCATTTGTCAACTTACTAATAAATTCTTCTATTGTTACATTAATAGTTTCGTTACTACCATGTTTTCTATAACTAATTGTATTAGATTCTTGTTCCTTGTTACCAATTATAACTGTATATGGAATTTTATTTATAACTGATTCACGCATACGATAACCAACTTTTTCTTCTCTGCTATCAACTTTAACTCTAAAATTACTTAATGCTTCTTTTACTTTATTAGCATAATCTAGATTAAATTCATTATTAACTGGTAATATGTTTACTTGAACAGGGCTTAACCACAATGGGAAAACTCCTTTTGTTGCTTCCATTAAGAATGCTGTAAATCTATCAAATGTTCCAAATATAGCACGATGGATTACAACAGGTGTTTTTTTAGTTCCATCTTGAGCGATATAAGTTAAATTAAATCTTTTTGGAAGAAGAAAGTCTAATTGACAAGTTGAAAGTGTTACTTCTGGTCCTACTGCTGGTTTTACCTCAACATCTAACTTTGGTCCATAAAAAGCAGCTTCACCAATTGCTTCTTCATAAGGGCAACCATACTCATTTAAAACTTCTCTTAATTTATCTTCAGCAGTATTCCACATCTCATCATCATCAAAATATTTTTCTTTATCGTCCTTATCTCTTAAAGATAATCTAAAACTATAATTTTCAAATCCAAAGTCTTTGTATACATCTAATATTAATGATACTACTTTTTTAAATTCTTCTTTGATTTGCTCTGGTGTTACAAAAAGGTGAGCATCATTTTGACACATACATCTAACACGTTCTAATCCTTTTACTGCACCTGATGCTTCATATCTAAAATCAGTTGCAAATTCACCAATTCTTATAGGTAAATCTCTATAAGAATGAAGTTCATTTCCATATATTAACATATGGTGTGGGCAATTCATTGGACGAAGAACAAATTCTTCATCATCAACTTTCATCATAGGAAACATATTTTCTTTATAGTGATCCCAATGTCCACTTGTTTTATATAATTCAGTAGTTCCTACACATGGTGTGTATACATGTAAATAACCCATTTTTCTTTCTTTTTCATAAATATAGTTTTCTAATTGTTTTCTTATAATTGCTCCATTTGGAAGCCATAATGGCATACCCTTACCAACCAAATCACTAGTCATGAATATTGATAATTCTTTTCCTATTTTTCTATGGTCTCTTTCTTTTGCTTCCAAAAGTTCAGTCATATATGCATCTAAATCTTCTTGATTTTCAAAACAAACACCATAAATTCTTTGAAGCATTTTGTTTTTAGAATCGCCTTTCCAATAGGCTCCACTTACTTTTAACAATTTAAAATACTTTAATTCTTTTACAGTATCAACATGAGGTCCACGACAAAGGTCAGTAAAGTCACCTTGAGTATAGCAACTAATTACTGTACTATCTTCATCCATTCTGCTTATTAAATCCATTTTGTATGGGTCACCTTTAAACATATCCATAGCTTCTTCTTTAGTAAGTTCATGTCTTACTATTCTTTTACCATCTTTAGATATTTTTTTCATTTCTTTTTCGATTTTTTCTAAATCTTCTTCTTTTACTACTTCATCACCTAAATCAATATCATAATAAAATCCTTCATCAATAACTGGTCCTACCCAAAATTTTGCATCTTTATATAAGTGTTTCACTGCTTGTGCGAGTAAATGAGCACAACTATGGTTAATTACACTTAATCTAGCATCTTCTTTAATACTTTTCATAAATTTCCTCCTTAAAATAAAAAAGCTCCTCAAATATAAGGAGCGAAAAACGCGGTACCATCCTAATTAGTACTTAATTTAGATAACGGTTTTACCGGTATTTCTTTTAAAAATACAGCTCCAAGGTAGTAATTAATTAAGGTTATTTATTAGGCTTACACCATCCCTAACTCGCTTTAAACACTACTTAATAATCATGTCCTTTTCATTGCCTTTAATACATTGTAGCACAAATTTACAATATGTCAATACTATTTTGCTTCTTCTTGAGCCCTTGTTTCTCTAATTACTATTACTTTAATAGTTCCTGGATATTGTAATTGTTCTTCAATTTTGTTTTTGATATCTCTTGCCACTTTATAACTTGCAGCATCATCAATCTTATCAGGTTTTACAATAACTCTAAGTTCACGACCAGCTTGCATTGCATAAGATTTTTCAACGCCTTCCATTTCGTTTCCGATTTTTTCAAGTTCTTGTAATCTTTGAACATAATTTTCTAATGAATCATTTCTAGCACCTGGTCTTGAAGCAGATAGAGCATCAGCGATTCCAACTAAAACAGATATAACACTTGTTGCCTCCTTATCGCCGTGATGGGATTCAATTGCATTAATTACAACTTGATTTTCTTTGTATTTGTTTGCTAAATTAGAACCTAATTCAACATGACTTCCCTCAACTTCATGGTCGATTGCTTTACCAATATCATGTAATAATCCAGCTCTTTTAGCTAACAATTGATTTTCACCTAGTTCAGCTGCCATTATTCCTGCTAAATGACCAACTTCAATTGAATGAGTTAAAGCATTTTGTCCATAACTAGTTCTAAAGTGTAGCTTACCCACTAATTCAACTAATTCTGGTTCCATTTTCGTAATTCCAAGTTCAAACAAAGCACTTTGTCCATATTCTAAAACTTTGCTTTTCATATCTTTAGCTGTTTTATCGTAAATTTCTTCAATACGACCTGGATGTATTCTTCCATCTTTAATTAAACTTTCGATTGTAACTCTTGCAATTTCTCTTCTATATGGGTCAAAACTTGATAAAACTATTGCTTCTGGTGTATCATCAATAATTAAATCAACGCCAGTTACTGCTTCAATTGACCTTATATTTCTTCCTTCTCTACCAATTAAGCGACCTTTCATATCATCGTTTGGTAAATTGACAACTGTGACAGTTTGATCTCCTGCAACATCTCCAGCGTATTTTTGCATAGCTGATACAAGCATTCCTTTGGCTTTTTTATCAACTTCCATCTTTGCTTCTGTTTCTCTATCTTTGATGTATGCAGCAATCTCAAGATTCATCATGTCTTCGACTTTTTTCATAACTAAATTTCTTGCTTCGTTTTTTGAATAACCTGCAATTTTTTCAAGTAAGTCAACTTGTTGTTTTTTTATTTCCTCCACTTTATCCTGTTCTTTTTGGATTTCTCTTTGCTTATTTATTAAATTATTTTCTCTATCTTCAATCATCTGCTCACGATTAGTTAAAGTTTGATCACGCTTATCAATATTACTTTCCCTTGTATTTAAGCGTTCTTCTAATTCTCTTATTTCTACTTTTCGAGCTTTTATTTCTTTTTCTGTTTCGATTTTTAACTTGTGTGATTCTTCTTTTGCTTCTAAAATATTATCTCTTTTAATTTTTTCAGCATCTTTTTGAGCCTTTTCTAAAATTGCTTCTGCTTTTTTAGAGGCTTTTGTTTCTTTTAGAGAATTAATAATAACCATAATGGTTAAACCGACAAGAAGTCCTAGTATAAATAAAATGGAGAACATAATAATATTAAATTCCATATATTACCTCCACACTTTTTAGGGATTTTCCCCTATATAATATTTTAAAGGTTTAGAGTTAATAAGTCAAGTATTTATTTTAAAATCAAAAATGGTATGGGATTTATATAAATAATTCAATTATTGAAATAATATTTAAAAAAATAATTATAAAAACTAGTATTTTATTAAAAAATATTGTAAAATGGTAATTAGAATAAAGAGGTGAATTTATGTTAGGAAAAATAATATACATTAGTAACAATACAGCTCACATTTCTAATGTTTCTGGAAATGTTTCTGACTTAATGAATATGCATGTTATAATTGAAGATTCCAGCAAAAAAATACTTGCTGAAGTTGATGATATTAGTAAAGAATTAATTAAAGTTAGATTTTTAGGAGAAATAGCTGATAATCGGTTTATAGGAGGTATTTTAAGAAAACCTTCACTAAACTCAACAGTTAGATTAATCAATTCCGATGAATTAAAAATTGTAATGGGTAGTAATGGCAAAGGTAATTTTCAACTAGGAACAAGTCCATTATATAATAAATATCCAATCTCAATTAATATCAATGATTTATTCTCACATCATATGGCTATTTTTGGTAATAGTGGTTTCGGTAAATCTTATGGTGTGGCAAGATTACTTCAAAATATATTTTCTAATCCTAATTATGTTCCATATAAGGCGAATATAATGTTATTTGATGCTTATGGTGAATACCACAACGCTTTTAGTAATTTTAGTAGTATAAATCCTAATTATCAATTTAAATACTATACAACTAACAAAAAAGATACTGATGGAGAACTACTTAGAATACCAGTTTGGTTATTAGATAACGATGACCTTGCTATACTATTGTCAGCAACTGAACATTCACAATTACCAATAATTGAACAAATGACTAGATTAGTTAAAATATTTGCATCTGATGATGACCTTGCTTTAAGATATAAAAACCACTTAATTGCTAAAGCAATTATGAACATATTATTTACAAACCAAAGCGCTAGTAGTAAAAGAAATGATGTTTTTGGAATATTCAATTCTTGTACAACGCCACAATTTAATATGGAAGCTCCTGTTCAAGGAATTGGTTATACCAGAAAATTTAGAGAATGTTTTCTAATTGATAACAAAGATAATTTTTCAGAAAGTGTATTACTTTCAAATTATGTAAGTAGTTTTATTGATGATTCTCTAGAAGAATATGAAGAATTACCAGAATGTTTCTATACATTAGTAGATTTAGAAAAAGCCTTAAACTTCACTCTTATAAGTGAAGGAGTTATTCACAATGAGAAAATGTATGCTAATGCTGTTGTTATGAAAGTTAGATTACATTCAATAATTACTAGTTATTACCATGATTATTTTAAATATAATAATTATATTACAAAAGAAAATTATATAGCTTCACTAATAAGTAAAAATAATCGCAAAGCACAAATTATTAACTTCAACTTAGAAGAAGTAGATGATTGGTTTGGTAAATTTGTCGTAAAACTATACTCAAAAATGTTATTTAATTTTACAAAAAATCTACCTAATAGGGCAGCTATACCATTTCATATCTTCTTAGAAGAAGCACACCGATACGTTCAAAAGGATAATGATAATTATTTATTAGGATATAACATATTTGAGAGAATTGCTAAGGAAGGTCGTAAATATGGTACTTTATTAACCCTTATTTCACAAAGACCTGTTGAAATATCAGATACAGTTATATCACAAATGGCTAATTTTATGATATTTAAAATTAATCACCCATTAGATGTTGACTATATTAAAAAAATGTTACCAAATATCAGTGAAGAAATAATTGAAAAACAAAAAGGATTACAACCTGGTACATGTATGGCTTTTGGAAAAGCATTTAAAATCCCGCTTATTGTTAAAATGGATTTACCAAATCCAACACCAGAAAGTGGAAACTGCGACGTTGTAAGAGTTTGGTCATAATAAAAGGAAGAATTATTTTTCTTCCTTTTTAGTTTCTTTATTAACTTTTAATCCATAGTGTTCACGAACTTTTTTCTCTATTTCATCTTGTAATTTTGTATTCTTTTTAAGTAATTCTTTAACATTTTCTTTGCCTTGACCTATTTTTTCACCATTGTAAGAATACCATGCTCCACTTTTTTCTAAAATTCCTATTTCTGTTGCTAAATCAACTAACTCTCCTGCATGTGAAACACCTTCGCCATACATAATATCAACAGTACATGTTTTAAATGGAGGAGCCATTTTATTTTTTACAACTTTAATGTTAGTTTTGTTACCAGCAATATCGTTTCCTTGTTTAATTTGTTCTCCTCTTCTGATTTCTAGTCTAACAGAAGAATAAAATTTTAATGCCCTACCACCTGGTGTTACTTCTGGATTTCCAAATACTACTCCTACTTTTTCTCTTAATTGATTAATAAATATAGCTACTGTATTAGTTTTATTAATAATTCCGGCTAATTTTCTTAATGCTTGACTCATTAGTCTTGCTTGTAACCCAACATGAGAATCACCCATTTCGCCTTCAATTTCAGCTTGAGGTACTAAGGCTGCTACCGAATCGATAACGATTACACTAATCGCTCCACTTCTAACTAATGCTTCACAAATTTCTAATGCTTGTTCTCCATTATCTGGTTGTGATAATAATAATTCATCAATATTAACACCTAAACTTTTAGCATATTGTGGGTCTAATGAATTTTCAGCATCAATAAACGCTACTCTACCTCCTAATTTTTGTGCCTCCGCTATAGCATGAAGAGCAAAAGTAGTTTTACCACTTGATTCAGGTCCATATATTTCTATAATTCTTCCTTTTGGATATCCACCAATTCCTAATGCTAAATCTAGGGAAATAGAGCCACTTGGAATAACATCAATTTCTCTTTTTTCATTGTCACCAAGTTTCATAACAGAGCCTTTTCCAAATTGTTTTTCTATATCCGCTAAAACTTGGTCTAAAGTTTTATCATTTGTTTTTGTCATATTTCCTCCTTGATAATTCCTACAAGTTAATTATAAATGATTTTAAAACAAAAGTCAATACTAAAACGAACATTTTTTTGCATTTTAAAAGTTTATAATAAAATCACGCTAATGATAATAGATTTTGATTAGGAATATTGATAATATAGTTATACATATTTTTACCAAAACCTACAAAAAATATTGACATTTACAACTATTTACTATTTTCAAAGAACATACACAATTGTTTTAACACCAACATTGACAGTTTTTGTCATGAACAATTTTTAACCTTAACACCTACTATCTAAATTCAATTAGCAATTCTTCCGTTTTTTTGATTCTTTTCAAAATATTCTTCACTTTCATATCTTTTTTCATTCCATACCATAACTCCATCTTTGTTATATCTAAAAAAGATATGCAATTAAACATATCTCTCATAATTCTAACTATTTGTAAATTTTAAATAATTTAATTAATTATTCCATTTGTATTTTGTATATCTTCCACCAGATATTTTAACGATGTTATCTTCTTTAAGTAATTTATTTAAAATTCTTTCGATTGTAGTTTCACTTAAATCAGGACATTTATTTGTAACAAAGGCTTTATCTATTGGAATAATATTATTTTTAAATATATCTATAATTCTATCATAAGCAGTTATTTTTTTATTTTCAATAATACTTATTCTAGAATCAAATTCTTTATAAGCATTTAATATTATTCCTAAATAATATTCTACAAAATAAGAATAATCATTTTCGTTATTATACCAATTTATAGAACTTTTTTCTAATGCATCATAATAACTATCTTTTGTTTCTTCTATAATTTTTTCAATACTAATATATTTTCCTACCATATAGTTTGCTTTATATAATAATAGTAAAGTAAGTAATCTACTCATTCTACCATTACCATCATTAAAGGGATGTATTGATAAAAAATCCAATATAAATATAGGAATTAAAACTAGTAAATCACACAATTCATTATTAACTAAGTTATTATAATTTTTACATAAATCTTCAATTGCAATTGGTGTTTCAATAGGAGATAGTGGTGTAAACCTTATTTTCTTTTTTCCAATTTCATTTTCTTCTTCAATAAAATTTTGAGAATTTTTAAATTTACCTCCATAACTATAACCGGTGTATTTATATAAATCTCTATGTAATTGTAAGATTGTATTTTGATTAATATCAATAAAATTATAATTTTCGTGTATTAATGTTAATACATCTCTATAACCAGCAATTTCTTCTTCGTTTCTGTTTTTAGGTTCTACTTTTTGATTTACTATTTCATTAATTCTTTTATCAGTAGTATAAATACCTTCTATTTTATTTGATGAAGAAGTACTTTGAATTCTAGCAACTTTTAATAAAGTTTCTAATGTATCTTTTTTAGTATCTAATAAATATGATTGTTTTCCTTTATACTCGTGAATTTTACTTATCAAATTAATAATATTACTATTAGATATAATACTACTATATTCTTCCATTAAATTAAATTTTCTCAAATTGCATCATTCTCCTTTCATTTGCACCATTTTATCACAAAATGATGCAATTAACAATATATTTGATGCAAATAAATTCACATTATTAATATACGTAATATCATAGTTTTTAAACTATATCTTATTGTTAGTTCTTTTAAAATTTCTATATCTTCATTAGATAAATACTTAACTCCCTCAATAGGAAATACCACTTTATTTACCTTTACATTCTTTATCATCAAAGATATTAATTCAAGATTTTAAAAATGAGAAAAAACTGAATTTCATAACAAAACCACACTGTTTATTAGTGTGGTTAATATTTAAACATAATTATTTTTGCTTTGAAAATTCATTATTATATATACTATCATATATATTATTATATGAATCACAACAAACTATTGGAATAAATTTCATAATATCATCACTCAATTGTTTTGTTTCATCTGATAATAAAGTTTGATCAGGGATATTGATTATATAATTATACATATTTGTACAAGAATACATAATCAAAGTTTTAGTAACATCATCTAAATCATTTAAGAAAAATGTTTCATCTCCTACTTTTATTTTCTCTCCATCATCTAAAAGTCCGAAGATTGGTTTTAAATCACTGTTGATTTTACCATCAATATCTTTAGAACCACTACATATTAGTTTAGCAATTTCAAAAGAATAATCTTCTAATTGACCAATTACTTTATAACCATCAGCACTTCTACAAAAATCTTTAAGGTTAATAAGTTTATCTAAATCGTTATAAAAAACCATGTCATCATTATGAAAGCCTGCTTCTTTAAAAAATGAATTAATAGGGTCTTCAGAATATTGACTAGCATCAAATAATGAATAATATTCTTCAGGTGTAAATGAATCTTTATTCAAGTGTAGTAATACACTTCTTACACTATCAAAGTCTGTATCAAATCCTTTTTCAATAAATTCATTTGTAAGTTTTTCAGCCTCAGAATCCAAATTTTCAACAGTTAATTGTGTCATTACTTCTTCAACTTTATTATCATTGTCAATCACATCTTCAAATCCTGGCTTTGGTACGTCAGGATGAACTGTGTTTGTTTTTCCACATCCTGTTGTTATAACTGCTGTTGCTGCCAATACTAATGATACTGCTTGCACTTTTAATCTGTTTTTGTTTTTTAATAATCTTTCATATAAAGATAATTTTTCCATATTTATTCCTCGTCTCTAATGTGTCCTATACTAACACTTTTTTTCACTTTGTCAAGATTTTAAAAATGAGAAAAAACTGAATTTCATAGTAAAACCACACTAATAAACAGTGTGGTTAATATTTAAACATAATTATTTTTGCTTTGAAAATTCATTATTGTACATATTAGTATATATATTATTATATGAATCCAAACAAAATACTTTAGCAAACATATGAACATCATTACCTAATTTTTTTGTTTCATCTGACAAACGTTCTGGGCTACAAACATTTTTAACATAATTATAAATACTAGTGCAAGAATACATAATTAATGTTTTTGTTGCATCATCTAGTTCATCAAATAAAAATGTTTCGTCACCTATTTTTATTTTGGCGTTATTATCTAAAAATTCATAAAATAAACTCAAATTTGAATTAACTTCACTATCAATGTTATTAGAGTCACTACAAATTGCTTTGGCAATTGACAAAGAACATTCATCTAATTTTCCAAGTACTTTATAACCTTCATCATTTCTGCAAAAATCTTTAAAATTTACAATCTTTTCTGGTGTGTTATCATAAGCACAATTAGTATTAAAAATTGAAACTTTTTTAAAGAAAGCATTTATTGGTTCTTCTTGATATTCACTAACATCAAATAATGAATAATATTCATCATCTGTAAATGAATCTTTGTTTAAATGTAATAATACTGCCTTTATTTCTTCAATTGAAACATTTAACCCATTGTTAGCAAGCTCATTTGTAAGTTTTTCAGCCTCAGAATCCAAATTTTCAACAGTTAATTGTGTCATTACTTCTTCAACTTTATTATCATTGTCAATCACATCTTCAACTCCTGGCTTTGGTACGTCAGGAGTATCTGTGTTTGTTTTTCCACATCCTGTTGTTATAACCGCTGTTGCTGCTAATACTAATGATACTGCTTGTACTTTTAATCTGTTTTTGTTTTTTAATAGTCTTTCATATAAAGATAATTTTTCCATATTTATTCCTCGTTTCTAATGTGTTCTATACTAACACTTTTTTTACAATTTGTCAACAGTTTTAATATCTACAAGTGTCAAATGTATCTTTTCTGTTTTGAGTACATGTTCCTGTTGCCTCTGTCATTTCAATTAACTCAGTTAAATATTCACTTATACAACGTGTTCCTTTTCCTTTATCGCATACCATTCCTGTTTTCATTCCGGTGCTATCATAATCATAGGCATTGTTTTTATTGTATTCTCTTATTCTATTTATTATTGCTGGCGTTAATTTAAATGAATACATTGGTTCTAGGTTATATACTTCATCTCCAACTACATTTCTATTATTTAAAATGTATTTTTTAACAACATTATTTGTATTACTGCAATTATTGCTATCACACCAATTCGCTCCTGTATTTCTTCCTTTTCCATCTATGTTTGGAAATGGTTCATATAAATCTATTGGTCTATATATTAGTGTTATTCCACCAGTCGAATCAGTAGGTTTAGTAGGATCAGATGGTTTAGTAGGATCAGATGGTACTAATCCATTTGTTACTTTATAATCACAATATATTTTATTATAATCAGAAACACCTGATTTTGTTGCTTCCACTTCAATCACTTTTTCTATTTTTGAGTTTCCATTTTTGTCAATATGCCCAATATGTGAAAAAGTTAGTGATAGTTCACCTAATCCAGTTGAATAGCCATAAACACCGGGTTTAGTAGCAAATCCTACTGGTAAATTTCCATAACCTACATCAATATAGTTAAAATACTTACTATTTCCAAAAGATTTTAATTGATTAGCATGGAATGATTGTCCATTTGCTTTATTTACATATCTATATGTATCATCTTTCAAAGACATTTTACTGTAAGCGAAAGCTTGGACTTCTCTTTTTGTACACTTTTTAATTGGAAATGATTTAACTATTTTATTGTTATTGCTATCATAACCAGTTATAAATTTAACAGTTGTATTAACACATTCTTCTGTATCTTTAGTTATATCTACACTTGTTGATACATTTAAAGCATCTTCATATGTATATATGTTACCATTTGCCCCTCTATATGTAAGTGATACTGAAGGGTTAGCATTATAAAATTCTTTTTTTACATCTTCTTGAGTAAAATCTCCCCACTCATAGCAATTTTTCATTCTATTATATATAGCTTTTGCTCTTGATAACCATTGTTCATATAACCTCTTATATTTTTCTGTTTCTGCAGTTGGTGGTTCTTCTGTTGAACCACACCAAGTATAAATTTCTGGACTTGCGCTTAAAAGTCCATCAACATATAAGTCTTCACTATGTCCACTTCCTGTGTTTTTCCAACTCCATATATATCCATGATAATATTCAGTATCCGGTATTGCACAACCAGGACATTCATATGAATATTCACGTGTACATGTAGTTTTTTTACCATTTATAGTGCAAGGATATTTTTCCACTCCATCACATGTTTTTGCGTTATCAGTATATAATTTACAACATTTTTCACCTACATTATAATCACAATATAAGGCACAATTTTTTGTAGTGCTAGGTGCAAATCCACTAATAATTTTTTCTTTTAATTCTTCTCTTTTCCAATCAATATAATAACTTCTTATTTTTTGATTTGCATATTCTAAATCTTTTAAAAATTTATCATAATTAATATATTTAGTTGTACACCATCTTGAACCTTCTAAGTAATTATCACTACTTGGAAATGTAAAATTAGTTCCTGCTTTAATTGATGGTGTATAATTAGAAACACTTGCATTGAAACTTTCTAGGCAATAAACAGGACAATATGCACTATCGCCATACACTTCTTCTTTCATAGTTTCATCATTATAAACACAATCATCCCATTCTAAAGAATCACTATATTTACCAAGTTTAGAACTACATTGTCCCTCTGCTGTTAATCCCCATTCTATATAAGCAGGGCATACTCTTTCTGCTTCTCTTTCTTCATACTCAACACAACCATCAACTAATGTAGTAGTTGTAGCAGCACAAGCTGGTTTTTGACCTCTTGCTGTAGTACTTCCAATAATCTCTTTAGTCCCACTAGGGCACTTCCAAGTAGCACAATATTCTTTGTCCTTTTTCTTTTCATAAACATTACATATACATGCTTTCTTAGAATTAGACCAAGTACAATCTTGAACCTTTTTATTACCAGAATCAAAAGTTGCACCATTCAAATTTTGACAACTAGTCTTTGTTTTTCCATTCTTACTAGATGGAGAAAATCTTATGTTAGTTACATCAGAACCTATTACAACGCATTCCTCAAAGTCAGAGGCATTTACTGTTTGTTTACATATTGGTTCAACTGTGCTTCCCTCAGAGACCCTAACTTTACCATATCTTTTGCAACAAGCAATTCCACCTTCATTATATTTACATTCAGAAGCATCTACACGATTACTAATTAAGAATGTAAATACAATAAATAAAATCAAAAACAATTTCTTCTTCATAGCATACACCTTTCATTAATTTTTCTACTATAAATAGTATATCATAAAGTTATCAAAAAATATACAATTTATTTAAAAATTAAAATAACCATAAGGTTATTCTAATTCAAAAGCTCCGGTATACAATTCATAATATTTACCTTTTTGTTCTAATAATTGTTCATGTTCTCCTCTTTCGATTATTTTTCCGTTTTCCAAAACCATTATAGCCTTAGAATTTCTAACAGTTGATAATCTATGTGCGATTACAAAAACAGTTCTATTTTCCATAAGTTTATCCATTCCATCTTGAACTATTTTTTCAGTTCTTGTATCAATACTTGAAGTTGCTTCATCTAGTATCATAACAGGTGGATTCAATAAGGCACTTCTAGCTATCGCCAATAATTGTCTTTGACCTTGAGAAAGATTTGAACCATTACCTTTTAATACAGTATTATAACCATCTGGAAGTAAATTTATAAAACTATCAGCATTTGCTAATTTAGCTGCATTTATAACTTCTTCAAAAGTAGCTTTATGATTACCATATTTTACATTTTCCATAATTGTTCCAGTAAATAAATTAGTATCTTGTAAAACTATTCCTAAAGATTTTCTTAAATCTTTTTTATTTATATCTTTTATATTAATTCCATCATATGTAATACTACCTTCATTAACATCATAAAAACGATTAATTAAATTAGTAATAGTTGTTTTTCCAGCTCCAGTTGCTCCAACAAAAGCAATTTTCTGACCTGGTTTAGCATACAAATTAATATCTTTTAAAACCATTTTATCACTATTATATCCAAATGTTACATCGTTAAATCTGACATCACCTTTTAGTTCAATTAATTCCTTATTAGATAGTTTCCAAGCCCAACATCCAGTATAGTTGTTACTTTCTACTAATTCATTGTCCTTTAAAGTAGCATATACTAATTTTATTTTTCCATCATTTTCCTCTGATTTTTCATCCATTAAACTAAATATTCTACTAGCTCCGGCTAAGGCTACTATAATAGAATTAACTTGACCAGCCATCATGCCAATTGGATTCATAAAACTTTTAGATAGTGATAAAAATGAAGCGATTGCTCCTAAAGTAAGACCTTTATTATTAATGGCTAATAATCCTCCTACTATAGCAATTATAACATAAACCACATTCCCAATATTATGCATAATTGGCATTAATGTATTAGCATGAATATTAGCTTTAGTTGCATTCTCACACAATAGGGAATTAACTTTATCAAAATCTTTTTTTGCTATCTCTTCATGAGTAAACACTTTTACAACTTTAACACCATCAATCATCTCTTCGATATACCCATTTAGTTTTCCTAATGAATCTTGTTGTTCAACAAAGTATTTACCAGCTTTAGAAGCTACATTTTTACTAACTATAAGCATGACTATAACTCCTATTATAACAATTAAAGTTAAGATTATACTTAAGTGTAACATTCCAAATAATACTGCTATAATAGTTATTATTGATGACACTAAATTAGGCAAGCTCTGACTTATCATCTGCATTAACGTATCTGTATCATTCGTATAATGACTCATAATATCGCCATGAGTATTATTATCAAAATAACTTATTGGTAATGTCTGCATATGTGAAAACATTTGATTTCTTATATCTTTTAAAACTCCTTGTGAAATGTTAACTAATAATCTATTTGATATAAATGTTGATACAACGCCAATTAAATAAACAAAACCAATTCCAAATAAAGCTTTTAGTAAATTTGTAAAAACAGGATTTTCTTCTAATAGTAGTGGACTTATATAATCATCAATTAATGATTGTAAAAATAATTGACCTGAAACACTTGCTATACCACTTACTATTATACATATAAATACAACCAATAACCATATTTTATGTTTAGACATTATTATATCAAATAGTCTTTTTACAGTATTTTTGTTTATTTTTTGTTTTTTTCCAAACGTATTTTTAATTGGTGGCATTACTATCACCTCTTGTCTGTAAATTATAAACTTCTCTATAAATTTTATTTGTTTTAAGTAAATTAGAAGGAGTGTCAAAAGCATCTATTTTACCATCATCTATAACAATTACTCTATCTGCATCTTCTATGCTTGATATTCTTTGAGCGATAATTATTTTAGTTACTTTAGGTAAATATTCTTTAAAGTTTTTTCTAATTAAAGAGTCTGTTTTAGTATCACAAGCACTAGTAGAATCATCTAGAATTATTATTTTTGGTTTTTTCAATAAAGCTCTTGCAATACATAATCTTTGTTTTTGACCACCTGATACATTTGTCCCACCTTGAGAAATTAAAGTATCATATTTATCTTCAAAACTATTTATGAATTCACTTGCTTCTGATAATTTACACACTCTAATTATATCTTCCATACTAGCTTTTTCATTACCCCAAAGCAAATTTTCTTTTATAGTGCCTTTAAATAATACATTTTTTTGTAATACACAAGCAACCTCATCACGAAGTAATTTTAAATCATAATCTCTAACATCAACCCCACCAATTAAAATTTTTCCCTTTGTAACATCATACAATCTTGGAATTAAATTAACTAAAGTTGATTTACCAGAACCAGTTGCTCCTATTATTCCAATTACCTCACCAGATTTAATATCTAAGTTAATATTTTTTAATACTAGTTTATCTTCACTTTTAACATAACTAAAACTAACATTTTGAAAACTAATACTTCCATCTTTAATTTGTTTTATAGGAACTACTGGGCTTTCCAAATCAATTTTTTCATTTATTATTTCTAAACATCTTTCTGCTGATGGAATTGCAATCATAAACATTACATATATCATCGAAAGCATCATTAAACTTGATAAAATAGTTGCTGTATATGTAATAAAACTTGTTAACTCACCAGTAGTCATCATACCACCTACAATTAGTTTAGCAGAAATCCATGAAATAAATATAATACATGTATACATACACAACTGCATTAAAGGGCTTGCAAGTATAACTGTTTTTTGTGCTTTAACAAAATTATTGTATATTTTATTTGATATTTTATTAAATTTATTTTTTTCATAATCTTCTTGAACAAAAGCTTTTACTACCCTAATTCCTCTTATGTTTTCTTGAACTGTATTATTTAATTCATCATAAGTTTTAAATACACTTTCAAATCTTGGTTTTGCTTTATTTGCAATAATCAATAAACATATTAATAATATGGGAGCAACTATTAAATAAATTAATGATATTTTAGCATTTAAACTAAATGCCATAATTAACGAAAAAACAAACATTAAAGGCGCTCTAACTGCGATTCTTATAGCCATTTGAAAAGCATTAGTAACATTAGTAACATCAGTTGTTAATCTAGTAATTATACTTGAAGTTGAAAATTTATCTATATTAGCAAATGAATAATCTTGAACTTTATAGTACATATCGTGCCTTAAATTTTTAGCAAATCCACTTGAAGCGATTGATGCGAATCTACCACTTAAATAACCAAACAATAAACTAAGCAGTGCGAATAAAATTAATATAAAACCATATTTATATATAACATTCATATTTCCTTTTTCAATGCCTTGATCTATTAATAAAGCCATTACAAATGGTAATAATACCTCCATAACTACTTCTAAAGCAACAAAAAAAGGAGTTAAGATTGTTGCTTTTTTATATTCTCTTACTGATTTTAGCAAAGTTTTTACCATAAAATTCCTCCAGACACTATTGAATTATACTATATTTATTAGATAAAATCAATTAAAATATAACTCTTTATAAAATATGCTTTTTTAAAATTAGAGTTACTACAAATTATTTTTCAATGTATTTTAATTAAAAAAAATCCAAGAGTTATGCTCTTGAATCATATTTACCCTCACGAGTAATTATTATATCTTCACCTTGTTCAATAAATAATGGTACTCTTACAACTAATCCACTTTCAAGTTCAGCATCTTTAGTTGCATTAGTAGCAGTATTTCCTTTTACTCCAGGTTCAGTATGAACAACTTTCATTTGAATTTTATCTGGTAGGATAATTCCTATTAATTCACCATTATAGAAAGATAAATCAACTTCTAAATTTTCCTTTAATAATAATGCATCATCACCTAATTGTTCTTTAGTTAATTCAATTTGTTCATATGTTTCCATATTCATAAAATTATAAACATCGCCACTATTATATAAATATTGAGCGTTTTGTTTATCGATGATTGCTTTTTCTAATTTAATATTAGTATTAAAAGTCTTTTCAATAGTTGCTCCTGTTCTTAAATTTTTAATTTTAGTTCTTATAAAGGCAGGTCCTTTACCTGGTTTAACATGTAAAAATTCTAGAACTTGGTATATTTGACCATCTAAAACAAAAGTCATTCCATTTTTAATATCATTGATATTAAACATTTAAACTCCTCCTTATAAATTATTTTTTCTCCTTATGAGTTGTAGTTGTCTTACAATGTTTACAGAATTTTTTGATTTCTAAACGGTCAGTAGTGTTCTTTTTGTTTTTTTCTGTACGGTAATTTTCGTTTTTGCATTCAGTACATTGAAGAGTTACTCTTTCTCTTGCTTCACCTTTTTTAGCCATAATTTACCTCCTTCTTTTAAACCACTTACAACATTATACCAAATTATTCGTATAATTCAAAGTATTTTTTGCTAATTCTAGTAGAAATTCGCTTAATTATCTTAGTTCTAGTAGTGGTTCCTTCATTATAATAGATATCTGGAGTAACTACAACAAAACTAACTTTAGGTTCATCATAAGGTGCATAGCCAGCAAAAGTATTAGTTAAAGTTTCCTTATCAACTACTCCATCATTATCTGTATCAATAAAACCTTGAGCAGTTCCTGTTTTGCCGGCTGGTTTTATACTATTATCTAGATATCCATATCCCGTCCCACCAGGTTCTAATACCATTTTAAATCCTTCTCTTACTCTATCTAAATACTTATCTTCAGTATTTACTTTATTTAAAATAGTTGGTTTAGTAACTGATAAAACATCAGTTAAACCATCTTTAGTAGGTTTATAAATTGCTTTTAACAAATATGGTTTTGTTCTATTTCCGTCATTTGCTATAGTATTTATGTATTGCATTAATTGAATTGGTGTATAAGTATCATATTGTCCAATTGCAAAGTCTAACAAATGACCTGCTAATTTGCTAGTACCTTTATATCCTAAACTTTCAACTGGTAAATCAATTCCAGTTTTAACACCAAGTCCAAATTCAGCAAAAATTTTTCTATAAATTTCAAAAGCTTCTTTGTTTATATTAAGCGGTTTATTGTATTCATATACCCCACCACCAACTTTTATAGCTGTTTTAAATTGAAAAACATTCGAAGAATATCTTAAAGCCAATACATCATCCATAGTCCCAAGTGAAGTCCAAGAACATTTAAGTGGCGTTGCTGCTATTTTTATACATTTATCATCTCTTTTTTCACCAATTTCAAGATTACCTGTATTATATCCAACAATATTAGATGCTCCCTTAACAACAGAACCAACAACTACAGGCGAAGTTATTACTCCAGGTGTATAATCATAAAAAACATATTTACCATCTTTTTTAACTATTTCTTTACCGGCCATAGCAAGTATTTCACCTGTTTTAGGTTCACTTATAATAGCATATGCTTTATTCAAATATCTTGTATTAGGTTCACTCATAGCAGTTAACAATTCTTCTTCCAAAATAGATTCTATTTCTTTTTGTAACTTTATATCAATTGTTAACATTATATCATTACCACGACTGCCTTCTTTAATTAATCTTTTCTCACCATTAACCAATTGATAAACTGATTTTTCACCTTTTAAAACTGATTCATATTGATATTCTAAATAACTCGTTCCAACTCTATCATTCAATTCATACCCTAAATTTAAATAATAATCTTTAAGTTCATAAGGGATTCCAGTTTCATCGGTTGATACATTACCTAAAATAGTTCTAAAGGTATTTCCATAAGGATAAGTTCTAACCCAATCTAATCTAACATCAAAACCTTCTAAAACATTAATATTAGAAGCAATAGTTGCATATTCCTTATCTGTAACATCAGTTTTTTTAATTACTTTTTCATCATAACTATAACCTTGATTCATAAGTTTATAAATATAAGCAGCTTTGCTAGAAACAGTTTTTAATTCTTCCTCACTTACTCTTTCCTTTTTTAAATTATAAATGTCATCTAAAGTTAGCTTACGCATACTAACTAATTCCCATTCTTCTTCTGTTATTTTTAAACTTGCTTCTTCTTTATTTTGTTTTACCCAAAATGTTCTTAAATCATCTTCAACTACATTTTTATAATCAATATCAATTAAATCCGCCACTTTTATAGCCATTTCTATTTCTTCTTTTGTTGTAACATTGTTCTTTTTTTTATAAAAAATAACTTTTACTGGTTCATTATCAACAATTAAAACACCATTTCTATCATATATTCTTCCTCTTGGAGCACTTTTAGACGTTACATAACTATTTTTAAGCATTTCTATTTTATTAACATAAAAATTATGTTTAAAAACTTGAACTACCAATAAATTAACTAATAAAACAAGCATTATTGCAATTATTATAAATATTAATATGTTATATCTTTTTTCAATCGTTTCTTTTATTTCTTTGTTATTTATATAATTTATTTTATATATCTTTTTGTACTTTTTCATAGTTTTTTTCAATTATATTAAAATCTACAACTGAAAAAAAATTATTAACATATAAATTGCGGTTGTTTTTATAGTCCAAATAATAAGCATGTTCCCATAAATCAATTGTCATAATTGGCTTTAAATTATAATAATATGGTGTTTCTTGATTTGATAAGTTAATTATTTCTAAGACATTTTCTTTATTAACAACTAAAAATGTATATCCAGAACCAACTAAATATGATGCGGTTTTTATAAATTCTTCCTTAAATTTCTCATAAGAACCATATTGCTTATTTATTTTTTCTAATAATAAGCCTGTTGGTTTGGCATTTTTATTCTGACTCATATTTTCAAAATACAATTCATGGTTTAAAACACCACCTAAATTATAAAGTATATCATCCCTATCATCAATAGGAAAAATATCAATATGCCCTACTAATTCTTCTTTCGTATATCTATAATCATAATTATTCTTAGTAAGTAAATTATTTAAATTGCTCATATACTTCTTATAATGAGAATCATAGTGTGTATTAATCGTATTTGAACTCAAAACTGGTTCTAGAGAATTATAATTTAATGGTTTTAAATTATACATATATTACCTCCTTAGTTTTATTTTATTTTTCTATTTAAACATTATTCTACAAACTTAACATATAATATATAGAGGTGTTTATGAAAGAAAGGTTAATAGAACAATATGTAAGTAGAATGACAATTAATGATGTATCCAATTTTGCAGTTAAAAATGGAGTTAATTTAAATCAAGATGAAGTTGAAATGTTATATAACAAAATAGTTAATAATTGGAAAACTATTGTATTTGGAAATCCTAGAGGTTTATTAGACGAATTAAAAGAAAAACTAGATTTACAAACTTATCAAAAAATAGAAAATTTATATGTGTTTTTTAAAAATCGTTATTTATAATAAGTTATAATATCATTTAATAAGTTTTTATTCATTTTTTTATTTTTAATCATTTCAATTTCAAATTTATATGGTGGGTACTCTTTTTTGTTAGTACAAGGATTTATTACATAAGGTGTTTCTAATATTTTAGGAACATCTTTTAGTCTTTCATTATAAATAATGTTAATTAAATTTTCAAAACCTATTGTTCCTAAGCCAATATTTTCATGTCTATCTTTGTGAGTTCCTATTATATTTTTACTATCATTAATATGGACACATTTAACTTTATCTAAACCTATTTTAAGAGCAATTTCATCTAAAATTTTATCAAAATCACTAATATCATACCCAGCATCATTCAAATGACATGTATCTAGACATAATCCTATTTTATCTTTTAGTTCAATATTATTTATTATTTGGCTTAATTGTTCAAAGTCAGTTCCCAATTCACTACCTTTTCCAGCCATAGTTTCTAGACAAACTATAACTTTTTGTTCACTTGTTATACTTTGATTTAATGTATTTATTATATTTTTTATACCCTTTTCTATTCCTAAATTAACATGACTTCCAGGATGAATAACTAATATTTCTAAACCTAATTCCTCTACTCTTTTAATTTCATCTTTTAAAAATTGAACATTAAAATCAAAGTTTTTATCATTTGCCATATTAATAATATAAGGAGCATGAACTACAATTTGTAAATTATTTTTTTTAATCAATTCATAAGCTTTTTCTTTTAATTCTAAATTTATAGGATTTCTAGTAGTATTTTGAGGCGCCCCTGTATATAACATTAATACATTTGCATTATAACTTAATGCTTCATTAACTGAACCTAATAGTTGTTCATTTTTATTAAATGAAACGTGTGAACCAATTATTAACATATTATCACTTCCTCTAATTATTATAACATTTATTTATTAAAAACTTAAAAAAACTATCAACTTTCTGATAGTTTTTAACTTATCTTAAAACTATTGTATTAATTATCCAGTTAATATCAACCTTGCTTAATAACAAAATCATTGAACCTAGAGCTAAAAATGGTCCAAACGGAATTACATGGTCAGCATTTTTATATAAAATTATACAAGATATAGGTAATGCAATTACGGAAGCTACAAAGATGTTTATTAAACCTAATCCCCATCCAAGTACCAATCCAATTATAAACATTAACTTTATATCTCCACCACCCATCGATTCTTTTTTAAACATTTTATCGCCTAATAATTTAATCAATAACATTACTACAAAACAGATTGCGCCATCTAATAGAGAATATAATAAACCTTGAAATCCTTTTAAGAAATAAAGTTCAATTATTAATAAAATTCCGAAAAAGATTAAAACTTTATCTTCGATAATCATATAATAAATATCACTAAATATTATTATGATTAACATTGAAATAAAAGTTAGAGCTATTAATAATTTTAAACTTAATCCAAATGATAAATAACAAAGCATAAATAATATTCCACACAATAATTCAGCGATTGGATAAAACCAAGATATTTTAGCTTTGCATTCTTTACATTTTCCCTTTTGTAACAAAAAAGAAAGGACCGGTATTAATTCTAACGGTCCTAATTTATGATTACAGTTAGGACAATGACTAGGTGGAAATACAAAAGATTCACCCCTAGACATTCTATATCCAACAACGTGGTAGAATGAGCCAAATAACATTCCTAATAATAGGAACCCTATTGCAATACTTACTTCCATCAAAACCCTCCTAATAACTTTGTACAAGATTGTATAAGTTGAACATTGGAATAACGATTGATAATATAATTCCACCAACAATAACTGTTAAGAATAAAATCATAATTGGTTCAACAAATGTTTTAATTCTTGTAACTGAGTTAGCATGTAACTCTTGATAATATTTAGCTACTTTATCCATCATTTCTGGTAATTGACCTGTTTTCTCACCAGTTACTATCATCTCATAAGCAGGTACTGGGAAAGCCCAGTGATTATTGAACGCTAATGAAATTTTTTCACCTTTAGCTAAATTTGTAATTGTATCTAGTATTAATGACTTATAAATTTCGTTATTTGAAATTTTATTTAAAATTTCCATACTATCTGTAATAAATACATTGTGAGCAAGTAATGAAGCGAATGTTTTAGTAAACATTGTGACCTCGTTATAAATAACTACTTGGCCAATTATTGGTAAGTGCATCATTACATATTGAATAAACGTTCTAAATGACTTGATATTTTTATACATATATACAAATATAAGTATAAATAAACTTATTCCTAAAATTAACCATAACCATTTTTCTTGTAAAAATTTACTTGCATTCAATACAAATTGAGTTATGCCAGGAAGTTCTGCACCTTCCATACTACTATAAATAGTTACGAATCTTGGAACTACCCAAACCATAATAAATATGATTGCTGCAATTGCAACTACAAAGATAATTGCTGGGTAAGTTAATGCAGTTATCATTTGTTTTCTTGTTCTATCAATTTCAGTATAGTATTCTGCCATATCATCTAGTGCTTCTGGAAGTTCTCCAGTCATTTCTGATACTTTAACCATATTAATTAATAATTTAGGGAAAGCAACACCTTGCTTATCCATTGCATCAGATAGGCTTGCACCCATACTTAATTCGTATATTAAAGATCTAAAGATTCTTTGATAATTAGCATTTTTGTATTGTCTCGATAAAATTTTTAATGATTCAACTAAAGGAATACCAGCTTTAATATATGTTGATAATTGTGTTATAAAGAAAATCAAATCTTTTGTTTTTATTTTGTTAGATTTACTATTAACATCTGCTGGATGAAGTTGTTGAATCCATTTATTAGTTTCAATACTATAAACTTCATTACCTTCACTTAACAGGAATGAATGAACTTCTACCTTAGAATAAGCAGGAAAATAACCTTTAATTATATTTCCTTCTGGACTTTTAGCGACATATTTAAATGTTATTTTTTGATTACTCTTCTTAGCATCATCACCTGTTAGGTCTAATAATAATGCTTGTCTATTAATATCATTTTTCTTAGCTTTATTCTTAGCAAACGGTGTGTTTGCCCACCAATCTTTGACTTTCTTGTTAAATTTTTCAACTAAAGCATTTAATTTTTGACCAAAAGTTTTCTTTTCTGATACCTTAACATTATTATTTAAATCTTCGGCCATATTTTTGTTCTTTTGTTGTTCAATTAATTCTTCAAATTCTGTTTTTTTAACTTCTTTTAATCGTTTTTTATTTTCTTCTTCGATTAATTTATTTCTTTCTTTTGCTTCTTCGTTTTTCTTTAATAATTCTTGTTGTTTTTGTTTCTTGTTCTTAATAAATTTAATTATTAAGTTAATAGGTACAATTAAAAGAGAAGCTATTCCCATTCCCACATATCTAATAAATCTATATAAATATCTACATATTACTACAAATCCTATAAATAGATACTTAAATAACCCTGTTATGATTCTTAAAACAATATCAATAAAATAATATAAAGTGAAAAATAGCCCTATATTGCAATATTTAATCAACATAATAGGCAATTTTAATACAAAAACAATTGGTTTCAAAAACTTTGGTACTTTCACTTAACTCACCACTCAATCCCTCTTCTACTCTCTATAAAAGATTATACCATAAAATCACAAAATGTAAAACTTTTTTTTAAAAAACCATATAATATTTTAAAGAGGTGGATTATGAATTATTATTATCCTTATTTTCAAATGCCTTACGCTATGGCTAGTGTTCCTACTAGGACTGGACTAAGGGGCTTACTAGGTAATATTAAATGGGGTTCAATACTAAGTGGTACTCAAAAAACTTTGAATGTTGTTAATCAAGCAATTCCACTTGTAAAGCAAGCAAAACCTATTATTAATAACGCCAAAACGATGTTTAGAGTAATGAATGAATTTAAAAAAGTGGATATTTCAAGCAATAACGTTAAAACTAACAAACAAAATGAACAAACAACTGAACAAAACAATTCAAAAAAAATAGTAGAAAATAATAACCCAGTATTTTTTGCATAGTAAAACTTCAGGATTTCTGAAGTTTTATTTTTTACTATCATATTTTTTTCTTTCTTGAGTATTTAATATTCTTTTTCTTAAACGGTAATTCAATGGTGTGATTTCAACTAATTCATCATCATTGATAAAATCAATACATTTTTCTAAACTCATAACACGAGGTCTTTTTAAAACTACTGTATGGTCTTTTCCAGCACTTCTTGTATTAGTTAATTGTTTTCCTTTAACAACATTAACAGCAAGGTCATTATCATGATTATTCTCTCCTACTATCATACCTTCATATACATCTGTACCAGGTTCGATAAACATAACTCCTCTATCTTCTAAGTTTCCAAGTGAATATGCTGTAGCTTTTCCATTTTCCATTGAAACTAAAACTCCATTTGTTCTACTTCCAATTTCACCATCGCTCATAGGTAAGTATTCACTAAAACGATGAGAATATAGTCCATATCCTTTAGTTAATGTCATAAATTCAGTCATAAAACCAATCAACCCTCTTGATGGTACTTGATAATTTAATCTAGTTGTTCCATTAACATTGTGCATATTTATCATTTTACCACCACGGTGACCTAGAGCTTCTATTACAACACCGACACACTCATCACTAACATCCATTTGAACATCTTCATATGGCTCGCATCTAATATCATCAATTACTTTTTCAATGATTTGTGGTTTTGAAACTTGAAGTTCAAATCCTTCTCTTCGCATATTTTCAATTAAAATAGCTAAGTGTAGTTCTCCTCTACCACTTACTACCCAAGTTTCATTATCTTTGTCATTTACTTTTAATGATACATCTCTTTCGGTTTCTTTAAACAATCTTTCTCTTATTTTACTTGCTGTTAATAACTTACCTTCTCTTCCACAAAATGGACTAGTATTAACTCCAAATTCCATTTGTAGAGTTGGTTCATCAATTCTTAAATGAGGTAGTGCTTCTTCTTTTCCTATTTCACAAATAGTTTCCCCAACACTTATATCACTTAATCCAGCAATTGCAATTATATCTCCAGCTTCGGCTTCTTCTATTTCAATTCTTTTTAATCCTAAAAAACCATATAATTTTTGTATTCTAAATTGTTTAATACTACCATCTAGTCTTACACATGATACCATTTGGTTTACTTTTATTTTTCCTCTTTTTACAACACCAATTCCAATTCTTCCTACATAATCATTATAATCTAATAATGCTGGTTGGAATTGAAGACTTCCTTCTTCAATTTTAGGTGATGGGATATAATCAATAATAGTATCTAATATAGGCGCCATAGTATTTTGTTGTTCAGTAAATGTATATCCACTTGTTCCTTTAATTGCTGATGTATATAATATAGGAAAATCTAATTGAGAATCATTAGCTCCTAAATCAATAAATAATTCTAATACCTCATCAATAACTTCCTTAGGTCTAGCTGTATCTTTATCTATTTTATTGACAACAACAATTGGTTTTACTCCTGCTTCTAAAGCTTTTTTAAGTACAAATCTTGTTTGTGGCATAGTTCCTTCGTAGGCATCAACAACTAATAAAACACCATCAACCATATTCATAATTCTTTCAACCTCACCACCAAAATCAGCATGTCCTGGTGTGTCTAATATATTAATTCGATAGTTCTTATAATTGATTGCAGTTGTTTTAGCAAGGATAGTAATTCCTCTTTCTCTTTCAATGTCATTTGAATCCATTACTCTATCTACTACAGTTTCATTATCTCTAAATGTACCTGAACTTGATAATAACTTATCAACTAGTGTTGTTTTGCCATGGTCAACATGGGCAATAATTGCTATATTCTTTTTTTCCATAAAATCACTTCCGACCGAATGATTATACCACAATTTATATATAAATGTAAACATTTTATAAATAAAAAAAATCAGAAATTCTAATTTCTTTTACTTGTAAAAATTTTATTTCACCAAATACTTTTTATAAAAATCACTTTTTAAAAACTTTACAAAAAATACTTGTAAAAAGTTGCAAACTTATTTACAAAGAACTTTATCTTTTTTTAAATATACATTTTTATACCAATTAACAAACTCTAAAGTTGCCGATGTGTGATTATCACATCTATTTTCTCTTTCTTCTTCGTTCATTTCTGCCAATGTTTTAGTACAATTATTAGGAATAAATACATACCATAAATTTGATAAATTGCTATAACTGGTTTTCCCTTTTTTAGTATAAGATAAATTTCCTTCACTTAATCCATGAAATGTATAAAAATCTTCTCCATCGTAAAATGTTAGACAATCAACAAATTTACATTTTCTATTATCTACATTTTCCATTGTTTTCAACAATTCATCAATATTGCTACTAATACCACTTCGTTTTACAAACGCACCTGGATAATTTGGTTTTAAAGGATAATCTTCAATATAAAATCCACTATCAATTACAAAACAAGGTTTATTTAATAATTTATAAGCAGAAATTACCTTAGCTTTTGATATAACATCAATATCATTAATATTTGGTTCATATAAATCACATTCAAAAAAAGAAAGAGAAAGTTCATTTTGAGAAAAAATTTTTTTTACTCCTAAATACTTTCCATAATTTCCTGTTACATAAGTAATATTCATTTTAAACACCTCTTAATCTCAATATTATCAAAAGAAGAGGAAATATATATGTCAGTTTTAAAATTTATCTAATATTTTAATCGTTTTTATTCTTTTTAAATAAAAATGTCTAATTTCATCTTTTAACTCGCAATAAGCGGCTACTCCTAATTGATTATTAAGTAATATTAAAGCATAGGGATGGATGATTCTTTTTGAAATATCATTATTTTTAGAATAGTATTCAATATAACATTTTCTTTCTTCTTTAATTGCTTTACTAAGCGTATTATAAAATTCTTTATTTTCAAAAACTATAGGTTTTGGTTCTATAAATCTTTTAGGAACAGTTATGTTTTGATTTAAAATATACCCACCATACATTCCTTTTATAGTGTCTACATAAATACCTGCTTTTTCTAATTCATCTTTATATACTCTTACCATTCTAGGCGTAACTTCTAACTTTTCAGCCAATTCTTTGATACTATACTTTCTACCAGTACTTAAGTATTCTAACATATTTAAAACATTACTCACCTTTGACATATAACCACCATTTATATAATATCAAAATATAAAATTTAAAGCAATTTTTTTAAAACATTATACATGCACATTCAAAATTTTAGTTTGTACATAACTTATAGTAAAGAGAGGTGATATTATTAATAAATCTATATATGATAAAGCCATTTGCAAAATAAAAAAAGCGCAAAAACTAAAACCTCCATGTTTAGGAGTAATTGGACCAATTGGACCTACTGGATGATTTAATAAAACAAAAATCAAAATGTATTTTAACTTTTTAAAATACATTTTGTCTACAATGGTTTGACATATTTTTACAAAACAATTTGTTATTGAATTTATAATATGTTATAATGTTTTTTGGAAGTGATTGAATGAATTTTTTATTTTATTTTTTACTATTTTTTATATATTCAGTAATCGGATGGTTTGTTGAAGTTACTTATGTTTACATAGGAACAAAAAAATTTATTAATAGGGGGTTTTTAATAGGGCCTTATATTCCAATTTATGGTTATAGTGCTTTAATAATGGCCCTTTATCTAACACAATACAAAGATAATCCATTAACAGTTTTTTTACTTGCAATTTTTATATGTACATTTATTGAATACATGATTAGTTTCAATATGGAAAAATTATTTAATGCTAGATGGTGGGATTACTCTAATTCAAAATTTAATATAAACGGCCGTGTTTGTTTAAAAAATGGATTAGGTTTTGGATTTTTAAGTCTTTTATTAATTTACTTAATTAATCCTTGGTTAGTTAATTTATTAGGAAAACTAAATCCTAAATTATTAATTATAATAAGTGTTATATGTTTAGTTATATTTGTTTTTGATTTTATTACATCACTTATTGTAACATTTGATATTAAAAATAAAATCAAAAAATTTGATTCTGATTCAACTACAGAAATTAGAGAATTAATTAATGATAAAATAAAGAAAAAGCTATTAAAACGAAGAGTTTTAAATGCTTTTCCTAGGGTTAAATTCTTAAAATTCAAAAAGTAGACTTATTAAATCTAGATACTGGACCAGCAGGACCAGCAGCCATTGGTGTTTATGGGAGAAAGTATTCAATCAATGGAGATGCTATAACGCTTGAGGCTAATACCGAAGAAGTAGTTCCATTATCTAATTTGGGTCCGCTTTTTGGTATAACTGACATAACTGGAAACACATTAAATATTAATGAAACAGGAGTCTATCAAATTGATTACTTCTTTCAAGGTTCATCTAGTGAAGCTGCAACTATTACATTCGAAGTTTTTGAAAATAGTAATGTAATTAACGGTTCTTCAATTGTTAAAACTGTTGAAGCTAACGCCAGTGAAACTTTTATGGGAAGTTTAATTACTAAATTAACTGATAAAGATGAAGTAAGTCTTGGAATAAAGGCATCAACTGGTACAACAATGACTTTATCTGCTGGTACAAGTGCTTATTTAAATATAATTAAGATATCAAATTAAAAATTACCCTTTATTGGGTAATTTTTGATGTATCACTTAAAATATATAATTTGTTTTGTTTATAATATTCAATTCCCGAGTAAATAGATAACACTGTTGCTATTATAAGAAACAAACTAGAAATTTTTAAATTCCATAATTCAAATGGTAAATTATTAAATAAAGTTAAACTTAAACCAACCATCATAAATGTTGTTTTTATTTTACCTGATTTAATAGCTGCAACTGCTCCTTTTTTGTTTCCAACAATCATTTTTATAACATCTACAATAGTATCACGAGATACAATTATAACTGGAATTAATGGATGTATTATTCCTTGCGCTGCTAAAATAATTAAAACAGAGTTAACTAATATTTTATCAGCTATAGCATCTAACATTTTACCTAGTTCTGTTACCATATTATATTTTCTTGCAATATAACCATCTACAAAATCAGTTAAACAACCAATTATAAATAAAACGCCAGCAATGATATATTTTAATGAAACAACGATTGATTCATTTATAAACAATTTAATCGAAGATATACCGATTGCATGAAATGGAAATAACAAAATTATAATTATAAAAATTGTTATAAATATTCTAAATACTGTCAATTTATTTGGTAAATTCATTTAACATCCCTCATTACAATTTGGTCATTAATATCATCATTGTTACCTATAATCATAGTTACAACAAAGTATCCAATAACCACCAATAATAGTCCCATAATAATATATGTTAACATTAGTCTTTTCTTCTCATCTTTGGATTCTAAAGTATATGGTGATTGGATTCTTGGTCCATCATCCTTTAAACTTACCTCTTTTTTAATGTCTTCAAGTGATAACTTAGATGTATAATCAAATAAATACTCGTTAAAGTCATCGACCATTTCTTCTTTATCTAAACCTAAATATTTAGCATAATCTCTAATAAAATATTTCAAATTAAAAATATCTTTAAAAGCATCAACATTACCATTTTCAACATTAATTATTTGTTCTTGGTCTAATTTTAAGTCTTCGGATACCTCATCTATAGATATTCCAATACTTTCTCTTGCTTCTCTTAGCCTTTCGCCTATTTCTTTCATAGTCACCTCAAAATTTAATAAACAAAAAAACAACACTAATAAGCCACGTTCTGTCCTTTCATAAGAAAGGGGCAAACATCTATCTATCGATTACTCGATTCCAACTTCGGTTCTTATTCCCTAAATCAGATTCCCCTACCATAATTTGGGTTTCTTGCTTGTGGGGTTTACCCGTTTCACCCTTTTGTTACCAAAAGATTCGTCACTGCGGCACTTTACATCTAATAATATCCAAACTGGATAAGTTCGACGCCGTTAGTTATAAACTACCATAGGTTACCCTATGCACAATCACTACTATCATCACAGATAGTGCAAGCATGGACTTTCCTCTACATAATTATGCAGCGTTTGCCTAGTATTATTTTCCGTATATTATTTTTTCTAAATTCGATAATCTTTTTAAAACATCAACATTACTAGAACCACTATCATTATCAGTATCTTTTAATGCTTCTATCTTAGTTCGTAAAATCCTAATTTCTTGTTTTAATTGTAAATTATCTTCAGTTAATTGTTTGATTTCATGATTCTGTTCTTTAATAATAGATATAAATTCTTCATAATCACGCATAATAACATCTAAATATTTATCTACCTCTTGTGGTCTATATCCTCTTGTATCTAATTTAAATTCTTTATTATAAATGTCATTAACCGTTAACATAATTCTCTCTTGAAACATAAAATCACCTCAATTAATAATATAATTATATAATGTTTATAACATCTTTGTCAAGTGAAAAGAGCTACCTATTTATTCCT
The DNA here is from genome assembly GCA_000432255.1 of Acholeplasma sp. CAG:878. Taxonomy (GTDB): domain Bacteria; phylum Bacillota_I; class Bacilli_A; order RF39; family UBA660; genus Faecisoma. The sequence goes on along the minus strand of HF989912.1, from coordinate 3,638 downwards.
TTAAAATAGGTAGCCAACTTGATATACCTAATATCATCAAGCATATCATTAAATAATGTTTCTATATGATCTTGTCTCATATTATTATTAAAACACATTTCTTGATTACTTTCATTAGTTTCGACAAAACTAGATAATAATATTATAAATTTAATAGAAAAAATCAAAAATATATAGTATAATAATAATGGTGAGGTTATGAAATATCCTAACGGTCTTAATAAAGAATACAAAAAGATTACCAAAACAGGTAATAGAGGGATGAACTTAGAAAACGAAATAAATGAGACAAATAAATATTACTTAAATAATGATATTGCTGTTATTTATAAAAAACCTACACCTATTACAGTTAATAAAGTTGATTATCACGCAAGAAATGATGCTGTAATAAGAGAAGCTCATTTTCTAATACCATCGACAACAGATTATAATGGTGTATATAAAGGAAAATATATAGATTTTGAAGCGAAAGAAACTTCTTTTAATTATCTTCCTTTATCCAATATTCATCCTCATCAAATAAAACACCTTGAAGCTATAACTAGACATGGTGGGTACGGTTTTATAATTGTTAGATTTACAAAAGAAAATTTAACTTTCTTATTAGAATGTAGTAAATTAATAGAATTTATAGAAGAACAAAAAAGAAAATCAATCCCACTTTCTTATTTTCAAGAACACGGATACATTATTAAACAAGGATTTAGACCTTATTTAGATTATTTAAAAATAATTGAAGGAGTGATAGAATGAATAAATTAATTAATTACATAAAAAAAGAACCTTTTATTATGTGGGTAGGAATTATTAGTATTATACTTTTAATAATAGGAACATTAGTTGTTGGTTTTACAAGAACTTTTATATTACTACTATTTTTAGATATTATAGTAATTCTTATAGGAAAACCTAGCAAAAACAAAAAAGAAAAGTTTAAGGCTATATTATTAGTTATATTTACACTTGGTATATTTGCCTTACTTGCTAGTATTGCGTTTTTTGCTTATATAGTTGTCAAAGCCCCAGAATTCAATACTGATAACTTATATAATAAAGAAGCTTCTGTTATATATTATAATAACAACGAAGTAATGGCTAAACTAGGAGATAAAATAAGAAAAAATCTTATTTATGATGAAATTCCCGAAGTTTTAGTAGATGCGATTATTGCTACTGAAGACTCTCGCTTTTTCCAACACAATGGAGTTGACTTGCCTAGATTTTTAAAAGCTTCTTTTAACCAAGTTTTAGGACGAGGCGGAGGTGGTGCCTCAACTCTTACCATGCAAGTTGCTAAAAATAGTTTTACATCTACAGAAGCATCTGGAATAGAAGGAATTATTCGTAAATTTACTGATATTTATTTATCTGTATTTAAGATTGAAAAACAATATACAAAAGAGGAAATAATTGAACTATATGTTAATTCAAATTATTTAGGAAGTGGTAATTGGGGAGTTGAACAAGCAAGTCGTTCTTATTTTGGAAAGAGTGCAAAAAACATGAACCTTGCTGAAGCAGCTATGATAGCCGGACTTTTCCAAGCACCAGTTGGTTATGACCCTAATATAAATCCTGATTCTTGTGAAGCAAGAAGAAAACAGGTTTTAAGTTTAATGTTAAGACACAATTATATAACTAAAGAAGAATATGATATTGCTATTAATTTAACTGTTGATAAACTATTATATAAAAATGAAAAAGCACAAGAATATCGTGATTTTATCGACACAGTTGTTATGGAAGTAATTAAAAGAACCGGAAAAGACCCTTATTCTGTTCCAATGGCTATTTATTCAACTATGAATAAAGACCAACAAGACAATATAAATAGTATTATGAAAGGTGAAACTTTCAAATGGGAAAATGATAAAATTCAAGGAGCAACTGTTGTAATTGATGTTAAAACCGGAGCAATTACTGCAATTGGAGCCGGCAGAAATATCAAAGGAGAAAAAGTTCAAAATAATGCTACTATGATGAAACGACAAATTGGTTCAACAGCTAAACCTTTATATGATTATGCTCCTGGCATAGAATATTTGGGATGGTCTACTTATACTCCGTTTATTGATCTTCCTTATGAATATTCTGATGGAATTAAATTACGAAATTGGGATTACAAATATTTTGGTTGGATGACACTTCACAACGCATTAAAAGAGTCAAGAAACATAACAGCTTTAAAAGCGTTCCAACAACTTAATAAAGAAGATGTTAGAAAGTTTGTTACAAATCTAGGTTTATCTCCAGAAAAGTACCTACACGAAGCACATTCAATTGGTGGTTATACTGGGGAATCTCCATTAACAGTTGCAGCTGCTTATGCTGCTTTCTCAAATGGTGGATATTATATCGAACCTCATAGTTTTACTTATTTAACTTACCTAGAAACTGGAGAAACTTATACTGTTAACCCTATTACACGAAAAGCTATGGAACCTTCTACAGCTTATATGATTACAAAAGTATTAGAAGACACAAGTAAATCAGCAGTTGGTATGAATATTAACGGAGTTAATTATTGTGCGAAAACTGGTACAACAGATTATGATTTAGATTATATTAAAAAGAATAATTTACCTAAAAATGCAATTAGCAATCGTTGGATTGCAAGTTTCAATGATTCTTATGCAATTGCTTTATGGTATGGATATGAATATAATAGTAAAGATTATTACATGACAATGTTAACTACTGGACAAAAGTATTTATTCCAAGCCATAGCTAAAAAAGTTTATACTAAAAAATCAACTTGGGAAAAACCTGATAATGTAGTTGAAGTTGAAGTTGAAACAGAATTACCAGAAGCTAAGTTAGCTAGTGAATTCACACCTAAAGCAAACAAAGTTAAATCTTTATTTATAGATGGTAAACAACCGACTGAAGTATCAACACGTTTTTCTAAATTAGATAATGTTACAAATCTAAATTATGATGATAATACTAATACACTTAGTTGGGATGCTATTAAGACACCTGATTTTATAGATGAATCTTATCTAGATAACTTATTCACAAAAATGTATGGTGAACAAAAGGCTAATCCTTTAAAAGAAAGATTAAATTACAATAAAAATAAAATAGGTACAATCCAATATAATGTTTACATTAAAACAAATGATGATTTAAAATTTATCACGTCAACTTCTAGTAATAGTATTAAATACAACATTGATGAAACAACTACATTTGTTGTTAAAACATCATATACTATATTTAAAGATAACATAAGTGATGGTGCTAATTTAACAATCCAAAAAGAAAAAGTAGAAAGTATAATTACATCTGAATTAAATGGTGATGATGTTATTACACTTTCAATTAATAGTCCTTATATCGAAACTCAAAAACCAATTGTAGTTTATGAAAATTTAATCGATGTAACTAGCAATGCTACTATAATTAAAACAATTACAAGAGCAAGTGATAATGAAGTTGTTGATAATATAACAACCAATAATATTGAAACATTTAAAATAACTTATCAAATAAAATATAAAAACTACACTAATACTATAACTAGAATAGTTGAAATCAAATAAAAAGACCTATTGGTCTTTTTAAAATGTAACCTATAAAGAGGACAAAATAAAAAAGCCAATCCTCTTTATGATATGAACCCCGTTTCTTGG
>HF989911.1:3703-3976 GCA_000432255.1 Acholeplasma sp. CAG:878 | reverse complement strand
ACAAAAATAGCTTAGTCATCTTCTAAGCTATCTATAACAGAAACAACAGAGTCGAGGGCAGTACTAAACATATGTGAATATGTATTTAGTGTTTCCTCGATTTTTGTATGTACTAAATACTTTGCCACTAATGTAACATTAGCACCATTATTAATAAGTAATGATGCACATGAATGTCTAAAATCATGGATCCTAATAACTTTTAATCCAGCAAGTGTAGCTAGTTTAGTTCTTCTAAGATATATATTAGAATCAGCTAGGGGTTTAGCATCA
>HF989911.1:0-3672 GCA_000432255.1 Acholeplasma sp. CAG:878 | reverse complement strand
ATCAGATACAACAAAGAAATCATCATTAAACCCATAATAGTCTTTTTTATCCTGCTCATAAAGCATTTTAAGGTCATTTAACAAGATTTTAGTAATAGGTACTATTCTTCTACTATCTCGTGTCTTAGTATCCGAAAATTCAAATTTAACACGGTTATTTCTTTGTGTTATTTGTTTGTTAACAGATAATACTTTTTTATCAAAATAAATATCTTTCCATGTAAGGCCTTTTAATTCACCTTTACGTAATCCACAGTAATATAATATTTCAAATACACATTTCCATCTTAAGTCTTCTTCATAAGAAATAAACTTTTTAAATTCATCATAAGTATAATAAGCCATTTCTTTTCTACGTTCGTTAGGATCTTGAAACTTCGTCATCTTATTATATACTGCTTGAAAGTTTAAATTATGCCATTTAACACCAAAGTTTAAAATAGATTTAAGAAATTTATAAATATCATTTTTATATCTCAGGGATATATTAAGTTTATTTATTTCTCGTTTCCATTGTTCAAACTGCATAATATTAAAATCTTTCACTTTAACAGGATAGAAGCATTCTATAAACTTTTCTTTGTTATCATATCCATACTTAGTAGTATCTTTCATTATTTCATCGTTATGCATTCTGAATTCATCATATAAGTCTTTAAATGTCATATTATTATCTTCAACTTTATCAGTAGAAGTAACTAAAAACATTCTCTCCTCATCAGATGCTTCCTTTTTAGTTAAATATCTTTTAGATCTATACTGCTTAGTAGCACCAAATGCATCTTTATAGCTAAACTTAAAATACCAAGCTCTACCATTTTTAGTAGGCTTAGGATCTTTATAAACTGCCATCATTTCACCAACTTTCTTGTAGAAATCCCTAATTGGTGATATAATTATAGACGAGAAATCTCCAAAATTATATTTATTATAATTATTAAAGTTTACCAGACTTTTTAATTAGGGATTTTTCACTTTGATCACTGTTTCAGCAGTGGTCTTTTTTTAATCATAATATCTTTTAACTTGAACTACAGAACCAATAATTCTAAAGTTATCATATTCAATAGTACCTTTTAAATAAGTAGTAGGTTTAAAATCACCACCAAGATTTAAAGGCGTAACCATTATTCCATCATTTATAGTAATAAGTTTTCTAATTGTTGCTATATCTTGTCCTTTTTCCATAACACAATAAAATCCATCTTTAGTCATCTTATTTTGTTCTCTAAGTATTATACAATCATTTTGATGAAACTCAGGATCCATAGTATTGTCAGGCATAATTAATCCAAAATAACTTTGTTTGTTCTTTATCCATTCTGGAGGTATTAATTCTTCACCAACTTTAAATGCATTAGTTTTATCAGATAATATATTTCCAAAATATATTTTAGAAAAAATATCAACTATAACAGTATCATCATTTAATAAATCATCTTCATCTTCAATAATCTCTTCAATTAAATCAGATTTCTTGATACCAAAGTAATCAGCAATCATATTTATTTTTTCCACTCTTGGAAATATTCTTCCAGTACACCAATCAGTTAGAGTAGTGTAAGGAACATTTAATCCTTTAGCAAGTTCTTTTCTAGATACCTTGCGGTCTTTCATGATCGTATTAAGGTTATGTATAAATACATCTCTGCTATCCATATTGTTACCTCCTATAATATAAGTATAGCTTACTTTACGAAAACATTCAAGTAAAATTATGAAAATTTCGTAATTTCTATTTACAATTAAAATTTTTTGTAATATTATTAAAATAGGAAGGAGGTCAAAATAAGTGCAGGCTACGTTAAGAGCAATTCGTGTGTACTTAGGTATAAGCATTGATGAAGCAGCTAGAAGAATTGGAATACCAAAGAATAGATTAATAGCTATCGAAAAACATAGAACATGTCCTTCATGGCAATTAATTAAAAGATTTATGAGAGTATATGATATACCTTCTGTTAATAATTTGTTGGTATCTAACAAAAAAGAAGAAATCAAAATGCATTATAAGTTTTCACACGATCCAATTGTTAGATGTAGTAGTAAAGAAGTAAATGAAGTATGTAGTAAATAGAATTTTATATCATGCAGTATCGATATATTTTTTTATAATTTTATATTACGAAAATATCGTAATTAAAGAGTCTGGTAAACTTTAATGAAATAATAAAAAGGAGATTGAAAAAAATGAAAAGTAAAACAATATTATCGGCAGATGAAATGCTAGAAATACTAAATAGTCAGTGGGCTACTGTACAAGATATAATGAAAATAGGTGCTGTGGGAAGAAATAAAGCAAGAGATATTAAAAATAAAATATCAGATGAAATTATATCAAGTGGATTTAAACTACCTAATAACTTAGTACCAATGGAGAAAGTAATTGATTATTTTAAAATCAATATAGATTTTTTAGTATCAATTAATAATTCTAAACATGGGAACTTATAATAAAGAAAAATATTATTACTTTATGCTTAAATCAAACTTTTTTGATAATGATGTATTAAAATACTTACAATCTGAACCTAATGGATATGAAAAAATAATTTTATATTTTAAACTTATATTTAAAACAATAAACAAAGATGGATATCTAATAAAAAAAGTAGGATCTAAAAAGATTCCATACACAATAAAAGAATTATCAACAGAAACTAATCATTCTGAAGAATTAATAAATGAAGCAATAGAATATTATATGGATACAGGAATGATAGAAAAAAGAGATGATAAATACTATATAGAAGATGCATTAGTACTTACTAATCAAACTACAGTAGGTGCTATGAATATGAGAGAATATAGAATTAAGAATCCTGACAAAAGTAAGTCAAAATGTAAGAAAAAATGTAAGCCAAATAGTAAGGTATATATAGATAATAAAAATAATAAACATAATTTAGAAATTATAACTAATAAAAAAGAAGTAGAAATAAATAAAAAAGAGTATCAAGACATAATAGATTATTTAAACTATAAAACTAATTCTAATTTTATATTAATAGATGAGTATAAGAAATTAATAGCTAATATATTAAAAAAATATACAATTAATGATATTAAAATAGTTATAGATAAGAAAACAAGCGAGTGGATTAATAATCCTAAAATGAAACCATATCTTACACCGGAAACATTATTTGGCCCTAAATTTGAAAGATACTTACATCAACAAGCAAAAGCTAAAACTATCCAAGATATATCTTTAGAAGAAATCAGAAGAGCTAAAGAAATGAGAGATAGACAAAATGGATAAGTTGGATTTTGTTGAAGGAATCAAAATACTATCATCTTGTTATCAAAAAGTAATTAGTAATGATGATATTTCAATATGGTATGAAATGTTACAAGATATAGAATCAGAAGTATTTAAAAAAGCAATTATAGAACTTTGTAAAGAAAGAACTTATATGCCAACTATACATGATATCTTAGATAAAACTAAAGTAGTTAAGAATAATTATTATTTATCTATTTTAGAACAAATGAAAAAAGATGGATACTTTAAATTAGGAGTAGTACCATTATCGCCAGAACAAGAAGAAAGAAACTATGATAAATCTATTAGATGGATAGAAAGAGGAATCATACCAGGATTTTTATTAGAAGATATGCAAAAGTACATTAATCATAGTAAAAGAATAAATAGTAAAAAGCATTATCAAA
>HF989910.1:18314-44763 GCA_000432255.1 Acholeplasma sp. CAG:878 | reverse complement strand
GGAAGTAATACTGGTGGATGGTATTCAGATTACGCGTACTTCCCGAGCTCTAGCTACTCTTGGTTCCTTCGCGGGGGCTTCTATAGCAATGGTACTCATGCAGGAGTGTTCAACTTCAACAAAGGCGTTGGTGGTGGCGGCAGTGACAGCTCGGCGCGTGCTGTGTTGTCCGCTCAATAACAAATGCAAACTGATAATTTATTTTATCAGTTTTAATATTGCTAAAAATAAACATTTATTGTATAATTAAATGAGAATAAGGAGTGGTTTAGATGGTATATTTTATTTTAATGGTGTTAATGGTGGTGCTAGTAATTATTATTCTACTAGGGCGGTTTTATCTTCAAAATAAGCTGTTATGAAGTTAATTTCTAACAGTTTTTTTAATTTAAAACAAAAAAATGTCTAACTATATAAAATAGTTAGACAAATCCGACTAAACGGACTTTTTCGGCAATACGCCAAACATTTCTGCTTGACAATATAATAATAACATAAAAATTTTATTTTGTAAAGACATTTATTGATAAATTTCGACATAAATGTTAAAATTATTTAGGAGAGTGAATAATGAATAAAGAAATAATTATAACTACAAGTAATGAATTAGGTATAAAACCGAATCAAGTTGAAGCTACATTAAAATTGTTGATGGATGGAAATACCGTTCCTTTTATCGCAAGATATAGAAAAGAAGCAACTGGAGCGTTAAATGAAGAAGAAATAAGAGCAATAAGTGAAAAATATGAATATCAAGTTAATCTATTAAAGAGAAAAGAAGATGTTATAAGACTTATTGATGAAAAAGGTTTATTAAATGAAGAATTAAAACAACAAATATTAAATGCTAAAAAACTAGTTGAAATTGAGGATTTATATAGACCATACAAGGAAAAGAAAAAAACAAAGGCAACAGATGCTATTAATAATGGGTTAGAACCATTAGCAAAAAAAATAATGAGTTTTCCTATTACTGGTAATTTAGATGATTTAACAAAACCATATATAAATGAAAAAGTAGTTGATAGTAATAATGCTTTATTAGGAGCAAGTTATATTATCGCTGAATGGATTAGTGATAATGCAAATTATCGTAAATGGATGAGAAGTTATATATATAAAAATGGTATTATTACAACGAAAAAGAAAAAAGATTCTATAGATTTACAAAAAACATATGAAATGTATTATGATTATAGTGAAAAAGTAAAAGAAATTAAACCTCATCGTATTTTAGCAATTAATAGAGCTGAAAAAGAAAAAATAATAAATGTTAGTATTGTTGTAGATGAAGATGAAATATTAGATTATTTAAGTAAAAAATTAATAAAAAATGAAAAGTCATTTGTATGTAATATAGTATTTGATGCTATAAAAGATTCATATAAAAGATTGATTTTTCCAAGTGTTGAAAGAGAGATTAGAAGTGAATTAACCGAAAAAGGAGAAATAGTTGCAATTGATAATTTTAGTAAAAATTTAGAAAAATTATTACTTCAACCTCCAATGAAACAAAAGGTAGTTTTAGGTTTTGACCCAGCATATAGAACTGGTTGTAAATTAGCTGTTTTAGATAGCACAGGGCAAACTTTAAAAATAGAGGTAATCTATCCTCATGAACCAGTAAATAAATATGAGGAAGCTAAAAAAACAGTTTTAGATTTAATTAATCAATATAATATTGATATAATAGCCATCGGAAATGGAACCGCATCGAGAGAAAGTGAAGCATTTATAGCTGATGTTATAAAAGATTCAAAAAGAAAGGTAGAATATATAATTGTTAGTGAAGCTGGAGCTAGTGTTTATTCAGCAAGCAAAATTGCAATCGAAGAGTTTCCTACTTTAACTGTCGAGAAAAGAAGTGCGATTAGTATTGGAAGAAGACTACAAGACCCACTATCAGAGTTAGTTAAAATCGAACCTGAAAGTATTGGTGTGGGTTTATACCAACACGATGTTAATAATAAAAAATTAACTGAATCACTTGATTTTGTAGTAAGTAGTGCAGTTAATAAAGTAGGAGTTGATATAAATACAGCAAGTCCATCTTTATTTAAATATGTATCAGGAATTACTAAAAAAAATATTTCTAAAATAATAGAAGAAAGAAATAAGAAAAGATTTAAAAATCGTTTAGAAGTAAAAAAAATATTATCTAGTAAAACTTATGAACAATCGATTGGTTTTTTAAGAGTTACAGAAGGAGATAATATGTTAGATGTAACTTCGATTCATCCTGAAAGTTATAATTTAACGTTAAAGTTATTAGATGAACTTAATTTATCTCTAAAAGATATGGGAACAGAAGATTTTAATAGTAAACTAAATATTGATTTAGGTGATTATGCTAAACTATTGAATACTGATAAATATACTTTGGAAGATATTATTGAATGTTTGAAAAAACCAAATAGGGACCCAAGAGATTCAATGCCAAAGCCACTTTTAAAAAGTGACATTCTTCATATTGAAGATTTAAAAGTTGGAATGAAATTGCAAGGAACAGTTAGAAATGTTGTTGATTTTGGTGTTTTTATTGATATTGGACTTAAAAATGATGGATTAGCGCATATATCAAAATTGACTGATAAATATATCAAACACCCAATGGAAGTTGTAAGTGTTGGTGATATTGTTGATTGTTATGTAAGTGAGATTAATCTAGAAAAAAATAAAGTATCACTTTCATTAAAAGAGGTATAAAATGAAAAAATATTTAATTTTATTATCTATATTTTTATTAACAGGTTGTTTTGGTAATGTAGGTAAGGGTGAACTTACTAGTATATGTACTAAAACAATAAAAACTGAAAATTTAGAAGATACTACAACATATGAAATAAATTTTAAACAAGATATTATAAGTGACATAAAAGTAACTAAATATTATAGTGGCAGTGAAGATATAATAAAATCAATTATAACATCATACGAATCACAAATTGATTTGTATGGTGTTAAAACAGAAACTGAAAAAAACAATCGTTCATATAAAATAGTTTATTATTTTAGTGACAATGTATCTGAAAAATTAAAAGATGATTTTTACTTACAGGAAGAAAGAAGTAAACAAGTAAAAAAATTAGAAGAATTAGGTTTTGAATGTAAATAGTGCTTTAGGCACTTTTTTTGTTAAATAATTTTACTAAAAAAAAAGGAAATTGAAGAAAAAAAGTGTATATAACTTATAGGAGGTGAATTATGAAAAAAATATTGTTCGCATTAGTTTTAGTTTTATTAGTTGTAGTTTTAAGGCCAAAGAGTACTCTTTTAGTAGAAGAACCTTTAGATGATAAAATAAAAGTAGAAATTAAAGGTGCGGTTAATAATCCAGGCGTTTATGAACTAGAAACTGGAAAAAGAGTAGAAGATGTTATAAAATTAAGTGGCGGTTTAAAAAAAGATGCCGATGTATCAAATACAAATTTGAGTAAAAATTTAGTTGATGAAATGGTAATTATTATATATACAAAAGATGAAATTAATAGTATGTCAACAGGTAATACAACGATTAAATATATTGATAAAGAATGTATTTGCCCAGTTATTGAAAATAATTCATGTATTTCTGATGTAGTTACTAATTTCGAGGTTATAGAAGAAGTAAGCGATAAAATATCACTAAATAAAGCGACATTAGAAGAATTAATGACTTTAAAAGGAATAGGAGAGTCTAAAGCAAAATCAATTATTGAATATAGAGAAAAAACACCTTTTAAAAGTATCGAGGAGTTATTAAATGTCAAAGGTATTGGAAAAGCTATGTTTGAAAAAATCAAAGCTAATATTTCTATTTAGTTTAGTATTTATAACTTTGATTTATACATATTATATAACTTCTAATGTAATTTATAGTACCAAATATAGTCTTGATACAACAAAACTAAGAGGAATCGTTATAGATATTAAAAATGGTTCTAAAAAAACTTTGATAGTTAAAGCAAAAGAAAAAGTATCAGTTATTATAGATAATCATTATGATGTGAAAATAGGTGATGTAGTAACAATCAAAGGAAAAATGGAAAAGTTTAACAAAAACACTGTTTTTAATCAATTTAATTATAGAAATTATATGTATAGTAAAAAAATTTATTTTAAAATGACTGGTAAAATTGAAAAAATTGAAAATGGATTTAACATTTACAAAATTAAAGGTAGGATAATTGATTATATAAATAATTTTAGAAGTTCATCTTATTTACATACTTTCATATTAGGTAATTCAAATTATATTGATGACGAAGTATTAGATACATATAGGAACATAGGTATAAGTCATCTACTCGCTATATCTGGAACACATATAACATTATTATCAAGTTTGTTACTTAAATTATTAAATAAATTAAACAAAAAAACTAGTTTTAAAATAGTAACTATATTTTTATGTTTTTATGCTTTTTTAACTTCATTTACGCCATCAATATTAAGAGCAGTATTGATGTTTATATTGATAAATATCAATAAAATATATAAATTAAAAATTAAAAGTAATTATATATTGATAACTATAGCATGTTTATTATTACTATATAATCCATTTTACATTTACAATATTGGTTTTATTTTTAGTTTTACAATTAGTTATTTTTTAATTATTTTAAGTAGTGATGATAATAATTACTTTAAAAAAATATTTAAAACCTCATTAATAGCTTCTTTAGTTAGTATTCCAATTTTGAGTAACAATTTTTTTCAAATAAATATTTTTACAACTTTATTTAATCTAGTTTTTGTTCCATTTGTATCTTATATTTTATTTCCTTTTTCATTAGTTACTTTTATTATTCCATGTTTTGATAATATATTATATTTTTTTTGTTTAGCAATGGAAAAATTAGCAATATTTTTAAATGATTTTAATATAATAATCATATTAAAATATATTCCTTTTTATTTTGTTATTGTCTATTATATAGTTATTTTTATAAGTGTTAGATATAAAAAATTTTATTTAATTATTGTTTTATTGTTGTTTCATTATAATATCAAGTATTTTGATTTTAATAACTATATTACTATGCTTGATGTTGGTCAAGGCGATTCTTTTTTAATAGAATTAAAACATAATAAAAATATTTTAATAGATACTGGTGGGAATGTTTTCAGTAATTATAATATGGCTAAAAATAAACTTATTCCTTATTTTAAATCAAGAGGAATTAGAAAGATTGATTATTTAATTTTAACACATGGCGATTATGACCACTTAGGGGAGGTTATAAATTTAATTAAGGATTTTAAAGTAGATAATGTTATATTTAATGGTGATTCTTATAATGATTTAGAAAATGAAATAATTACTTTATTAAAACAAAATAATATAAGTTATTTCAAAGGTTTTAATAAATTAAATATTGGTGATGTTAAGTTTGAATTTTTAAACACAAAATTTTATGATAATGAAAATGATAATTCTAATGTTATTTATTTAAAAATTAATAATTATAAGTTTCTTTTTATGGGTGATGCAGGAAATAATAGAGAAAAAAGTATATTAGAAAAATATAATTTAAAAGATATAGATTTTCTTAAGGTTGGTCATCATGGTTCGAAAACTAGTAGTAGTGCTTATTTTATAAATAATATTAATCCTAAATATTCTTTAATCAGTGTTGGTAAAAATAATAGATATGGCCATCCAAAGGAAACAGTTTTATCTCTTTTGAATAAAACTAATATTTATAGAACAGATTTAAATGGTTCTGTTTTAATAAGGTTAAACAAAAATGGTTATAAGATTAGAACATGTAGTCCATAGAAAAGTAGTGAAATATGTAATAGTTCATTATGATTGTTCAATAATAACTGCAAGAGAATATGAGTTTATATAATTATTTAAAAAAATCATAAAAAAAGTAAAAAAAATACTTTTAATGCATACAATATAGAAAGTGTAACATAATAAAAATGTATATAACCTATTAATCGTTGCAAATGCCTTTAATATAAGGCAATTCCCACCGCACGCTAATTGCTGTTAGCGTTTATATAGATTGGGTTTATCCCTAAAAAACTACATATTTTTTATGTAGTTTTTAATATACCATAAGTATTATTAGTGAAATCTTTAAATAGATAATGTATTGGTGGATAATATGTAATATAGAAGAATAAAATATATACTAATATTATCCCTATTGTGCCAATGAATTTTTGATATTTTATTTCTTTATAATTTAAAATATAATAACTAATTATTTGCGAGATAATTATTATTATAAATAATAAAGAAATACTTATAAACATTTTCTCGCCAAAATTATTAAATAAAGGTATGTATATAATTAAATATAAGACTATGGATATTAAAGGAACTAAAAATAATTGTAAAACGAAATTATTTGGTTTGTATTTTTTTATTAGAAAGTAATCAATAAGTCCATACAATAAATAAGAAGTAAAAATAATTTTCATATGTTCAATTATACTTTCATTTACAGGAAATAATATGCTGAAAATAAAATTAGGTAATACATCATACGCAAAATGTGAAATAAAACAAAGTGTAAAAATACCAAAAATAGCAATTATTTTGTATTGTTTCATAACTCACCCCATATATTTTATGATTTTTAAAAAAAATTATGCATTTTTGTAATTTTTTGTCACAAAAAAAAGGAAATTAAAAAAAAATTTACTATATTAATTATAGGGAGTAAGGATATGAATAAAATTTCACAAGAAGAATTAAATCATATTAGGACAAGCGTCGATATAGTAGATGTTGTAAGTAATTATATACCACTTACTAAAAGAGGTAAAAATTATTTTGGTGTTTGTCCATTTCATGAAGATAGTGACCCATCACTATCAGTCTCACAAGATAAACAAATTTTTTCTTGTTTTTCTTGTCACACTTCAGGAAATGTGTTTAACTTTGTACAAGAATATGAGCATGTAAGTTTTATTGAAGCAGTTAAAATTGTTGCTGAAAACGCAGGAATAAGTATTAATATTGGAGAAGTAAAACATGAAAATACATTTGAAAGTAAAATGTATGAAGCGTATGAATTATCATTAAAATTTTATCAAAATAATATTAATACTAAATTAGGTGATGAAGCAAAGAGTTATTTGCACAAAAGAGGAATTACCGATGAATTAATAAAAGAATTTGAAATCGGTTTATCACTAAAAAAGAGGGATAGTTTAACCGATTTGTTATTAAAAAAAGGTTTTGACGAGAAAACACTAATTGATAGTGGATTATCAGGTGATTTAAACGGGATATGTGATTTATTTAGAAATAGAATTATGTTTCCAATCCATAATATAAATGGTAAAGTTGTTGGTTATTCCGGTCGAATCTATAACATAGAAGATACAAGTAAATATATCAATACAAAGGAGACAGCAATTTTTAAAAAAGGTGAAACATTATATAATTATTTTAAAGCCAAAAATGAATGTAGAATTAAAGATACAGTTATAATTACTGAAGGTTTTATGGATGTGATTAGATTATATAGTGTTGGAATTAAAAATGTTATAGCTACAATGGGTACAGCAGTAACCAAAAACCATGTGAATTTAATTAAAAGATTAGCAAGTAATGTAATTCTTTTATTTGATGGCGATAAAGCAGGTGCAAAAGCCACAATTTCTTGTTGTGATGTATTACAAGATAGTAATATAAATGTAAAAATAGTAAGATTAGAAGAAAATCTTGACCCAGATGAGTTTATATTAAAATATGGTAAAGATAAAATATTATCTAAATTAGAAAACGCGATTTCTATATTAGAATTTAAGTCAGAATATTTCAAGAAAGGTAAGAATTTAAGTGACGATGAGGACCTTGCTTTATATGTTAAGCAAATAATAGATGAAGTTTCAAAAACTGATGATGATATATTAAAAGAAATTACTTTAAAACGATTAGCATTAGAATCTAATTTAGATTATGAATTTTTGAAATCAAAAATAAACTCTAAAAAAGAAATTAAAAAAATTAAAAAAATAGAATTAAAAACATACGATAAATACACAAAAGCACAAATGGGATTAATTCATTACATGTTGTTAAGTAGTGAGGCAATCAATGTTTATGATAATCAAACATTTTATTTGCCAGATAAAAGTTTTCGTATATTAGCTAAAGAAATAAGTGCTTTTTATGATTCGAATGGATATATAAATGTTGCTGATTTAGTAAGTAACTTAGATGAAGAGAGTAATAAATTAATTGGAGAAATTGAATCTTTAGGATTAAGTGATGAGTTTAATAAAGATATAATATTTGATTATATTAAGTCAATTAGAGAATTAAATATTGAAGAACAAATTAATAGGTTAACTGAAAAAATGAGTAAAGAAAACGATTATGATAAAAAAATAAAATTAGCTCAAGAAATAGTTGAATTAAAAATGAGGAGTGATGAAGATGTTGAACGAAGTTAAAACATTAGAAGAAAGAAAAGAAGAGTTAGTAAAAAAAGGAAGAGAACAAGGGTATATTACTTATGAGCAACTAGCAAATAGTTTAAAAGGATTAGATTTAGATGCTGATTCATTAGATGACTTATATAATGTTCTTATGGAAAATAGTATTGCTGTAGTATCAGAAGATGAATCTGAAGGTGGCAGTGAAAAACTATTATTAGATGATAATACTATCACTAAAGATTTAAATATTAATGACCCAGTTCGTATGTATTTAAAAGAAATTGGTCAAATTAAACTTTTAACAATGGATGAAGAATTAGAACTTGCTGATAGAATTGTTAATGGTGATGAAGAAGCTAAAACTATTCTTGCTGAAGCTAATTTAAGATTAGTTGTAAGTATAGCTAAAAGATATGTTGGAAGAGGAATGTTGTTTTTAGACTTAATTCAAGAGGGAAATATTGGATTAATGAAAGCAGTTGAAAAATTCGATGTATCTAAAGGTTATAAGTTTTCAACTTATGCAACTTGGTGGATAAGACAAGCAATAACTAGAGCTATAGCAGACCAAGCAAGAACGATTAGAGTTCCTGTTCATATGGTTGAAACAATTAATAAACTAGCACGTATTCAAAGACAATTAACACTTGAACTTAATCGTGAACCAAGTGAAGAAGAATTAGCTAAAAAAATGAATGTTTCAGTTGAAAAAATAAGAGAAATTTATAAAATAAGTCAAGACCCAGTTAGTTTGGAAACACCAATTGGGGAAGAAGATGATTCTCATTTGGGTGATTTTATTAAAGATGAACATAATATGAGTCCTGAAGATTATACGACAAACGAATTATTAAAGGATGAAATAGATGATGTATTACTTACTTTAACTGAGAGAGAAGAGAAGGTAATCAGACTTCGTTTTGGGCTTGAAGATGGAAAAGCAAGAACACTTGAAGAAGTAGGTCAAATGTTTGGGGTTACAAGGGAGCGTATTCGTCAAATTGAAGCTAAAGCTTTAAGAAAATTAAGACATCCATCTCGTTCAAGAAAATTAAAAGATTATTTAGACAATTAAAAATCAAGGAATTCCTTGATTTTTAAGTTATAAATGTAATTCTTTTCTTTTTTCTTGTTCTATATTAATATTATTTTCTAGAGATTGTTTTAATGTATATAACATTTGTTTTTCGTATTCATTACTATCCATTGTTTCCAAAGAGACATTATTTTTAATTACAACTTCTTCTTTTTTTTCTTCTAAATTTTGTTCTTTGTAACTTTTCATAGTTGATAATTGTAATCCAATTGCTGTAAGCAAACTAATAATAGTAGGTATATTTAAAATAGGTAATAATGATGATATAAAACCTAATAACAAAGAAACGCATAAAACAACCATTTTAACTCTACCAATTTGTGTTGTCTTAACTTTTTTATGAACAAATACTTTAGACATATTTATTCTTGTAATATTAGCCTCATTTATTAACATAATAGATACTAATATTTTAGATAGTACTGGTAATAGTGTTATTAAAGAAATGCCTAAACTAAAAATAAATAATTTATCACACATAGCATCTAATTTAGCTCCAAAATTTGAAGAAGCATTGAATTTTCTTGCTAATTTACCATCAACCGCATCACTTATAGAACCAATACCTGCAAGAGCAATAGCTACAATAGGAAGTCCTAAAATAAAAAACATAGGAATTAATATAGTTGCTATTAAACGAATACTTGTTATGATGCTTGGAAGTTTATAAATAAATGGTTTATCTTTTATTTCTTTAAAATCTTTAACTAATTCTTTCCATGCTTCTTTCATATGACCACCTCTTGTCCGTGTATTATACCACTATTTTATGAAAAAAGGTATATATTTTTAAACTTTTTATATAATAATAGTGTATTAATTAAATTTAATACATAGGAAACTCGTAGGATTACGGTTTCCTTTTTATATGTAAAAATATGGTAATGTAAATATAAAAGTGTACTTTTTGTCGAATTTTTGATATAATTACTTAGTAAGTAGGTGAGATATGAAAAAGTATATTTTAGTATTTATTTGTCTATTTTTATTATACCTACCTAGTGCTTCTGCTCAAAACCTAACTGGAAAAGTTACTGCTATTAATGGAATAAAGGTAAGAAGTATGCCAACTACTAATTCTAGTACAATAGATGACGGCTTAGCAAACGGAAGAACAGTTACAATATTAGAAACTGTTAAATCAAACGATTCAAAAGATACGTGTGCAAGTAAGGTGTGGTATAAAATATTATATCAATATAGTGATACTGGATATGGTTATGCCTGTAGCAACTTTATCTTAGTTGATAGTACATCTACAGAAGAAGATACTAAAAACTTTGAGGAAGTTTTAAAACAATTTCCCGAAAGTTACCATGAAGCATTAAAAATATTACACAATCGTTATCCAAATGCCAGTTTCACTCCAATCCATGCAACTTGGCAAAGTGGAAAACTGATGACTTTTAGTGAAGTTGTATCTGGAGAATTTACAGAAGGTAAAAATTTACTTTGGGATTCTAATAATAGTCGTGATGGTTGGAAATTATTAAGTAGTTATAATTACAATACTAATTCTTTTAAAAATAATTATAGCGGTGGGGGTAAGAACTGGTATGCTGTAAGTGAAAAAGTTTTGATGTATTACCTAGACCCTAGAAATTTCTTAAATGAAACTGATGTATTTATGTTTGAAACATTAAAATATTTGCCAAAAAACCATACAATTGATGGCGTTGAGGACATTTTAAGAGGAAGTTTTATGGCTAATAACTTTGTTGATAATAGTACTAAAAAGTTTTCTGATGCGATTATGGATGCTGCAATAAGTAATAGTACTAGTCCATATTTTATAGCTAGTCGTATTATTCAAGAAGTAGGAACGACAAGAAGTGATTTAGTGTTAGGAAAATACCCGCCAACAAATAGTCAAAAAGATATTGAAAAGTATTCTAAATATAGTGAGTTTACTGGTTATTATAATTTCTATAACATAGGAGCAAGTGGTAATGATGTTGTTTATAATGGCTTAAAATATGCTAAAGATAAGGGATGGAATAGTGAATATAAAGCAATTACTCAAGGTGCATATATTATAAGTAAAGAATATATACAACAAGGTCAATATACTTTGTATTTACAAAAGTTTGATATAGGGTGTAAAGGATGGAGAACATGCCTAGCTCATCAATATCAACAAAATGTTCAAGCTCCATATTCTGAAGGAAGAAATACATATGATGCTTATTTAAAAAATTCAGGTTCAGCAATGTATCAAAAAGAATACGATTTTACAATTCCTGTGTATGAAGATATGCCAGAAATCACAACACTTCCTTCAAAGGAAAGCCCAATTAATTATTTGAAAACTTTAGTAATTGATGGTAAGAGTATAACAAATTTCGACGGGTTAAAAACTAAATACAGTATAACAATACCAGCTTTAACTAAAACCATAAATATAGAAGCAACACCTAAAAATAATAAAGCAACTATAACTGGTACTGGAGAAATCGAAATAAAAAGTAATAGTCAAGTTGTAAAAATTGTTGTAACAGCTGCTAACGGAGATAAACTAACTTATGAAATCAATGTTACAAGGTTAGAAAGTGAAGAGGAAATTAAGTTAGATGATATATTAAAAGAATTAAGGAGAAACTTTGATAAATATGCTTTAGGACTAACATCATATGATGATGTAGTTGATGTTATTGATAAAGTTAATAGTGAAGTTGAATTTGTAGTAAAAAATACTGAAGGGAAAATAGTTAAAGATGGTAACTTAGGAACTGGTTATGAGATTATTATTTCCTTTAATGAAGAATCAAAATCGTTTAAAGTAGTTATATATGGCGACAATAATGGTGATGGAGAAATTACCATATTAGATTTACTTAGAATTCAAAAATATTTATTAAATTCAATTAATTTATCTAGTGAACAATTAGAATCTAGTGATGTTAATAAGGATGGTAAGGTTGACATATTAGATTTACTATTAGTTAAAAAACATTTATTAGGTTCAATTAATATTAGTAGATAGGAGATTTTATGAAAAAAATTAGTTATGTTATATGTACAGTATTATTTAGTTTATTGTTTATTAAAAATATTAGTGCTGCTAGCGCTAGTATTAGTGTTACTGCTAACAAATCACAAGTAATTGTAGGAGAAACAGTTAGAATTACAGTTAAAGTGTCATCTAATGAACCTTTAGGTTCATGGACATTTGATGTAGTACCAACTTCAAATTTAAGTTTAACTGATAGTTCATTCGGTGGATTATATGTTCGTGATGTCGTTGGAAGTTCTAACGAAAAAAGTAAAACCTATACATTTACATTTAAAGCTAAATCTAGCGGTAGTGCATCAGTTCAAATTAAAAATTCTTCAGTATATTTATATAGTGAAGAAGGTGTAGCGCCAGTTAATGGCAAAGTAAATTTAACATTAAAAACAAGAGCCGAAATTGAAGCGGGATATAGTAAGAACAATTATTTATCTAGTCTTTCAGTTGAAGGATATAGTATAAGTCCAACTTTTGACAAAACCAAAACTAGTTATACATTAGAAGTTCCAAATGGAACTGAAAGTATTAAAGTATCAGCTACAAAGGAAGATTCTAGGTCTAGAGTAAGTGGTACTGGTGTAATTAATGTCAGTGAAGGAAATAACAAAATAGATATAGTCGTTGTCGCTCAAAACGGAAGTACAAAAACTTATACAATCGATGTCACAGTTAAAGAACTTAATCCAATTGAAGTAGAAGTTAATAACAAAAAGTACTTAGTTATTAGAAAAGAAGAACAACTTCCTAAAGTTAATATGTATTATGAATTATCTAAAACTAACATTGGTGAGGAAGAAGTTCCAAGTTATACTAGCAAGACAACTAAATATACTTTAGTAGGATTAAAAGATGAAGATGGTAATTCTAAGTTATTTATTTATGATGGAACTGATTTTAAAGAGTATAGGGAAATCACATTCGGAAATACATTTTTTGTTATTAGTGAACCAAGTGAAATAAAAGAAGGATATACTACTAGTAGTATTAAAATAGGTGATGAAGTTTATGTCGCATATAAAAATGAAAACTATGAGTTTCCATTATTGTATGGTATGAATGTTGCAACAGGAAAAACTGATTTTTACAAATATGATAGTGTTGAGAATAGCATTCAGAGATTTGAAAAAGTAGTGGAAGTTAGTAATAATGAACAATTATACTATTATATTATAATTGGAATGTTTAGTTTTATTATAATGTCATATATTGTTTTTATAGTAATAATTATTAATATTAAAAATAAAAACAAAGAATTATTAGATAGAACAATGAAAGTAGTTAATAAAGAATAAAAAAAGCAAATACTTTTATTTGCTTTTTTTAATCGTTTTTTGTCTACTTGTTAATGCTTCTTTTATTTCACTTGGTTCTTTTCTATTAAACACTATATCATAAATTAAATCTATAATTGGTATTGTTACATTTTTATTATTTAATAATTTATAAATTGATTTTAATGTATATAATCCTTCAATTGTAGTGTTTTCAATGTAACTATCAATGATTTCTTTAGGTTGTCCTTCACCAAGCATTTTTCCGAATCTAAAGTTTCTGCTTTTTATACTTGTTGCTGTTAACAGTAAATCACCAAATCCAGCATATGTAAGTATAGTATCTTCATTACCACCTAAAGCTACGATTATTTCTTTCATATCATTTAGTGCTTTTGTTATAAACATAGCTTGTGTTGATTCTGGAAGTCCTAATCCATCAATAATACCAGCGGCAATTGCAATAATATTTTTAACAGAACCACATACTTCTATTCCTATTATGTCTTCACATTCCTCAAAAATCATATATTGATTTTCTAAAGCATCTTTTACTATTTTTCTTACTTCAGGTACTAAGCTACCAAGTGATAATCCAATGGGTATTAATTTAACGATATCGATTGCAAAACTAGGGCCAGATATAACAGCAATTTTATCGGTATCAATTTGTTTTTTTAAAACATCAGCAACGAATAGACATGTATCTTGTTCAATACCCTTACTTGCAATACATATTGCTTGTTCTTTATAATATTTTTTAAGATTTTTAGATACTTCATCAACCGCTCCAGCAGGAACTGCAAAAATTATTAGGTCTGAATTTTTAACTGATTTTCTTAAATTATTAGTATATTCAATACCGTTAGGTAGTATATAATTTGGTAAAACTCTTTTGTTAGTGTGCTTTTGTTCTAATTCATCTAATTCCACCTGATTTCTTGACCATATAGTAATATTATGTTCATTAATTTTTGCCATTGTCGCAAGTGCTAATCCATAAGCACCAGCTCCTAATATAGTAACTTTCACATTCTCACTTCCTAGTAGGTATTTTACCAAATTATAGTTTAATAGTCTAGTAATAATACTTAAAAACTTTAAATTATACATTATTTTTCTTGCATAATACTAAAAAATAGTTTATACTTATAATGATATTAATATTTTATGAGATAAAACTTAAGATTTGGATGTGGTTATATGACTAAATTAAATAATGTTGACAACATGTTAACTCTCGGGGGGGGCATTTAACCCACCAATTTTATTGTTTATATTTAAAAAGTTCTAGATGAAAATCCATGGCTTTTTTGTGCTTTTTAGAAAGGGTGAATTATGAAAAAAAATATATTATCTTATTTAGAAGAAACAACTTTGAATTTTCCTTCAAAAATAATTTTTGCTGATAATGTAAGAGAAATAACTTATGAAAATTTTTTGAAAGAAGCAAAAATGGTGGGAACATCATTACTTGAAAACAATATTGAAAATAATCCAATTGTTATATTTATTGACAAGACTGTTAATTGTTTATCAAGTATGTTTGGAATCGTATATAGTGGGAATTTTTATGTAATAATAGATACACAAATGCCTATTGATAGAATAAATTTAATATTAAATACATTAGATGCTAAAATAATGATTACTGATAAAAAGAATTACGATAAAGCGGTTAGTATTAATAATAATTTAAAACTATATGTCTTTGAAGAAATGTTAAAATCCATCGATGACGAAAAATTATTAAAAGTAAGAGAAAAAATGATTGACACAGACCCATTATACGTGTTATTTACATCTGGTTCGACAGGAAATCCAAAAGGAACTGTTATAACTCATAAATCTGTTATAGCATATGCTAATTGGTATAAAGAAACGTTTGATATAAACGAAAATACTATTTTTGGTAGTCAAACTCCATTTTATTTTAGTATGTCAGTTTCTGATATTTATTCTACAATTATAAGTGGTGCTACATTTTATATCATTCCAAAAATGTTTTTCTCATTCCCATTAAAATTAATTGAATTTTTAAATGAGAAAAAAATTAATACAATTTATTGGGTGCCTTCAGCTTTAAGTATTGTTGCAAATCTAAAAACTTTCGATACAATTAAACCACTTTATTTGAAAAAGATTTTATTTGCAGGAGAGGTTATGCCTGTTAAACAATTAAATGTTTGGATAAAAGCAATACCTGATGCTTTATTTGCTAATTTGTTTGGTCCAACAGAGTTAACGGATATTTGTACATATTATATTGTTGATAGAGAATTTGATGATTGTAACACTCTTCCAATCGGAAAAAATTGTGATAATTGTGGTATTATGATTATTAAAGATGATAATACACAAGCTAAAGATGGTGAAGAGGGAGAATTATGTGTAAGAGGGTCCTTTTTAGCAAGTGGATACTATAACAATTTAGAAAAAACAAGTGCTGTATTCACACAAAATCCATTAAATAAATGTTATCCTGAATTAATTTATAGAACAGGAGATATCGTTAAATATAATGAGCATGGAGAATTAATTTATTTATCAAGAAAAGATTTTCAAATCAAACATATGGGGTATAGAATTGAATTAGGAGAAATTGAAACTAATATAAATTCATTAGAAGGAATTATTTCGTGTGCATGTATATATCGTGATAATAAAATAGTTTTGTTTTATCAATCAGAAAAACTAACTGATGAAGATGTTTTAAAATTTGCAAAACTAAAATTACCTCAATATATGTGTCCAAATAAAATAATAAAATTAAAACAAATGCCACATAACGCAAATGGAAAAATAGATAGAAATTTATTAAAGAATTACGAGGAGGAAATATAAATGGAAAAATTATTAGAAATCTTAGAAAGCGTTAAACCGGGAGTTGATTTTAAAAACGAAGTTGGTTTAGTAGAAAATGGAATTATCGATTCATTCGATGTTGTTACTTTAATATCACTTATAAGTCAAGAATTTGATGTGGAGTTTGAAGTTTCAGAAGTTAGTCCTGAAAATTTTAATTCTGCAAAATCTTTATACGATACTATTTTAAGATTAAAAGGTGAATAATGTCTTTAGTATCATTAAAATATTTATTATTTGTTTTAACAATAGTAATTATTTATTATATTTCACCTAAAAAGTTTAAGTGGTTAATACTATTAATAGCCAGTTATACTTTTTATGTTTTATCTAGTAAAAAACTAGTAATATTTTTAATTCTTAGTACATTAAGCGTTTATTTGTCATCTTTATTACTTGGAAGAGAAAATAAAAAATTAAATGTTGATATAAGTAGCGAAGAAAAGAAGATTTTAAAAAAAGAAGTTAAAAAGAATAAAAAAATTATATTAATTACAACATTATTTATTAATTTTGGTATTTTAGTATTCCTTAAATATATTAATTTTTTATCTATAGGTATTAATGGATACCTTAATTATGTTGGTTTTAACTATCAAATACCAAAATTTAAATTTTTATTACCACTTGGAATATCTTATTACACTTTACAAGCAATAAGTTATGTAATAGATGTTTATAGAAACAAATATGAACCTACTAAAAATATTGGCAAAGTTGCGTTATTTGTATCTTTTTTTCCACAAATAACTGAAGGACCAATTGGTAGGTTTGATAAACTTGCTAATCAATTATATGATT
Source organism: Acholeplasma sp. CAG:878 (assembly GCA_000432255.1). GTDB lineage: Bacteria > Bacillota_I > Bacilli_A > RF39 > UBA660 > Faecisoma. The sequence continues at coordinate 27,329 of HF989910.1, read as the reverse complement.
CTCATAAATTAGAATTTTCTAATATATTAACTGGGTTTTGTTTAATAGTCATTGGATTTTTTAAAAAACTAGTTATAGCAGATAGGGCAGGAATTTTTGTAAACGAAGTTTTTAAAGGTAACTTTGGTGGGTTTACTGTTTTTCTAGCGGGAATACTATATACACTTCAGATTTATGCTGAGTTCCAAGGTTGTATGGATATTGTAAGCGGTACTGCAAAACTATTTGCAATAGATTTATCAAAAAATTTTAATCGTCCTTTTTTTTCTAAGAGTATTCAAGAATTTTGGCAAAGATGGCATATTACATTGGGTTCATGGATAAAAGACTATATATTTTATCCAGTTTCATTATCAAAAATGTCAATGAGTGTTAATATGGCGTGCAGAAAGTATTTGAAAGGGCATTTGGCAAAATTTATAACAGTAGCATTTCCTCTTTTGTTTGTTTGGTTATTTAATGGACTTTGGCACGGAGCTAGTTTTAAATATGTTGCCTACGGAATGTATTATTACATAATTATGATGGCAGGACTATTATTTATGCCAATTGGAAATAAAATAATTAACGCGTTTAAAATAAATGTCGATTCAAAAAAATATCATTTATTTCAAATATTAAGAACCAACCTTTTTGTTGTTATTGGAATGTTTCTTTTTAGAAGTAAAACATTAAAAATTTTTGTTAAAAAGTTTATAACAATTTTTACTGGTTCATATAGTGGTATATTAAATCATGGATTATTTAAAATAGATTTTATAATTTTATTAGTGTATGTTGTTGTAATTTTAATTTTAGGTATATTAAATGAAAAAGGAAAAAACACCTTTGAATTGTTTAAAAAAATACCAAAAATATTTCAAGTTATGATATTTGCTTTAATAATAATGTTAATAATAATATTAGGAATTTATGGTGATGGGTATAATGCCAGTGACTTTATTTATGGACAATTTTAGGAGGATTTATGAAGAAGATTAGAATTATAATTTATTCATTGTTATTTATATTTATGATTATTTTCGGGTTGCATATATCTTCAAGAGTATTTATTCCAAAATGGTTAGATAATAAAGATAATATGCATACATGGATTACTAGAGGCTTTTATGAAGAAGAAAAAAACAGTTTAGACGTACTTTTTTTAGGTAACAGTGATGTTTATAGAGGAATTTCTCCTATCATTTTATGGGACGACCATGGAATTGCTTCATATGCTTATACAGCATCAGGTCAAAGATTATGGACCGCTTATTATATGTTAAAAGAAGCATTATTATATCAAAAACCAAAAGTAGTTGTTTTTGATGTAGATGCCGTATTTAGTAATAACGACAGTTCTAAAGCAAATTATCGTAAAGTGTTTGATAATATGAAAAATAACAAAGTAAAGTATGAAGCAATTAACGATAAAATTTACAAATTTACATTTGAAGAAAAAATAAGTTTTTATTTTCCAATCATCAGATATCATTCGAGATATAATGAATTAACAAAAGAAGATTTTAAATATGCTTTTTATAATTATCATTTTGCCTATAAAGGATTAGATATGGTAACTAGAATAAAACCATATAAAAATGGATATGATTATATGCAAAAAACTAAAGATGTAGAAATATCAGACAAAGTAAAAAAATATTTAGATGGGATAGTTAAACTATGTAAGGATAATAATGTTGAATTAATATTTACAGAATTACCATCTGCTACATCTTGGAATTTAAGTAAAAGTGAAGTTATTAGTAAGTATGCTAAAGAAAACAATATTAAATTTATTGATCTAAATAAAGAAGAAATTGAAGGCTTTGATTGGAAGACAGATACTTGTGATGGTGGTGATCATCTAAATGTTTTTGGGGCAGAAAAAGTAACAAGATATTTAGGCAAATACTTAACCAGTAATTATCAATTCATCAATCACAAAAATGATACAAAATATAAACAATGGATAATAGATAGCAAAAAATACCACGAAGATAAAAATACGAGATTGTCAAAGGAAAATAATTGAAATATATTTTAGTAGAAACAAACAACAACACTAGTTTGATTGGAAAAAAACTACTAGATGAATTGTTAAAAGATGTAGGTTTATCTTTTGATGATGTTATTTATATAAATGGTAGACCAACAGTTAGAAATTACTATATTAGTGTATCGCACAAAAACAAATATGTTGTAGCAGCAATAAGTAAACAAGAGATTAGTGTTGATATAGAGTTAATAAAAGATTTTAATGAAAATATCTTAACTTATTTTTTCACTTTAGATGAATCTAATTACATTAAAAACAGTAAAAATAAAAACAAAGTTTTTTTTGAATTATATACCAAAAAAGAGTGTATACTCAAAATAGAAAATAAAAATATATTATATTTAAAAGAAATCAATACATTAAAATGTCTAAAAAATTATTCTTTTTTACACAAATATATAAATAAAAACTATATTTTGACATTTTGTTATAAAAAATGATATTTGATTTCTTTTTTTATGGTATAATTTAATTGGAGGTTTTTTATGGTTATCTTTTGTCAACTATTTAAATTTAATTTAAGAGTAGTTTATTTTATTTTAAAATTATTTCCAATTAAAAAAAATAAAATTGTTTTTATAAGTAGACAATCAAATAATCCTTCCTTTGATTTTTTAATGTTAAAAAATGAGTTACTTAAAATTAATAGTAGTTTTGAGATTGTGATTATTACAAAAAAAATTGAAAAAGGTTTTAAAAATTATATCTCTTATTATTTTAACTTATATAAACAGATGTATCATTTATCTACTTCAAAAGTTTGTATTGTAGATTCATATTGTATTCCCGTAAGTATTTTAAAACACAAGAAAGAGTTAAAAATAATTCAAATATGGCATGCAATGGGAGCAATTAAAAAATTTGGTTATCAATCACTTGGAAAGAAAGATGGAAGAGATTTGAAATTAGCCAAACTAATGAAAATGCATGAAAATTATGATTATGTTGTGTCTGGTTCAGATGTGATGATTAAGTACTTTAGTGAAGCTTTTAATGTTGATAGGGATAAGTTTATTGTTAATGGAATGCCAAAGATGGATTATATTTTTGAAAACAAAAAAGTAATAAAAAATAAAATTTTAAATCAATACAAATTTTTAAAAGAAAAGAAAAATGTTTTATATGCTCCAACCTTTAGAGCAAAAGAAGAAAATAAATTTGATGATTTAGTTAAAAATTTCGATTACAAAAATTTTAATTTAATTGTTAAGTTGCATCCTAAATGTCCCAAAATAGATAACGACAAAATATTAACGTGTGATGATTTTTCATCATTAGAATTACTAACTATTGCTGATTATTTAATTACTGATTATTCTGCAATTAGTATTGAAGCGGCAGTACTTAATATACCTATAATTCTTTATTTATATGATTATGATGAATATCTTAATAATAATGGTTTAAATATTGATTTGTTTGAAGAATTAAGTCCATACGTTTATAAAGATTATAAAAAAGTAATTGAAGCATTAGAAAATAAATATAATAAAAAAATAATTTTAAAATTTAAAAATAAATACTGTGATAGTGATATTGGTAATTATACTTTAAAATTAGCTGATTTTATTAACAAAAGGATGATAGAAGATGATTAAAAAGTATTTAGTTAATTTATCTAAGAAAAGTGTTTGTTTAAGAAAAACATTTCGGTTTGTTTTATATATAAAAAACAAAATAACATATTTATATTATTTTTTGTTTTATAAAATAGATGATAAAATGATTTTTTTTGAGAGTTTTTATGGTAATAGTTATTCATGCAGTCCTAAAGCAATTTATGAATATGTGTTAAATGATGAAAGATTTAAGGATTACAAATTTGTTTGGGCGTTTAAGAATATTAACAAATATACTTTTGATGAAAGAACTATTTTAGTTAAGTCCAATTCAAGAAAGTATTATAAACATTTATCAAAATCAAAATATTGGGTTGTTAATTTACTTATAAATACAGGCGTTAAAAAAAAGAAAAATCAAGTTTATGTTCAGTGTTGGCATGGAACACCATTAAAAAAATTAAGATATGACATTGAAAAAGATAACGTTTTAAATTCTATTTCTGAAGTTAGAAAAAGAAATGACTTGGACGCTGTAAAATTTGATTATTTTATATCACCTAGTAAGTTTTGTACTGAAAAATTCACATCAGCGTTTAATTTAAAAAAACTAAATAATGAAAATATATTTATTGAAAAAGGCTATCCAAGAAATGATTATTTATTTAATTATAAAAAAAGTGATATAAAAAGGATTAAAAAAGAGTTAAATATTCCTTTAAACAAAAAAGTGATTTTATACGCGCCAACATTTAGAGATAATCAGGTCAATGAAAATGGTTATACTTATAATGTAGAACTTGATTTTAATAAGTTAAAAAACGAGTTTAGCGAAGAATATGTAATTTTGTTTAGAGCACATTATTTTATAGCAAATAAATTCGATTTTAAAAAATATAATAATTTTGTTTATGATGTAAGTAAATACGAAGATATAAACGAACTATATATAATAAGTGATATATTAATTACTGATTATTCGAGTGTATTCTTTGATTTTGCTAATTTAAAAAGACCAATTTTGTTTTATATGTATGACTATAATAACTATAAAAACAATTTAAGAGATTTTTATATTGATTTAAAAGAATTACCAGGCCCTATATTAAAAAAAGAAAACACTTTAATAAAAGAAATAAAAAACATTGATAATTATTCAAAAAAATATAAAGAAAAATATGAAAAATTTAATAAAAAATACAATTATTTAGATGATGGAAATGCAACTAAAAGAGTAGTAGAGGAGATTTTTAATGAAAACTGAATTAAAAAAGAGAATTAAAAAATATTGTTCTAATAATAAAATTATTCAAAAACCATATAATTATCTTTTAAAAGAAAAAAGAAAAATTAATTATAGAATGAAATATTTAAACAATCCTATTGATGATAAATTAATCGTTTTTGAAGCTTTTATGGGAAGAAAATATGTATGTAGTCCTAAAGCTATATATGAATTTATGCTAAAAGATGATAGATTTAGTGAATATACTTTTGTGTGGGCTTTTAAAAATCCAAAATCAAAGAAAAAGTATTTTAATGATTCTCGAACTAAACTAGTTACCTATAACAGAGCAAAATATTTTGAATATTGTTCCAAAGCAAAATATTGGATAACAAATTCAAGAATACCAGAAACTTTAATAAAAAAAGATGAACAAATTTATGTTCAATGCTGGCATGGTACACCACTTAAAAGATTAGGTCATGATATTGAAATCAAAAAAGCTAATTCAACTGAAAATAAAAAAATTAGAAACAAAAGATATGATAAAGATGCTTCGATGTATAATTATATGATATCACCGAGTAGATTTTGTACAGAAAAATTCACATCAGCATTTAATTTAAAAGAATTAAACAAAGAGGACGTAATTATTGAAAAAGGTTATCCTAGAAATGATTATTTATTCAATTATAAAAAAGGTGACGTTAGAAGAATTAAAAAAGAGTTAAATATTCCATCAAACAAGAAAGTTATATTATATGCACCAACTTTTAGAGATAACCAACATTCTGCTAATATTGGTTATACTTATAATGTAGAACTTGATTTTGATAAATTAAAAAAAGAGATAAGTGATGAATATATTGTATTGTTCCGACCACATTATTTTATAGCCAATAAATTTGATTTTAAAAAATATAACGGTTTTGTTTATAATGTAAGCGAGTATGAGGATATAAATGAATTATATATAATAAGTGATATATTAATTACTGATTATTCAAGTGTATTCTTTGATTTTGCTAACTTAAAAAGGCCAATGATATTTTATATGTATGATAAAGAAGAATATAAAAACAATTTAAGAGACTTTTATATTGATTTAAAAGAATTACCTGGACCAATTATAGAAACACAAAGAAAATTAATTTCTGAAATAAAAAATATTGATAATTATTCAAAAAAATATGGAAAAAAATATGAAAAATTCAATAAAAAATATAATTATTTAGATGATGGTAAGGCAACAGAAAGAGTTATTGAGGTGATTTTCGGTGATGAAAATAAAAAAGAAAATTAAAAAGTACGTTTCATTATTAAAAAAAGCAAAAAAATATTCATTTGTTAAAAATAAATATATTAAATATTATCGAAATTTAGATATTAAAGAAAACTATATTTTGTTAGATTCCCAACACGGTAATAATATCAATGGAAATATTTTTTATATTTTAAAAGAATTAAACGACAATAAAATATATGAAAACTATAAGTTGTTTCTTGTTTCTAATGCTAATAAAATAAATGAAGTTAAAATGTTTTTAAATAAAAAAAATATTACTAAAGTTGAAATAGTTAAATTAAATAGTAAAAAATATTTTAAATTATTAGCAACTTGCAAATATTTGTTTAATGATACAAGTTTTTTTTCGAATTTTATAAAAAAAGAAGGACAAGTTTATACTAACGTTTGGCATGGAACGCCCCTAAAACATTTAGGCAAATCCATTAATGAAACTTATCATGAGATAGGTAATGTCCAAAAGAATTTCTTGTCAGCAGATTATCTACTTTATCCAAATGACTACATGAAAGAAAAAATGATAGAAGATTATATGTTAGAAAACATTTGTAAAGCAAAAATATTACTTTCCGGTTATCCTAGAAATACAGTTTTTTTTGATAAGGATGATAAAGCAAAAATTAGAAAAGAACTGGGAATAGAAAATAAATATGTAATTTCATATATGCCCACATATAGAGATAATAAAAAGCCAAAAGAAGAAATTGAATTTATATCTGACATGTTATCTAAAATAGATGAAAAACTTAATGATAACCAAGTTTTATATGTTAATTTACACCCTTTTATTGGAGATAAAATTGAATATAATTTTAAACACATTGAAAAATTTCCAAATCAATATGAAACGTATGAATTTTTAAATGCCACAGATTGTTTAATAACTGATTATTCAAGTGTTTTCTTTGACTATGCTAACACTAAAAACAAAATTATATTATTTACATATGATTTATTAGAATATTTTGAAAATAGAGGATGTTATATATCTTTAGATGAACTACCATTTCCTAAAGTAGATAATATAAATGATTTAATAAAAGAGATAAATAACAATAAAATACCTGATTATAAACAATTTTTAAAAACATATTGTAGTTTTGATAGAAAAACTGCTACAAAAGATTTGTGTGAAAGAGTCATATTTAAAAAAGATAACGACATAATTTTAGAAGATATAAAAGATAACAAAAAGAAAAACAATTTAATTTATTGTGGAAGTTTAGCCAAAAACGGATTAACATCTTCACTTTTAAATTTACTTAATACAGTTGATTTAGAAGAAAATAATTATATTTTAACATTTTCTGTTGGTTTAATGAAAAATCATAAAAAAACTTTAAAAATATTTGATGAAAAGGTTAAATATATCTCAACTATGGGAAAAACCAATGCAACACTAGTAGAAAAATTTATGATGTATTGTTATTTTAAATACAGATTTGGTAATATTTTTATAAAAAGAATAGAAAAAATATATCAAGATGACATTAAAAGAAATTATGGAAATACAAAATTCGATTCTGTTATTCAATTTTGTGGATATGGCGCTAAAAAAACAATGTTATTTTCTCAATTTGATTGTAACAAAGTCATATACGTTCACAGTGATATGATGAAAGAAATAGAAACTAGAGGAAATCAAAAAGAACATTTATTAAAATATGCATATAACAAATACGATAAAGTTGCCGCTGTATCAGAAAGTTTAGTTGAAAAAACAAAATATTTTGTTGATCCAAAGAAAATTTATTTAGTATTGAATGTAATAGATTATAAAACAATTATTAAAAAAGGTAATGAAGATATAACATTTGATAATGATACTAAAAGTTCTGTTTCTTTAGAAGAGTTAAATAGCATTTTAAACGATAAAACAAAAATAAAATTTATAAATGTTGGAAGGTTTTCAGAAGAAAAAGGACATATTAGATTAATTGATGCTTTTAATAAATTTTGGAAAAAAAATAAAAATTCATACTTAATTATAATTGGAGGTCATGGAAACATATATAAAAAAACTTGCAATTATATAAAAGAATTAGAGTGTTTTGAAAATATTATTCTAATCAGATCTATATTAAATCCTTTTCCAATTGTTAAAAAATGTGATTGTTTTGTTTTATCAAGTTTTTATGAAGGATTTGGTTTATGCTTAGTTGAAGCAGATATTTTAGGCCTTACTTGCTTTTCGGTTGATATTGAAGGTCCTAAAAATTTTATATTAAGTAATTCTGGAAATGTTGTTGAAAACAGCGAAGATGGAATTTTAAAAGGAATGATTGATTATAGTAAAGGTAAATTAAAAAAGATGAATGCTAATTATGAAAAATATAATAAAGAGGCAATTTCTGAATTTTTATTATTGATAAAGAGGTGAAAATTATGAAAAATAACGGACAAAAAATAGTTAATATTTTATTAGTAATATTTATGGTTACAATTAGTTTGCAATTATATAATATTAACAATAGAATAACTTATATTTATAAAAACACTGAATATGTAGAAATTACTAATTCACCCAAAAGATTAAATTTAAAGAGTGTATATGATGATAACCAAGCTTATCATCCTAAAGTAATTTCTTTTAAAAACAAATGGAATGGATATAAATATTGGATGAGTTACACACCATATCCCTATGGTGATTCTAAAAAAGAAAACCCTCATGTTGTAGCTAGTAATGATGGAATTAACTTTAAATTTCCATCAAACATAAAAGTATTAGATGAAGTAAAAGACACAGCAAAAGGAAAAAGATATAATTCTGATTCTCATTTGGTATATAACGAAATTAATAATGAATTAGAATGTTGGTGGCGATATGTTGATGATGTTAGTGGTGATGTTACTTTATATAGAAGAGTAACTACTGATGGTATTA
>HF989910.1:7873-18260 GCA_000432255.1 Acholeplasma sp. CAG:878 | reverse complement strand
AACTGCTAATAGAAAAAAACAAGACTATTTAAGTCCAGCAATTATATATGAAGACAATATTTATAAAATTTGGTTTGTTAGAAAAAATAGGGTAATGTACACTGAAAGTAGTGATTTAAAGAATTTTTCAAAACCAATTGATTTAAATATTGAATATGAAGATAGTGTACTATCATGGCATTTAGATGTTATTCATACAAATAAAGGTTATGAAATGATTTTAGTTGCTTATTCTGATTGGGAACATAGAATGTATATGAATTTATACTATACAAAATCTGTTGACAATAAAAACTATGATATTGCCAAAGTAATTTTAAAACCAACTACAGGAACTAATAATTGGGACAACAGTGGATTATATAGAAGTTCATTTATTTATGAAGATGGATTATATAAAGTATATTATAGTGGTCAAGGAACTAATAAAGCCAAAGGTATTGGCTTAGTTGAAGGTAGTAGTATATTCAATTTAAAAACGGTTAAGTATTAGGAGGAATTTATGAAAAGAATATTAACTTATGGAACATTTGATTTATTACATTATGGACACATTAGATTATTACAAAGAGCAAAAGCTTTAGGAGATTATTTAATTGTAGCTGTTAGTACAGACGAATTTAACGCATTAAAAGGAAAAAAGTCATACCACAACTATGAAACTAGAAAAAAAATGTTAGAAGCAATTAGATATGTCGATTTAGTAATTCCTGAAGATAATTGGGAACAAAAAATAGATGATGTTAAAACATATCATGTCGATGTAGTTGTAATGGGTAGTGATTGGGCTGGAAGTGACAGATTTGAATATTTAAATGATTATTGTGAAGTGGTTTATTTAGATAGAACTGAAGGTATATCAACTACAAAAATAAAACAAGAATTAGGATTACAAGAGCCTGTTAATGGTGTTGATCAAATTCCTGAAACAAAAAAATAGATTTAAATAATCTATTTTTCGTTTTTTAGTTGAAAAAACACAGTAAAATATGATAAAATATTAGATAGTTTATGGAGGTAAAATGAAAAAATTTATCGAAGATATAAAAAAATATTATAAATATATCATATATGCAACAAGATCAAATTTAAAAACTGAAGTTGCTAATTCATATTTAAATTGGCTTTGGTGGATTTTAGATCCTTTATGTTTTATGTTAGTTTATACATTCATAGTTGAAATTGTATTTAAAACAAAGGAAGTGTGTTTTCCAGTTTTTGTTTTAATTGGATTAACTGTATGGAATTTCTTTAATATGAACGTTAATTCCAGTGTTAAATTGATTTCTAACAATAAAGCAATCGTTGATAAAGTGTATATACCAAAGTATATACTAACACTTGTAAAGATGTTTACTAATTTATTTAAAATGATGATTTCATGGGCTTTGATATTAATAATGATGTTATTTTTTAAAGTACCATATACATTATATTTACTTCAATTTTTACCAGTATTAATTGTATTATTTACTCTTTCATTTGGTATATCATCATTACTTATGCACTTTGGTGTATTTATTGAAGACTTAAATAATGTAATGACAATTGTTTTAAAATTAGTATTTTATATGTCAGGTATATTTTATGCTATTCCTACTAGAATCCCCACACCATTCAATTCAATATTACTTAATCTTAATCCAATTGCTTTAATAATTGACTCATTTAGAAAAATGTTTATATATCAAAGCATAGTTGATTTTAAAATGTTATTATTATGGTTTATTGTTGGATTAGTTCTATCATTTATAGGTATAAAAACAGTTCAAAAATATGAAAATAGTTATGCGAAGGTGACAAAATGAAAAAATATGCTATTAGTGTTAAAGACCTACATATCAGTTATAGAACATTAAAAGCTTTTTCAATAAAAAAATCACTTTTAAAATTAAAAAAATCAAAAACAGAAGTTTTTGAAGCAGTAAAAGGAGTAACATTTGATGTTGAAAAAGGAAAAATATTAGGTATTATAGGAAAAAATGGTAGTGGTAAATCAACACTACTTAGAAGTATAGCAGGTATATTTTCTGCTGATTCGGGAAGTATTAATCTTTATGGAAATAGTGTTTCATTATTATCTATTGGAGTTGGATTTCAAAAAAAATTAACAGGATATGAAAATATATTTTTATCAGGAATGTTATTAGGTTTTTCTGAAGAAGAGATTAAAGAAAAAATAGATAGTATAATTGAATTTTCAGAGTTAAAAGATTTTATATATAAACCAGTATCAACTTATTCTAGTGGTATGTATTCTAAATTAGCCTTTTCAATAACTGCAATTTTAGAAACAGATATTATGTTAATAGATGAAGTTTTAAGTGTTGGAGATGTTAAATTTAAAGAAAAAAGTTATAATAAAATGAAAGAATTAATAAATGATGATAATAGAACAGTTGTAATTGTATCTCATAGCCTAGGAACACTAAAAGAATTATGCAATGAAATACTTTGGTTACACGATGGAAAAATTAAAGAGATAGGAAATCCTAAAGAAGTAATAGCTCATTATGAAGCATTTATGAAAAAAGACTAAAAAAAAATAATCAATGATTATTTTTTTTGTGTTCAACAACGACATTTGTTTTTAATACGAATATTAATACTAAAATTAACAATAATCCATATAATATATAACCAAGTGTTCTATCAACTAAAACATAAATTATACTAGCCAAAGCAAATAGGGCGTCAATGAAACAAATTATATTAACAGTTGCTTTATGTGAAAAATTTAAATTTAATAGTTGATGATGAATGTGGAATTTATCAGGTGACATAATTTTCTCGCCCTTTAAAAATCTTCTAATAATAGCAAATATTGCATCTAAAACAGGAATTGCAATTATTAAAAATGGAATTAATAAGGATGTAAATGTAACATTTTTAAATCCTAATAAGGCAATTATGCCTATTATAAATCCTAAAAACATACTTCCAGTATCGCCAGCAAATATTTTAGCAGGGTGATGGTTATGGATTAAGAAACCTAAGCATGCTCCTAACATAATTGAACAAAATATATAATCTAATCCATATGAACCTTTAAAATAACAAATTATTCCTATTGTTAAAAAATAAATACTGCTTATTCCTGAAGATAGTCCATCTAATCCATCAATTAAATTCATACAATTAATACAAATCAAAATAAATAAAATAGTAATAGGGTATGCTAGTATACCAAAATCAATATAAAATCCAAACGCACTAATATCAGTTAATAGTATTTTCCCATAAAAGACAATTACTAAACAAGCGATTGTTTGAAAAATTAGTTTTGTTAAGGCTTTTAATGGTTTTATATCATCAGCTATACCAGTTAATATAATTATAAAACTTCCAATTAAAATAGAATTCATTATAATGTTAGTTTTACAAAAGCACATATATCCTAATAAGAATCCAGCATATATTGCAAGGCCACCTAATCTAGGAATTGGTTTAGTATGAACACTTCTTTCATTTGGAATATCCATCGCGCCAATGTGAAAAGCTAGTTTTTTAATAATAGGAACTATTAATCCCACAAATGCCATGATTGCAATTACAATTAATAATTGTTTTATAACTTCATTCATATAACTCACCACAATCATTTTAACAAAAAAAAATTGTATAGTCTAGTATAAATCAATTAAATTTGATATAATTATCATATTAAGGAAGGAAAGTTATGAAGAAAAAGCTGAATTACATTTTAATTTTATTATCTATTATTGCTGTATTTGCAACGATTTGGGTAAGAGATGCTTATGGAAAAACTTCACTTGACCAAATTTTATTTCACCTCCAAGTACCAGCAAAAGGTGTTTCTAACGATATTATAGTAATAATTTTGTATGAGTGTTTTGTAAAGTCTTTAGTTGTTTTTATACTAGTTTTATTATTTAATAAATTATTATCGTTATTTTTTAAAAATGAACATATTAAATTAGTTTACAAAAATAAAAGTATTAATTTAATTCCTTTTGACTTTAAAAATAAATTTTGGTTTTTTTGTAGTTTAGTTATATTATTGTTTGTATTTACTGATACGATAATTTATTATGATGTGATTGATTTTACTAAAAATACCTTTAATTATTCTACTTTTATTGAGGATAATTATGTGGACCCAGATAATGTAAAATTAACTTTTAAAGATAAAAGAAACTTAATTTATATTTTTGTTGAAAGTTTTGAAACAAGTTACGCTTCTAAAAATTTAGGTGGTTCGTTTAAATATAATTTAATACCTAATATGTATAATTTAGCCATAAATAATACTTCGTTTTCTAACAACAATTATTTTGGTGGTTTAGAACAAGTAAGCGACACTGATTGGACAATAGCTGGAATTGTATCACAAACTTCTGGAATTCCATTAAAAGTATCAACTGATGGAAAATTATATCAAAAAGATGGTAAGTTCTTAAACAATGCTAAAACGTTGGGTGATATATTAAAAGAAAATGGATACAATCAAACATTTTTATTAGGAAGTAATGCTTTATTTGGTGGAAGATATGCATACTTTAAAACACATGGAAATTATAATATTAAAGATTATAATTATTTTAAAGAAAATAAAATTATAGATGATGATTATTATGTTTTTTGGGGGTTTCCTGATAGTAAATTATATGATTTTGCTAAAGACGAATTGAAAAGTATTCAAGAACCTTTTAATTTAACTATGTTAACTGTTAATAATCATACGCCAAATGGTTATTTAGAATGTGATTCAAAATATGAAAAACAAATTGAAAATGTTATTAGTTGTACTGATTTGCAGTTATATGAATTTGTTAATTGGGTTAAGAAACAACCTTTTTATGAAAATACTACTATAATAATAGTAGGAGACCATATAAATATGGATAGTACATTTATTGAAGATATGGATAATAGGAAAATATATAATGTAATTATCAATGGTAAGACTCCTATTTATAAACAAAATAGATTAGCGTCATCTTTTGATATGTTTCCTACAACTCTATATTCATTAGGAGTTGAGATTGAAGGAAATAGATTAGGGCTTGGAACTAATTTATATTCTAGTGAAGAAACTATTTTAGAGAAATATGGTATTTCAAAGGTAAATGAAGAAATTAAGAAAAAGTCAAAATATTATGATGATAAATTTTTATTTAATTGACATAAATTTGACATTTATTCAATAATATGATAATATATTTGCATTGAAGGCACATTATTCTAGTCAATTATGTTTATTATGAAGATGGGATTAAACCACCATTAAAGAGCATATCTGTGAAGCTTCTGGTGCTTGCTTCTTACGCCCAGTTTGGGGTGAGTGCTGGGAGAAAGAATTACTGGGCAACCGCAATGGCATGCGCAACTGACCCACTATTCGGGAGACCTATACTTGTTATTTACCTATACACTTTATGTTGATGGATAAATGACGACTTAGGATTAAACCTACTATGTGATGAAAGTTACGAGTAGTGTAGCTTGTCTTGAGTGAGTATTGGGAATAATTGAACATTATATACGTGAAATAGCTAAGCACATATATAAATTGCAATTTGAAACAATACTTGCAAAAAAGAATTAATAATAAACGATTGGTGAGGAAAGCTCCTAGAGTGATTTATATGGGATTGCAGTGCGTACTAAGTGGCAATCAAGTCATATAGCTGGAAACACTATATTAGTTTTTTTAAAGGGGAACCGCTATTCTGGTAACGGAAAGTAAAGACTAGGGAAATCCAACTTGACCTAAAGACGTAAAGTTAACTATATAAATAGCCTCTAACTACACTTAATGTGTAGTTTTTCTTTACATTAAGAGATAAAATTGATATAATTTATATGGTGGTTTTAGAATGAAAAAAGAAAGAAAAGTAGGAATAGAAATACTTAGAATTTTATCTATGTATATGGTATTAATACTTCACTACAAGCTGCATCAAAATGTATCAAGTTTAACTGATATTAATTATAAAATTGCTAATTTTGTTGATATATTATGTGTATGTGCTGTTAATTGTTATGTTTTAATAAGTGGATATTTTTTATCTAAAGGAGAAACTTCAATTAAAAAACTAATAAAAACACTTTCACCTGTTTGGTTTTATAGCATCACAATTTTAATAGTAAATTTGCTTTTAACTGAAGATGTTATAAAGTATAATAATTTATTAAAATTTATTTTTCCTGTAACATTAGGTGAATATTGGTTCGTTTTAAGTTATACACTGTTGTATTTATTAACGCCTTTTTTAAAAAAAGTCATTGATAATTCAGAACGAAAAGAATTGAAAAGTTTAATTATAATTTTACTGTTTTTTTCCTTTCTTAGCAACTTTTTAGGAAATTCAAATATAAATTCCAATATAATTGATAAAACTAGAGGATATGGAATTATTTGGTTAACAACTTTATTTATTTGTGCTGGTTATATCAGAAAATATAAATTAGAAAATAAAATACCAAAAAAATTCTTGCTTTTAAGTTATATTTGTTCTTCAATTTTAGTTTACATTAGTTTCTTGAGTATAAAATATTTAAATGATAATAATATACTAATTCATTCTATTAAATTTAAAGCAACTTTGTTAAGTGATTATAATTCAATAAATATATTTATAAATTCAATTTGTCTATTTCTTTTATTTTTACAAATTGATATTAAAAATAAGTTTATTAAAAAAATTATTTTATTTATTTCACCATTAACATTTGGAGTTTATATAATTCATTGCAATCCTTTGATTTTTAAAAAGATTTATGTTGAATTATTACAAATACAAAAATATACAACATCTTCAAATTATTTAATAATTATGTTGTTAAAATGTGCATTATTATTTATTGTTTGTATTTCAATTGAAAAATTAAGACAATTAATATTTAAATTAATTGGATTAATAATAAAAAAAATACAAAGCAAATTAAAAAAATGATTTTGAATTTGATATGAACCTCGTTTCTTTGACAAAAAAGAAGCGAGGTTTTATTATGAGTAAATTATGTTTTGAAGATAAAATAGAAATATATAGAAAATGAAAAAATTGTCTAATAACAGGTTTAGCAAAATACGTATATTATTATTCTTTTTCTAAAACAGATAAAGATGATTAAAACTATCAACTTTTAATTTTGACTTTTTTATCAGTTTTAATTTTAACTTTTATATATTAGTTGATTTTAAAAAAGCAATCGATAACTATATTTATTATTATATTTATAATAGAATTAAAGTGAAAATAAAAGGACTGTCACATTTAATTTACAGGCTCCATTATCTAATTAGAAACTATTTATATACTGTCATACATTTGAGGTTCAATTTAGAATTGAAATCATTTTTTCATATATCAAATTTTATCTTATTCTTTACATTAAAAGATAAAATTGATATAATGTTTAATAGAGTTGATTATATGTTGGAAAGAACAATTTTAATAGTAAAAGATAAAATCGAATTAATCAAAAACGCAAAAATACTAATTATTGGGATTGGTGGAGTAGGAAGTTATGCTCTTGAAACATTAGTTAGAACTGGTTTTTCGAATATAACAATTGTCGATAGTGATATAGTTGATATTACTAATTTAAATAGACAATTAATGAGTTTAAATTCTAATATTGGCTTACCTAAAGTTGATGTATTTGAAAAAAGAATTAAAGACATAAATCCAAATTGTAAAGTTTTAAAAATTCAAAAATTTATAACAAAAGAAAATATAGGAGAATTATTTAATATTAAATATGATTATGTTATTGATGCTTGTGACACAATAGATACAAAAAAAGAATTGATTAAATATTGTCTAAATAATAAAATAAAAATAATATCTTCAATGGGAATGGGTAATAGATTAGATAATACTAAAATTAAATTGACTACTTTAGATAAAACAACTTACGATCCTTTAGCTAAAAAGTTAAGACAAATTTTAAGAAAAGAAAATATCAGCTTAAAAATACCTGTTGTATGTAGTTTTGAAGAGCCAATTAAAAATAACAAAATAGGTTCTCTTGCTTACGTAACAGGAACAGCAGGATTATTAATAACTAATTATATAGTAAATGATTTATTAGGTGAGTTATGTCAGAATTAAATAGAATTATTAAACAATTTAATGGTAATGTTTTAGGTATAGGTTTAGATGAAAAAATCTTAAAACAAATAAATAAAAATAATAAAATAACGGAATGCAATTTATTAAATAGTGTTACTAAAGGTCGTGGTTATGGGTTTAGTAAAACAATTAAAATTAAAAAAATAAGAAAATATTTCAAAAAGAAAAGTGTTAATTTTATTTTATGTAATTATGAAGTAATGTCTAAGTATTTAAATTCTTTTGTAAAAAATAGTATTTATTTAAACGATTTTAAAATTTATTATTATGGAGATTGTGATGTAGATAGATTAATAAGAAGATATAGTAGATATGATACCAAAATAAATGTGTTCAAAGAAAAAAATATTTATATTTTAGAAATTGATTGTAGTAACGCTAAAAACAATTTTTTTAAAGAAAAACTTTATTCAGTAGTTGATTTAGTAGATAACGCTATTGAAGTGATTGGCGACATACTTATGAATTAGGAGGAAAATATATGAAAAAAAATGGATTTACAATGATTGAATTAATTGGTGTTGTTACGCTTTTATTTGCAGTTGCTTTAATTGCTATACCAACGGTTGAAAAAATAATTAAAGAAGGTAAGGATAAGGCTTATCAAAGTCAATTAGATATGATTGAATTAGCAACTCAAAATTATTTAAGTGAAAATACTGATATTAAGATTAATGAAGGTCAAAGTATTGTAGTTACTTTTGAAGAATTAAAGAAAGGTAAATTTCTTGATTATGATATTAAAGATGTTAAAACTGGTAGTGAAATAGATAATACATCGACCGTAACTATTAAAAGAAATTCAGGCGTGCTTGAATTTACTATCGACATAAAAACTATTGAGGAGTAGATACTATGTATTTAAAAGAAATTAGGGCTCATGGATTTAAATCATTTGCTGATCAAACTTTAATTGAATTAGACAATAAAATAACTGGAATAGTCGGTCCTAATGGTAGTGGTAAGAGTAATGTAGTAGATGCTATTAGATGGGTATTAGGTGAACAATCAGTAAAGTCACTTCGTGGTGATGGAGCAATGACTGATGTTATATTTTCTGGTTCTAAATCGAGAAATGCTGCTAATGTTGCAAGTGTTACTTTAGTTTTAGATAATCACGATAATTATCTACCACTTCCTTTTAGTGAAGTTTCAATTAAAAGAAGAGTTTATAAAGACGGAACAAATGAATATTACTTAAACAATGAAAAAGTAAGACTTAAAGATATAACTGATGTGTTAATTGATAGTGGAGTTGGGAAGGAAAGTTTTAATATTATCTCTCAAGGAAAAATTGAGGAAATACTATCTAATAAACCAGAAGATAGAAGAATAATTTTTGAAGAAGCATCAGGTGTTTTAAAGTATAAAAAAAGAAAAGAAGAAGCTTTAAGAAAACTAGATAAAACAAACAATAATTTAAGTAGAATTAATGATATAATTAAAGAATTAGAAGGACAAGTTGAACCTTTAAGAGAACAAAAAGAAAAAGCTTTGGAATTTAAAAAATTGAATGATGAATTAGAAAAAATTGAGGTTGCTTTAATAACTGATGATATTACTGATACTAACTACACATATCAGGAAAATAAAGCAAAGATTGACGAATTAAATTTAGAAATTTCTAAATTAAGTACAAATAATAGTACAAGTGAAGCAAAAATTAGTGAATATAAACTAAAAAGAGATAAATTAGACGAAAAAATAAAGGCTAAACAAGATGAATTAATCAAATTAACTACTTTAACAGAGCAACTTAATTCTCATAAAAATATTGTTTTAGAACGACAAAAATATGAAGTAAGTGATATGAAATTACATGATAATATTGTATCTTTAAAAGAAAAACAATTGAAATTAGAAAATGAAATATCATCGATTAAGTTAAATAAAGAAAATATCTTAAATGATTTAAATTCTTTTCAAAATAAAATTAATGATTTAAATAATTCGATTAATTTGATTAAACAAAATAAATTGAAAGTTGAAGAAAATTTAACTCGTAGCTTAAGAAGTCAAAATATTTTAAAAATTAAAATTGATTCATTGAAAGAAAGTATCGAAAACAATAGTAGTGTTCCATATGCAGTAAAAAAAGTTTTAGAAAATCCTAAATTAAGAGGAATTCACAATATTGTAAACAATATTATTGAGGTTAGTGAAAAGTATTCAGTTGCAATTTCAACAGCTTTAGCTAGCAGCGGAACTAATATAATTGTTGATAATGAAATATGCGCTAAAGAAGCAATCAATTATTTAAAATTAAATAATATCGGAAGAGCAAC
>HF989910.1:0-7841 GCA_000432255.1 Acholeplasma sp. CAG:878 | reverse complement strand
AACCTTCTTTCCACTAAATATAATTAAAGGAAAAGATATATCTTTAGATATTGAATTTGATGGCTCACTTGGAGTTGCTGCTGATTTAGTGAAATATGATAAAAAATACGAAAATATTATTAAAAATCAATTAGGCAATGTTTTAGTTGTTAATAACATTGATGAAGCTAATAAACTTGCAAAAATGATTAATTATAAATATCGCATAGTAACACTAGATGGCGAATTATTACATGTTGGTGGTAGCTTATCAGGTGGTAAAATAACTATTAAAAATGTTATTTTAGATAAGTACGAATTAGAAAAAAATATTAAAGAATCTTCAAAAATAACTTCACAAATTAAAGAAATTGAAAATGAGATTAATAGACTTGATTACGAACTTAAAAATTTAGAAGACAAGTTATATATTGTTAATAAAGATAAATTAGAAAAAGATGTTATTTTAACTAACCTTAATCAGAATTTAAATACTTTATCTGAAGAATATAAATTAACTAGTTTAGAAATAAGTGGTACTAACAATATAATTGCTCAAAAATTAGTTGATGAACAAGAACAAGTATTAAAAGATTATTACAATGCTCTAAATTCAAAAAATCAAGTTAGTAATGAATTAAACAACCTAATTAAAGAGAAAACTAATTTAAATGATGAATTATCTGATTTTGAACTTACATTAAAAAAAGATAACAGTGAATTTAACTTAAAAAATGATGAGTTAAAGAGATTAGAAATTTTAGTTAATAGATTAGATGTTAAACTGGATAATTTGTTAAATAGCTTAAGCGAAACTTATAGTATGACTTATGAAGCAGCTTTAGAAAAATACAAATTAGAAATTGCACCTTCTCAAGCAAGAAATACAGTAAGTAGTTTAAAAAGACAAATTAGAGAACTTGGTATTGTTAATATGTTAGCAATTGAAGAGTATGACAAAATAAGTGAAAGATATGAATTTTTAACTAGTCAAAGAGAAGATTTAATTAGTGCAGAAAACACTTTATTAGAAATAATTGATGAAATGGATTCAGTTATGGAAAGAGAATTTAGTAAAACATTTAAAGTAATCCAAGAAAATTTTTCTCAAACATTTAAAGAATTGTTTAAAGGTGGAAGTGCTAGTTTAAAACTTACTGACCCAAATAATATATTAGAAACTGGTATTGAAATTGTTGCTTCACCTCCAGGTAAGAAATTAACTACAATTTCATTATTATCAGGAGGAGAAAAAACATTTACTGCAATTAGTTTATTGTTTGCTATACTAAAATCTAAACCAGTACCATTTTGCGTATTAGATGAAGTTGAGGCAGCTTTGGATGATGCTAATGTCGATTCATTTGGTAAATATATTCGTAGTTTAAAAGATAAAACACAGTTTATTTTAATTACCCATAAAAAAAGAACAATGGAGTATGTTGATGTTTTATATGGAATTACAATGCAAGAATCTGGTGTTAGCAAATTAGTTAGTGTTAAATTAGAGGATATTGAAACAGAACATTAATTTGTTCTGTTTTTGTTATGATAATTTTAATTTTTTTTGTATTAAAATTTCCAATTTAATTCATTATAAAAAAGAAAGGAGGCATTATGGCACGCCATAGAGTAGAAATATGTGGCGTGAATACTGCGAATATTAAAGTATTAAGTAATGAAGAAATGACAAACCTATTTATATCTTATCAAAATGGATGTGAAATTTCTAAACAAGAACTAATCAATGGTAATTTAAAACTAGTTTTATCAATCTTAAAGAAGTATAATAATCGTACTGATAATATGGATGATTTATTTCAAGTTGGATGTATTGGTTTAATAAAGGCAATTGATAATTTTGATTTAAATCAGGGAGTTAGATTTTCAACTTATGCTGTTCCAATGATATTAGGAGAAGTAAAAAGATATCTAAGAGATAATAGTAGTCTAAGAGTTGCAAGAAGTATTAAAGATATAGCTTATAAAGCATTAAAGGTGAAAGAAAGATTAACTAATGAGTTAAATATGGAACCATCTAATAAAATGATTGCAAAAGAGTTAGGATTAGAAGAAATCGAAGTAAATAATGCATTAGACGCTATGAGAGAAGCTATTAGCATGTCTGAACCTATTTATAATGATGGTGGGGATACAATATATTTACAAGAAACATTAGCTGACAAAAGTGATAAAATAGGAATAGATATGTCTTTAATGATGAGGGAAGCAATTGATAAATTAAAACCTAAAGAAAGATATATTATATTGCAAAGGTTTTTTGAAGGAAAAACACAAGTAGAACTATCAGAAGAAATAGGTATTTCGCAAGCCCAAATCTCAAGAATTGAAAAAAATGGTTTAGATACTATGAAAAAGGTCATGAAATAGCATATACTCTAATAGTAGGTGGTCATATGAATTTATCTGAATTACAATCTAAAGATATTATTACATTAGATGGTAAGTTGATTGGAAATATTATAGATATTGTAATTGATGATGGTAAAATCAGTTATTTAGTAGTTGAACGAAGCAAGTTTTTATTATCAAGGTTATCTAGCAAAGATGAATTAAGAATAAAGTGGGAACAAATAAGAAAAATAGGTGAGGATGTAATTTTAGTATCTATCTAGACTAATTAATTATTTTTTGATATAATTAATTAGTCTTTTAATTTTAAATAAAAAAAGAAAGGAGAAAAATTATGGCTAAAATAAAAATGTTTGCCTTAGGTGGATTAAATGAAACTGGCAAAAACATGTATGTAATTGAAGTAAATCAAGATATATTTGTTTTTGATGCTGGACTTAAATATGCTGATGATAGAATGTTAGGAATAGATTATATCATACCTAATTATGACTATTTAGTTGAAAATAAAAAAAGAATAAAAGGTATATTCTTAAGTCATGGTCATGATGAACAAATAGGAGCAATTCCCGATATGAAAGAAGATTTAAAAGGAGTTAAAATATACGGTACAAAATTTACTCTTGATATGTTAAAGGAAGATTTAGATGAATATTCTGATTTAGTAGAAATAAAACCTTATAAAAAAATTAATTTTGGTAAATGTTCAGTATTTCCTATTACTTTAACTCATAATGTACCTGATAGTGTTGGATTTGTTTTAAATACTTCGGATGGAGCAATTGTATATACTAGTAATTTTGCTTTTGATCCATCAATGTTAGGACATTATAAAACAGATATTGGAAAATTAGCTTATATCGGAAAACAAGGTGTATTGTGTTTATTAAGTGAATCAGTACTATCTTATAGAAGAGGTTATACTACGCCTTCTCACCGTTGTTTTAATTATATAAATGAAATTATAAACACTTATGATAAAAGAATTTTATTTAATATTTATACAGGTCAAATTAATAGAATTCAAGAAATATTGAAAAGTGTTATGGAAACTGAAAGAAATATCGTAATAATTGGTAAAAAATTAGAACAAATAATTGTAAATGCAATTGATAATGGTTATATCGAGTTTGACAAAGCAAGAATAAAAAATATTCATCAGGTAAAAGAAGAAAATATTATTGTTTTAATTTCCGATGAAAGAGAAAAACCTTTTTCCAACATTAAAAGAATTGTTAATGGATATGATAAATTTACGGTATTAAGAAATGATGATACGATAGTATTTGCTTCTCCTGTATATGATGGTATGGAAAAGACGGCAACTATGATATTTGATGAAATTGCTAAAAAAGATATTAACTTAATTACTATTTCAGCTAAAGAATTTCCGTCACTTCATGCTTCAAGTGAAGATTTGATGTTGATGCTTGACTTAATGAAACCAAAATATTATTTTCCAGTAATTGGTGAATATCGTTATCAAGTAGATAATGCTAATATAGCAAAACAACTTGGGATGAGTGATGAAAATATTATTTTATCTTTAAATGGGCAAGTGAGCATTATTGAAAATGGTATTTTAAATCCAACAAAAGAAAATGTTAATGCTGATGAAGTATTAGTTGATGGAAAAACTGTTGGTGATGTATCAGAAGTAGTAATTAAAGATAGAGAAATGTTAGGCGATAATGGAATAGTATTAGTAATTGCTACAATCGATAAAGGTACTAAAAAGGTTTTAGTAGGCCCAGAAGTTATATCAAAAGGATTTATTTTTGGAAAAGATAATATTGATTTAATAAATGAAGCTGCGAAAATGGTTAGTGATATTATAAAAAATAATACTAAACAATACTATATCGATTATACAAGAACAAGAAATGAGATAAGAGATAAGGTTGGAAAATATTTTTATCAACAAACAGAATGTAAACCAATGGTTTTAATTATGTTGCAAGAAATTTAGAAGGAAGTGATTTTATGTTAACTCCTAATTTGGATATTGCTAGAAAAAGAACTAAAAATAAAATTTTAATTAGAAATGATTTATATAAAGTAACTAATGCCCAAAAAGAAATTGGAAAAAATAAAAAATATTTTATTAAAACTTATGGTTGTCAGATGAATGAACACGATTCAGAAAACATGAGTGCGATTTTAGAAAGTATGAGTTTTACTAAAACAGATGTTATGGAAGATGCCGATTTAATTATTTTGAATACTTGTGCGATTAGAGAAAATGCACACAATAAAGTGTTTGGACTTTTAGGTAGAATTAAGCATTTAAAACAAACTAAAGAGATTTTAGTTGGTTTTGGTGGCTGTATGGCACAAGAAGAAGTTATCGCAAATGAAATATTGGAAAAATACAAATGGCTTGACTTTGTTTTTGGAACGCATAATATTGTTAATTTACCTAATATAATAGAAAAAACTTATAATACTAAAAAACAAAATATGGAAGTTTATTCATGTGAAGGTGAAGTAATTGAAAATATACCTGTAAAACGAGATAGTAAATATAAAGCTTGGGTTAATATTATGTATGGTTGTGATAAATTTTGTACATATTGTATAGTTCCTTATACTAGAGGACGACAAAGAAGTAGATTAAAAGAAGATATTATTAAAGAAGTTTTAGAATTAAAAGAACAAGGTTATAAGGAAGTAACATTATTAGGACAAAATGTTAATGCGTATGGAAAAGATTTAAATTTATCATATGGTATGGCTGCTCTATTAGAAAGCGTTGCTAAAACAAATATTGAAAGAATTAGATTTGTAACAAGTCATCCTTGGGATTTCAACGATGATATGTTAGAAGTAATTAGTAAATATGAAAATATTATGCCTTATATTCACTTACCACTACAAAGCGGTAGTAATAAGGTTTTGAAATTGATGGGAAGAAGATATACAAAAGAAGAATATTTAAACTTAGTTGACAAGATAAAAGAAAAAATACCCGATGTTTGTTTAACAACTGACATAATTGTTGGTTTTCCAAATGAGACAGATGAGGATTTTAAAGATACTTTGGATGTTGTTAATTATTGTAAATACGATTCTGCTTTTACATTTATTTTTTCACCTAGAATAGGAACGCCAGCTGCTAAAATGGAAGATAATGTATCAATAGAAACAAAAGAAGCTCGTTTACAGACTTTAAATAAGTTGATTAATGAATATTCAAATATGAACAATAAAAAATATTTGGGTAAAACTGTTCCAGTTTTAATCGAAGGATTTAGTTCTAAAAATAACGATATGTTAATGGGATATACTGATACAATGAAATTAGTAAATGTTAACGGCAGTTATGAATATATTGGAAAAATTGTGGATGTTAAAATAACCTCTACTAAAACTTGGAGTTTGAATGGCGAAATTTGTAAAAAATAGTTGTTTAAATTCCTTTTTTGTGATATATTTATATTAGGAGTGTGATATTTTGAAAAAGAAGTTGTTATTGTTGGCATGTTTATTCTTGGGATTAGGAATAACAGGTTGTGGGAAAACTGCAGAAGAAAGTAAATTAGAAGTATTTAAAAAAGCTATGGTTTCTGAACTAACATCATTCGAAGCTAAAGCTACAGCAAATGCAAAAGTTGAATCAGAAGGAATGTCAGTTGATGTTTCTCTTCCAATGACACTTAAGTTGGATTCAAAAGATGGTATTAAAGCATATGCGAAAATAGACAAAAACGCTTTTTTACCAACTGATACTGAAGTTTATATGACTTTAAACGATAAAACAGTTACTGTTTATACTTCATATGAATATGAAGAAAATAAGGGCTGGGTTAAAGTTAATGAAAATTTAGGTGAAAGTTTAAATCTTGATATGTCTAAATATAACGAAGAAGCTAAAAAGTATGTTGATAAGTATTTAACTGATGATACAGTTAAATATATTGGTGAAGAAGATAGTTTAAAACATTATCAAATAATCATCAATGATAACTTATTAGAACAAATTGCTAAAGATTTTGAACAAGAATTTGAAAAAACTGGAATTGAATTTAAAATCGATGTTTATCTTAACCAAAATAACAATATAGCAAAAGTAATAGTTGATTTTGTTGATGTTTTAAGTAAAGCTGCTGAACTTGCTAAAGATGAACTTGCAAATAGTAAATTTGATTTAAGTGCATTTAAAACATTAAACATTACAATCGAATTTACAAACCACAACAATACTAAAGTTGAAATCCCAGAAGATGTTATTAAAAATGCTATTGATGGCGATAGTTACGACGAAGATTTTGATTACGACATTGATGATGAACTATAAAAAGTGTTTAATACACTTTTTTTTTGACAAATTTTAATATTTGCATTATAATACTATTGTATTTTAAACACAAAGGAGGACTTATGAATCAAAATAAATTGTTTATGGAATCATTAGTTGGTATTTTTACAGCTAATCAAGGAAAAATAAAATTACTTTTAATGCGTAAAAAAAGTGAACCTTACAAAGGATATTGGGTACTACCAGGAGAATTTTTGAAGATTGATGAATCATTAGAAGAAAATGTTAGTAGAGTAATTAATCAATTAGGATTGCCAGATATGTATTTTGAACAAGTTAACACGTTTAGTGATGTATCACATTATGAAAAATCAAGGGTAGTAGCAACTTCTTATTTAGCTTTAGTTGACATAATGACATTAAAATTAAAGCAAGAAGAAAGAAAAGTTGAAATGGAATGGTTTGATATTAATGAAATTCCTAAGTTGGGTTATGATCATAATTTGATTGTATCTGAATTAATCAAAACTTTAAAACAAAGAATAATTAATAGCAATATTTTAAAAATATTGTTTCCAAGTGATTTCGCACTACCAGAACTACAAAAAATATATGAAAGTGTATTAAATATTAAAATTGATAGAAGAAACTTTAGAAAAAAGTTAATTAATTTAGGTTATATCATTCCAACTGGTGAATTAAATGAAGGATATACAGGAAGACCAGCTAAATTATATCGTTTTAATGAAGAGAAGGAAGAGAGGAACTTATTTTGAAACTAAATAATCGTGGATGGGGAATGCAAGCTATGATGGCTATTGTAGTTGTTTTAATGTTAGCTTTAGTATTTGTTTCTATGATGATTAATACTAAATTTAAAGGTGATGTGACTAGTTCTAGTACTCAAAATAGTAAACTAGAAAATAAAGTAATAACTGCTAGTCAAAAATATTATCAAAACCACCAAATTGATTTAAAAGAAAATGCTCAATATAGAGTTAATTTAAAAACACTTATGGATGAAGGATTATTGGAAGAAATTACTTATAAAGGTATATCTTGTAGTGGTTATGGATTAATAATTAATAAAAATGAAAAAATTGATTATGAAGGCTTTGTTAAGTGTGGTACAAAGTATAAAACAAAAGGTTATGAATAAATATAGTAATTGCTATATTTATTTTGTTTAATAAAAAACTTGAAAAATAAATAGTTGTGTGTTATTATTTAA
>HF989909.1 GCA_000432255.1 Acholeplasma sp. CAG:878 | reverse complement strand
GGAAGTAATAGTTGTAGTTGGAAAAACAATTATAATATAACATTAAATAGTAGTGATTCACTATCTGGTATCCAAAAATATCAATTCGATGTTGATTTGAATGGAACGGTTGATTATGAAACAACCAATCCTAACTTTGTTCCATGGAATGGATATTCAACTTGTGGCGATAGATTTAGAGCAGTAGATAACGTTGGAAATATAAGTGAATGGACAGAAACACATCATATCCATATGGATACAGAAAAACCAGTACACGTTACTTCGTGGTGGGGAACAGTAAATAAAGATATTGCTCAACTATATATTATGGCAACAGATAATGTAGGAATATCAAGAGTACAATGTCCAACATCGACAGCAACAGGAGGCTATAATAATTGGCATTGGTTTAATGCAGTATGGGATAGTAGTCAAAATGCATATCGTTGTGATATAACACCATCAACATTTGGACATTACAATCAGACTTATAAAACACACTTATACATATATGATCATGCAGGAAATGGTGGATATTATAAAGAGACTAGTACATATATAAATAAAAAACTTTATGAGATTGTTTCAACTAATAGTTCTTGTACAAGTTATACTGAAAATTATCCTAATACAGATACAAATTATACAACGCTAAATTTAAACTCTGGCTGTACTAGTGCACAAATAGATTTAATTTTATATAATGCTATTAAAAAAGGAGATGTAATAAAAGTTACATATTCTGTTACTAGAACTGGTAGTTATTATATGAGTATATTAGATAATCAACACATTAATAATAATGGTGGTATATCATGTGACCCATTGTGTAGTACCCAATATTTTAAATATTATATAAGTTCTAGTGGTATATCGAAAACGACACAAACTGTAACCGCACTTTATGATACTGATTTTTATAAAATAGGTATTGTGAAGAACACCTATGATTATACTGCAAGTTTTCAAATATATGATATAACGATTAATGGTGTAAAAGTGTATTAGTTTAATGAAATTAGTTTTTAGTAGTAAGATTAAAATTTGAATTATTTTGAAAACTTTTCATAAAAAACAGCAAATTGAACAGATTTGATAAATTTCTACACGAAATAAAGGTCATTAACTATGACTACAGCGTAATTTATTGCTGTAGTTTTTAGTTTACATTTAATTTTTATTTATGGTAAAAGTAAATTTGGATAAGCAAATAAGTTTTTTAATGTAACCTACAAAATAAATAATTATTAAATTTTTATTTGACATAAAGCATATATAATAGTATTATTGTATTAAGCAAGTAACACAATGGTGGTGATTTATGAATTACAATTTTGACAATAATATTCCAATATACCTTCAATTAGTAGATATGTTAATAATTGAAATTATATCCGGCAAATTAAAATGTGGCGATAAATTGTTATCAGTAAGAGATTATGCATTAAAGTATAGAGTTAATCCTAATACGATGCAAAAAGCACTAAATGAACTTGAAAATATGGATTTAATTTATACAGAAAGAACAAATGGTAAGTATGTAACAAATGATTATGACATAATTGAAAACAAGAAAAATGAATTAGCAAAACAAAAAGTAACAAAATATTTAAACGATATGGAAAGTATTGGAATTAATCATGATGAAGCTATAAAGTATTTGGAAAGGGAATATGAAAATGATTGAATTTATTGATGTGTGTAAGAATTTTGATGAACAAGCTGTGTTGAAAAATATTAATTTAACTATTCCAAAAGGGAAAATAATTGGTTTACTAGGTAAAAATGGAATGGGAAAAACTACTTTAATAAAACTAATTAATGACCTATTAACACCTACAAGTGGTGACATTTTAATCAATGGTAATAAACCTGGCGTTGAAAGTAAAAAAATAATATCATATTTACCTGAAAGAACTTATTTAGATAAATCGCAAACTCCATTAGAAGTGATAAATTATTTTAGTATTTTTTATGAAGATTTTAATAAAGAAAAAGCTTTAAATTTATTAAATGCTCTAAATTTAGAAACAAATAAAAAAATAAGTAAAATGTCAAAAGGAATGCAAGAAAAATTACAACTTATTTTAGTTATGAGTAGGGAAGCAGATTTGTATATTTTAGATGAACCATTGGGTGGGGTAGACCCAGCAACTAGAGATTATATACTAGATACAATCTTATCTAATTTTAAGGAAGGAAGTAGTGTATTGATTTCAACTCATTTAATTTCTGATATTGAAAGAATTTTAGATGAAGTTGTATTTATAGATAAAGGAGAAGTTATATTAACTGCATCTACTGATGAACTTAGAAATAAATACAATACTTCTATTGATGAAGTGTTTAGGAGAATGTTTAAATGTTAAAGAATTTATTAAAATACGATTTAAAATGGGTATATAAAGGCTTAGGCATATTTTATCTATTATCATTTACTTTTGCAATTTTGACAAGAGCATTATCATTAGTAGATAGTACAATTATAATCATAATTGAAAAAATATGTGCTGGTATTACTATTTCAATGTTAATAAACATACTTATAAATAATTCGATGCGAAATTGGGCAAGATTTATAACAAATTTTTATAAGGACGAAGCTTATTTAACACATACATTACCAGTAACTAAGAAAAAACTTTATCTATCCAAAGTGTTAACAGCCACTATCACAACACTATCTTCTATACTTGTAATAACAATTTGTCTATTTATAACTTATTATTCAAAAGATAATGTTGAATTACTTAAAAATACTTTAGATTTAGCAGCAAGTACTTACAATAGTTCAGTTGTTAATTTAGTATTTATTATGCTTATAACTTTTTTCATTCAATTTTTATATATCATATTAATTGGTTTTAGTGGAGCAGTATTAGGGTATAATAAAAATAATTTAAAAATAGTAAGAACAATTATTTATAGTTTTTGTTTATATATTTTAACAGCTTTATTATTATTACTTGTTATATATGTAATCGGTTCAATAAATCCAGTAGTTATGAATATATTTAAAAGTTCTGATTTAATTAGTATTGATTGTATAAAACAAACATTATATGTTGCTATAACATTTTATATAATTATGTCATTAGTAATAAGTTATGTAGGTAGTTTAATATTTCAAAAAGGTGTTAATATTGACTAAAAGACTTGTATGGATACAAGTTTTTTTATATAAAAAATAACCTCATCCAAAAATGAGGTTTTAATAAAAAAATTATAACATTTGAAAATTAGAAGTATTGTAGTTTTGAGGACTATTTCCAACTAAACTCTCTAGTGCGGTTACTCTTCGTTCTAAATTAGATACTTGATTAGTTAAATTATTTACCTGTTGTTCTAGATTACCAGTATAATTGTTTGTTGGTTGATTGTACATTCCTTGATACATATTTGGATTAATTGGTCCTATAGGCATTGGATAAACAGGATATGGATAAGCCCCACAGTTTCTATCTTTTTTCATTAAATTCCTCCTTGTTCTAATTTAATTATATGCTAATTTCCTATTTTGGTGTATAATTATAAAGGGAGTTGATTTAAATGCGTTTAAGACATGTAAAAGGAAGCGAGGAAAAATTAAATAATAGTAATTATATAATAAAAGAACCAACTAAATATAAAGGTAAATATAGTGAATTGTTTAATAATACTAATAAAATTCAAATTGAAATAGGTTGTGGGAAAGGAAATTTTATCGTAACAAAAGCTATTAATAATCCAGATATTAACTATATTGCTATTGAAAAACAAGCAAGTGTATTAGTTAAAGTATTAGATAAAATAGATAATTTACCAAATTTAAAAATAATTTTTTGTGACGCAATAAAAATTGATGAAGTATTTGATAAAGAAATAGATACGTTATACCTTAATTTTTCTGATCCATGGCCTAAAAACAGACATGCTAATAGAAGGTTAACTAGTCCTATATTTTTAAATAAATATGAGCATATTTTTAAAGATGAATGTAAAATTGAAATGAAAACTGATAATAGAAATTTGTTTGAATACACATTAATAACATTAAGTGAAGCAAATTATAAATTAAGTGAAGTTAAGCTTGATTTATATGCCAACTTAGATGAAGATAACATTCAAACCGAATATGAAGCAAAGTTTGTTTCAAAGGGAATGGTTATATATAAATTAAAAGCACATAAATAGACAAATATTTTACAATAAAATACTAGTAAAATATTAATAAATTTGTTATAATTAATGTGAGTAGGTGAAATGTGAAAAAACTTGCAATATTATTACTCGTTTTACTTTTAAGCGGGTGTACAGTAGTTAGAATAGATACCAGTGATTTAAATAATATAGTTGATGTTGTTTTATCAAAAGATAATACATTATTTAATCAAGTTGGAAAAGGTTATAAGTATTATATTCCTGTCGGTGTGTCGTATATAGACACAGAAGATTTTAATGATATATTATATTCAAACGGAAATTATTATTATTTATACATTGATACAATTTCTTATTATTACAATGTTGGAAAAGAATATGTTTTAAATAATGACGCATACTATTCAAGAAGTATAAACATTAATGGTAAATATGGATATTTAGAAATAAATAAACAAGATGATTTATATTTTGTTGAATTTATGTATAATTTTTCCAAAATAGAAGCATTAGTTAAGGAAGAAGCTTTAGAAGAAGTAATTTTAAATGCTTCATATATATTATCGACAGTTAAATTTAATAACAATGTTATTACTATGATGTTGGATGATGAATTTTTAGTATTAGAAGAAAAATATGATATATTTACATCAAAAAAAGAAACAAATGACTTTTTGAAATTAGAGGAGAGTGAAGAACAATGAGTTTATTAGATAAAGTAAAAAACTTATTTTATGAAGATGGTGAGGAAGAGCCAATCAAAAGTGAAATGATTCAAGTTGAAATTCCAGCTCCTGAAGTAAAAAGAGAAGTAATTAAAGAAGATGATGTAAGTGATAATAAAGTGCTTAAAGAGGAAGCAAAAACACCAGTCTTCTTCAACGATGATGATTTCAAGGAATTAGAAAAACCAAAAGAAGTCGTTAAGTCTAGTTATTTAAAAGAAAAACCAGTCATAAAAAAAGAAGAAAAGAAAATATTTAAACCAACACCAATTATTTCTCCAGTTTATGGTGTTTTAGATAAAAATTATCACAAAGAAGACATTACAAGTAAAAGACAAGTTAGCCTATCTGACACAGCCAGTTTAAGTATTGACGATGTTAGAAAGAAAGCATATGGAACATTAGAAGATGATTTAGAGAATACAATGTTTGGTTCAAATTCAATTTTATTTAATAAAGAAACTGAAAAAGAAGAAATTAAAGAAGAAACTTTATTGAAAGACTTAACCGATGTAATTGAATTAGATGAAGATGAAAAAGAGATTGAAACTGAAAATCCAAAAGATGATAAAGATTTATTTGATTTAATTGATTCGATGTATGAGGAGGATAAATAATGGATGCTAAAGAACTATTAGTAATTGTTTTATACATTGGTTTAATTACACTGGTAATTGTATCAATTGTACTTATGCTTAGACTTATTAAAACTTTAAATAAAGTTGATAAAGTAGTAGATGATGCATATGATAAAGTAGGAAAATTAAATGGATTATTTAATATCATTGATACTACAACAGATGCTATTGCTTCGTTTAGCAATTTATTTGTTGAAGGTATTTCAAATGGTATAAGTAAAATATTTACAAAGAAGAAAGGAAAGAAGAAAGATGAGTAAGAAAAAAGGATTTGGAAAATTTTTAACAGGCGCATTAGTTGGTGTTGGACTAGGAGTTTTATTCGCACCTAAAAAGGGTAGTGAAACAAGAAAAGAATTGAAAGAAAAAATCGATGAATTAGTTGCAAGACTAAAAGAAGTTGATATTGAAGAAGTAAAAGATAATATTCAAATTAAAATCGAAGAAATAAAAGCAGAATTAGAAGATTTAGATAAAGAAAAAGTATTAAAAATAGCTAAAAAGAAAGCTAAAGATGTTCAAAACAAAGCAGAAGAATTAGTTAATTATGCAATTGAAAAAGGAACTCCAGTATTAGAAAAATCAGCTCGTGCTGTTAAAGAAAAAGCAATTGAAGTTACAAAAGAAGTTTTAAACAAATTAGAAAGCGAATAATATTGATTATTCCTTTTTATTTTGTTATAATATGTAAACTGAAAAGAGGTATTTTAATGAAGTTTTATTCAAAAATAGATGATTTATTAGGTAAAAAAATAAATTTGACAAAACAAGGAATAATAGCCTTAGGGTTAGTTTTTGTAACATCAGTAACTGCTTGCACTAAACAAATTAAACCAAACAACGATTTTAAACCAGTTATAGTTGAAAATATAGATTATGAAATCGATAAAACGATTAAAGAAATAAACGAAAAAGGAATATATGAAGTTAAATTATTTGAAGGAACTTTAACTATAAAAGAAATTGAAAAAAGTGAAGATTATGAAAAAATCGGTTATTTACTTAATTTACTAAGCCATGAAAAAATAAGTATCGATTATATACCTTGTAGTAATGTAAACATCAATTTTAGTGATTTTAATTTAGACAATTGTACTTTTGGTTTTACTTTTACTGAAAATAAAATAAATAGAAAAAAATTAAAGAAAAGTATCAAAAATATACAAAATTGTTCTCATGTTAGTGTTATGGCAGAAAAACCAGATTATATTGATGAAATAATTAAAATAGTTAATTTAGTAGGTTTAAATGATGAGGCTAAAAATAGAAGTGTTTTAATTAAATGTATAGATGATAATTTAATTAGTAAGATAATAAATGAGATAGATTCTCTTAGTTACTTTGATTCGTTTTTCATTCATTCAAATGATTGTAGAGCATACTTTGGAAACTTAGGTAAAGTAAATTCTAATTCTATAAGTGTTGTAGTGTCTTCATTTGGTTACGATGAAAATACATTTAGCATTAGTAATTTTACAAACAAATTTAGTCTTTATTATGATAATGGCATTGATATTAGGTTAATTTATGAATATGAAAGACCAAAAATTGTTGAAGAAAAAAGTAATGGAAAATTTATATAATACATAGTGTGAAATAAACACACTTTTTTAGTTTAAAATAACAAATTAATATTTAATAATTAATTTAATATTATTTAATATGGGTTATGAAGATAGATTAGATAAATTAAAGGATATTAAAATAGAAAACTATATATGGTTAATATATATTGGAATAATCATATTAAGTTTTTATGCTAATAGTAAGGAAAAAGAATATATTTTATATAATGATTTTAAAAGTAAGAAAGAATATCAAAATTTATTAATCATCATATTTAGTATATTATTAGTAATTTATTATTATTTTGCTAAAGATAGTTATGATGATTTAATAAATTTAGACGAAAATGAAACAGATAAGAAAAAATTTCTAACACTTTTATCATTTATTGGTTCAGCTCTAATTTTGATAAGCGGTATTATATTTCTAGGGATTGCTATAGTAGATGATAATATTGATGTTGAAATAGCCTTTAATTAATGATATAATTTAATAAGTGAGGTATTTTATGACAGTATGTTTTATTTTGATTACAATAGGTATAATCTGGTTATTAATTGATTATATTTTATCTTATTTTAATAGTAATGTTCCTAAAGAAAAAAATAATAAAGGAAAATTTGCTATTTTAATTCCCGCTCGCGATGAATCAAAAGTAATTGAAGAATTACTTAATAGTATTTTAAACCAAACAAGAAAAATTGATAGTGATGATGTCTATGTAATTGTCGAAGAAGAAAGTGATAAAACTGTAGAACTTGTTAAAAATAAAAATATGAATATCATATTTAGACATGATTTATCAAAAAAGAGAAAAGGATATGCCTTGGATGATGCGATTAAGGAAATATTAGAACAAAAAAAACACTATGATGCTTACTTTATTTTTGATGCAGATAATGTTTTAGATAAAGATTATATTAAAAATATGGAAGAAGCCTATGAAGATGGTTATGATATTGGAATAGGTTATCGAAATACAAAAAACGGAAATGATTCAGTTATAGCAGCTGCTTCAAGTCTAACTTTTTCAATGATTAATACATTAGGAAACGAACATAAAACAAAATGCAATAACACATTAACAATAAGTGGTACAGGATTTTATATAAAAGGAGATATAATAGAAAAATTAGGTGGTTATCCTTTTAATAGTTTAACTGAAGATTATGAATTAACTTTATATGCTACTTTAAATGATTTAACTACTACTTATGTTAAAAATGCTATATTTTTTGATGAACAACCAGTTAAATATAATATTACTATTAATCAAAGAACAAGATGGATTAAAGGTTTCTTTGAAGCAAGAAAAAAATATATACCTTTATTATTGAAAAAGGAAATAAATAAAAACTTTTCTTCATCATTTCATCAAATTATGGGGGTAACCCCTTATATACTATTAATTATAGGTTTGCTCGGAATATTGCTGATTAATTATTTTAATGTTAAAAATACAATCATATTAATATTATTTGTTTATTTAATAATGGTTTTAATAACCTCGATTATGGTTTTAAAGGAAAATACTTATTTAAATATAAACAATAAAATGAAAATAAAAGTTATTTTATATAATCCCATTTTCCTTACAACATATATTATTTGCTTATTTAAAGCAATACTAAACAAAGATGTTAAATGGTTAAAAATAGAACATAGTAAAAGTTTAGATACAAGTGTTTAACTTGTATTTTTTTAAAACAAAAAGAGCTAAATACTTTTAACTTTTAATTTAGCTCTAATATCATTTTTGATAAATATAAATAAATGTAACATAGATTCTTCGATGCTTTCTAATTCAATAGTTTCTAAGAAAGACAATAATGTTTCTAAATCACTACAAGTTCCAGTTTCTATATATTCGCAAACTAACTTTTCAATCTGTAATCTTTCAAAGTAGTCATCACATTTATTTTCCATTAGAATAGTGTTAGCTATACTTGAAGATTCAACTACTTTTTTTGGTTCATATAAACCAACAGAAACTAAATTCTTAATTGAACGAAGTCTTAACATAACATCATTAATTGCTTTATCAATATTTTGTCTATTGGTATCATATTTAATACTTAATTGTGATTTGTTGAGTGGTTCGCTGTAATATCCAAAATATTCCATAACTAAAGTTCTTTGCTTTGTTGATAATTTTTGCAATAATTTTATTATTGCTTCATTCATGTCTTCGTCTAGTAATCTATCTTCCAATGATGGGGTGATGCTAGGAACATATCCTTCTTGTCTTTCTTTATAAATTGTATTTGCTAAATGTCCACTTATAAAACGAGTTATAAATAATTTATATGGAGTTTTTGGTTTTTGTTCTTTATATTTTTCAATTCCATTTAACAATCCTATTAAACATTCTTGAATGTAATCATCTAAAGTAATGTTAGGACATCTTTTAGCAAAGTAATATTTATCTATATATTCTTTTACTATAATTAGTTGTTCTTCAAATGCTTTTCCTTTTAAACTGCTATTTGTTTGTTCTGGTATTTTACTTATGAAATCTTTATAAGTTTCTAAATCCTTACTACTAAATTGTCTTCCTTTTTTAATAAAGCCAACTTCTTGTAGTTTTCTTATTTTGTCGTACTCTAATAAACCTTTGTCATATAAACGTTTGTTAATACATAACCATTCATATACTGTCTTATCAAATGCTTTTTGAGCGATATTTCTAACTGAACTAAATATTTCAACGAAACCATAGTTTTCAATATAATTAGCGAAATCATGATATTCTGGTTTATTAATTATTTCTTGAAACTCTCTATAAGATTCCATACACATAAAATTCCACTCAACATTTGTCATTTAATTTCCTCCCTTAAAATATATTTTCTATACTAACACATATTTTAATATAAATCAAGAAAAAACTACACAAAAGTGTAGCTATTCAACTGTTACTGATTTAGCTAAATTTTTAGGTTTATCAATATCACAACCTTTTAATTTAGCAACATGATAAGCAAGCATTTGTAGTGGGATTACAGTTAAAATTGGTTGTAATAATGGTTCTACTTCATCAACTAAAATCATATCATCGCAAACTGAATTAGGAATTGTAGTTATTCCAATTACATAAGCTCCTCTTGCTTTAACTTCTTTAACATTACTGATTGTTTTATCATTTAATTCACGAGTTGTTGAAATATATATTACAGGTGTATTTTCACTTATTAAAGCAATCGTACCATGTTTTAATTCTCCTGATGCATAAGCTTCACTATGAATATAAGAAATTTCTTTTAATTTTAGTGAACCTTCTAGAGCTAGGCTATAATCGATTCCTCTACCTAAGAAATAAATATCATTTTTTTTATACAATTTCAAAGCGATTTTAGAATAATCTAAATTGATTAATTTTTCAATTTTATTTGGTAATAATTCAATATCATTAAGTTCATTTAAAGATTTATTTGAAAGTTTTAAAGCAATTAGTGATAAAACAGTTATTTGTGATAGGTAAGCTTTAGTTGTAGCAACTGCAATTTCACATCCAGCTTTTGTATATATAACATTTGTTACATCTCTTGCAATAGCAGAAGCTCTAACATTGATAATTCCTAAGGAATCAATACCTTCGCTTTTTACTTTGTTTAAACAAGCAAGTGTATCAGCTGTTTCTCCAGATTGTGAAATGAAGATTACTAAAGTGTTTTTGTCGTGAAATTGTTTTGAATAACGATATTCACTTGCAATATAAACATTAACTTCAATATTAGCATATTTTTCAATTAAATTTTTACCAATTAGTCCAGCGTGGTATGCACTACCACAACCAACTATTTCAATACGATTGTATTTACTAAAATCAGGTAAATCTTTATAAACAGAAATAGTATCTCTAAATACTTTAGGTTCTTCATTTATTTCTTTCAACATGAAATGCTCATAACCATCCATACAAGCATCCATAAAATTTCCATCGAAAGTTAATACCTCTTTATTTATTAATTCTAAATTATCATTATAAATTTCTAAATTATTTTTACTTAAAACAGCAATTTCATTTTGTTCTAGTAAAATATATTTATTGGTATATTTTATTATAGCTGGAACATCAGATGCAATAAAATTTCCCTCATTTGAACTAGCAACAATTAATGGACTATTTTTTCTAATTGCATATATTTTATCTTCACCATCAACTAAAATACCTAAAGCATAACTGCCAATTAATTTGTTTTTTACTTTTACTAGAGTTTCTAGCATATTTCCATTATATAATTTATCGATTAGGGCTGCTATTACTTCACTATCAGTTTGAGTTTTAAAATCATAATCAAGTTCATTTTTTAATTCTTCATAATTTTCAATAATACCATTGTGAATTAAAGTGATTCTTCCTTGTTTATGAGGATGAGCATTAATATTATCAGGAATACCATGTGTTGCCCATCTTGTATGACCAATACCTATAAATGTATCAGTATCAAAATCTAATTTTTTTACTAAATTTTCAAGTTTTCCTTTCTCTTTAACAATGTGAGTTTTATTATTTAATATATAACCCACACCAGCCGAATCATAGCCTCTATATTCTAATGTTTGAAGGCCGTCTATTAAAATAGGTAATGCCTTTTTATTACCTATGTATCCTACAATACCACACATAAAAAAATCCTTTCTAAATGTATGTAATGTGTTTTTTGTTGTAATATTGATTTTACTCTTTGTAACACATTTAACGAATATACTTATCCGTAGTCGCATCCGCCGAATTTTCGATAACAACTAATCCTCGTCAACCTAATAGGTTCTGGCGCTATTAAAAAGTTACTCCTTTCTTACTTTCTAATTTACTATATTATACTATAATTCAATTAAAAAGTGAATATATGAATTAACGAATGAATAAATAACTATGTTTTTCATATACTATTATTATACAAAGCTAATGAAAAAAAGTGGTAAAAGTGGCAAAAATTTTCAATGAGATATTAATCTATCTAATAAATTATAAAAATATTTAGACTTATAAAATTTGAATAGTTAATCTATTCTTTTTTTATTATTTTGTATTAATATGTCGAGTATAAATTCTAATAAATATTGAAATTACATATAATTATGGTATAATAAAAAAAGGTGAGTTTATGAAAGTTATAATTAGTGCGGGAGGTACTGGAGGTCATATTTATCCAGCCTTAGCTATTATTAATAAAATAAAAGAAAAAGAACCAAATAGTGAGTTTTTATACATAGGAACTCATAATAGAATGGAAAAAGAATTGATTCCAAGTTATAACATACCATATGAAGAAATTGAAATATATGGATTTAATAAAAAATTATTAAAAAACATTAAAACAATTAAATGTTTAATTAAAGCAAATAAAAAGTGTAAAAACATAATAAAGAAATTCAACCCAGATGTTGTAATAGGGGTAGGTGGATATGTAACTGCTCCAGTAATAAAGGAAGCAAGTAAATTAGGATATAAAACATTTATTCATGAACAAAACAGTGTTCCAGGAAAAGCAAATCAATATTTAAGCAATTATGCATCAAAAATAGGTATTTCTTTTAGAACATCGGAAAACTATTTTAAAAAAGATAAAATTGTATTTACTGGTAATCCATGCAGTGAGGAAGCAATAAAGATAACTCCTGCTTTAAAAAGTGAATTTAATTTAAGTGAAAATAAAAAATTAGTTTTATTTGTTATGGGTTCACTAGGCGCTAAGGGAGTAAATAACTTTTTAGTTAAAACAATGAGTTTATTTAACAATAAAGATTATGAAGTTTTATTTGTAACAGGAAAAAGTGATTATGATAATATAAAAAGTATAAAATTTCCAAGCAATGTTAAAGTAGTTCCTTACATTTCACAAATACCAAGAATAATGAAAAGAACAGACTTAATTGTATCAAGAGCAGGGGCAAGTATATTAAGCGAAATAGTAGCACTTAATATTCCAAGCATTTTAATACCAAGCCCTTATGTACCTAACAACCATCAGTTTAAAAACGCTATGGATTTAGTTAATAAAGATGCAGCCTTAATAATTGAAGAAAAAGATTTAAAAGGTGATATATTAGTAAGAACTATTGATGAAGTTTTAAATAATCCCGATAAAATAAAAAAAATCAAAGCAAATTTACAAAAAGAAAGTATAAATGATAGTGCTTCAAGAATTTATGATTGCTTAAAAGATTTAGTAGATAGGAAGTAAATATGAACATTTATGAAGACTTACAAAAATTAAATATAGGTAAAGTCAAAGAAAAACCATTATTAAAAAATTATACAACATATAAAGTAGGTGGCGAAGCTATTGCTATGGTTGAACCAAATAGTTCTTATTCACTAATAAAATTGCTTAGATATTTAAGAGAAAAAAATATTAAGCACAAAGTAATAGGAAATGGCTCTAACTTGATTTTCAATAGTAGCGGATATAATGGTGTTATTATAAGATTAAATAATTTAGATAAATTAACAATTAATAAAAATGTTATTACAGTTGAAGCAGGTTATAGTTTGATGAACCTAGCTTTAAAAGTATCCAAATTAGGACTTACTGGAATGGAATTTGCAACAGGGATACCTGGAACTATTGGTGGTGCAGTATTTATGAATGCAGGTGCTTATAAAAGTGATATGGGATATATTGTATCAAGTATAAAAGTACTAACTCCTAAATATGAAGTAATTACTTTAAGTAATAAACAATTAGATTTTCATTATAGAACAAGTTTTTTACAAAAAAATCCTAATTATATTTGTTTGGAAGCTAATATAGTTTTAAGACAAGGCGATAAAAACAGTATAATGGAAATAATAAAGGAGCGAAAGCAAAGAAGAATTGAATCTCAACCATTAGAATACCCTAGTGCGGGAAGTGTTTTTAGAAATCCTAGTGATGATTATGCGGGAAGATTAATTGAAGAATTAGGATATAAAGGTAAAATTTTAGGTGATGCTAAAGTAAGTTGTAAACACGCTAATTTTATTGTTAATTTAGGAAATGCTAAAGGTGAAGATATTAAGAAATTAATTTTAGAAATAAAAGAAAAAGTAAAAGAAAAATATAACATTGATTTAATAGTTGAACAAGAATTTGTAGAATAGGTGAATTTATGAAAAAAAGAGTTAAGAAAAGAAGAAGACTTAAAATAGGAAGAATTTTGTTAGCTTTTTTCTTGCTTTTTTTAACTATTTTTGTAATATATAGTATTCTTAATCTTAAAATAACTAATATTTTTATATCTGGCAATTATTATTTATCTGACCAACAAATTATAGATGCAGCTTCAATAGGTGATTATCCGAGTGTTATAAAAGGTGTTAAACAAATAAAAAATTTAAAAGATAACATTTATATTAAAGATGTTAGAGTAAAAGTTAGAAAAATTACTCAAGTTTATATTGAAGTAACTGAAAATAGGCCATTATTCTATTCTATAGATATGGAAAAAACCGTTTTATTAGATGGAAGGACAACCAGTGAAAAATATCCAACACCAACTTTACTCAACTATGTTATTGATAGTGTATATCCTACTTTTGTTGAAGAAATAGGAAAATTAGATATTGATATATTAAATAGGATATCAGAAATTAAATATGAACCTAATGATGTCGATGATAATAGATTTTTATTATTAATGACTGATGGCAATTATGTATATATCAATAATTCTACATTTTATAAATTAAGTAAATATATGGAAATAATTAGAAATTTTCCCAATAAAAAAGGTATTTTATATTTAGATTACGGCAATAATTTTGAAATTATTGAATAATTGCTTTTCTTTTTTTTAAAATTATAGTATAATTGTTCTAGAATTGTGGGTGATACTTTGCGAAATATATATGCTAGTATTGATATAGGTTCAGATAACATTAAAGTTGTTGTATGTGAACTATATAAAGGTCGCTATAATTTACTTGCTGCCTCGTCAGTTAAATCACAAGGAATTAAGAAAGGTTTGATTTCTAATGTTGATTTAGCAAAAAAGTGTATTGAAGATGCCTTTTTAGAAGTAGAAGAAATGTTAGGCTTCAAAATAACTAAAGTTATGGCGATTGTTCCTTCTTATTTTGCTGATTTTACTATGATTAAAGGTGAAATAGAAATCAAGCATGAAGATTTAGTTATAACAGGTGAAGATGTTATTGACGTATTACAAGCTGCTATGCAAAATAGTATCGTTCCAACTAAAGAAATGGTAACTATTATGCCAATCGATTTTGAAGTCGATTCAGGAATTTGCAAGGAACCACAAGGTTTAGTTAGTAAAACTATGAAAACTAGAGCTATTATGGTAACTGTACCTAAAAAAAATATTTATTCGGTTGTAAGTATATTAAGTAGTTTAGGTGTTACTCCTGTTGATATCTCATTAGGATGTATAGGAGATATATATACATTTAAAAATAGTGAGATGGAAAATAATATTGGAGCAGTTATCAATATTGGAGCAGAGGTTAGCTCAGTAACACTTTATAATAAATGTATAGCTGTTAAAAACAATTTAATTTCAATGGGAAGCCATGACGTTGATAACGATATTTCATATATGTATAAAGTTGCTCAAGATGTCGCTTGTGATTTAAAAGAAACATTTGCAGTTTCTTATAGAAATAGGGCAAGTACTAATGAATTTAGAGAAGTAGTTAACAAAAAAGGCGAAAAATTAAAAATAAATCAATATGAGTTAAGTGAAATAGTACAAGCTAGATTAGAAGAAATTTTCACTTTAGCACAAAGTGAAATAACTAACTTAACTAAGAAAAGTCTAGATTATATTATTATTACTGGTGGGATTACTAATATGCCTAATTTTAAAGAACTTGCTAGTCAAACATTCGGTAATAGTGTTATAATAGGTAATGTTAATTTAATTGGACTTAGAAATAATAAATATTCCCAAGTTATAGGAAATATTATATATTTTGTAAATAAATTAAAATTAAAAGGAAAAACATATTCGATGATTAGTAGTGATGATATGGAAGTACTATCATCAGTTAAAAAAAGTAGTAATGATACCTCGAAGTTAGGTAAAGTATTTGGATACTTTTTTGGAGAATAGAGGAGGATATATATGTTTGAATTAGAAATGGATCAATTAGCTAATATTAAAGTAATTGGTGTTGGTGGCGGCGGTAATAATGCTGTTAATAGAATGATTGAATCAGGAGTTAAAGGTGTTGACTTTATTGTTGCCAATACTGATTTACAAGTTTTAAAAAATTCCCAAGCACCTACTAAAATTCAAATAGGAGAAGCATTAACTAATGGTCTTGGTGCTGGTGCTGACCCACAAATTGGAAAAGAAGCAGCCCTAGAAAGTAAAGAAGAAATCGAAGAAGCTTTAAAAGGCGCTGATATGGTATTTGTAACTTGTGGTATGGGTGGTGGAACCGGAACTGGAGCTGCTCCAGTAATTGCTGATATTGCTCAAAGCCTAGGTGCTCTTACTGTAGGAATCGTTACCAAACCATTTAGTTTTGAAGGTAAAAAAAGAATG
The DNA here is from genome assembly GCA_000432255.1 of Acholeplasma sp. CAG:878. Taxonomy (GTDB): domain Bacteria; phylum Bacillota_I; class Bacilli_A; order RF39; family UBA660; genus Faecisoma. Next base: position 872 of record HF989909.1, on the reverse strand, counting down.
CAACAAGCAGTTCAAGGATTAGATGAACTAAAAAAACATGTTGATACTTTAATTGTTATTCCAAATGATAAATTAAGAGATATCATTGACAAAACAACTCCTTTATTAGAATCATTTAAAGAAGTTGATAATGTATTAAGAAGAGGAGTTCAATCAATATCTGATTTAATCGCTGTTGCTGGTTTAATTAACCTAGATTTTGCTGATGTTCGTGCAGTTATGGAAAAAAGAGGAAATGCTTTAATTGGTATTGGTATGGGTGTTGGTGAAGGAAGAGCAACAGAAGCAGCCCTTCAAGCTGTATCTAGTCCACTTTTAGAAACAAGTATAAGTGGCGCTACTGATGCAATTATAAATGTTACTGGTGGTACTAATTTAACTTTATATGAAGTAGAAGAAGCAAACGAAGTTATTAGACAAAGCGCTAATACTGATATTAATACAATATTTGGTGCTGTTATAAATGAGAATTTAACTGATGAACTAATAGTAACTGTTATTGCAACAGGGTTTGAGAAAAAAGATGAAACACCACTTCATTCTTATCAAGTTCCAACTATAGAAGAAGATGATGATGATGCAGGTGAACTACCATCATTCTTAAAAAACAGAAGATTTTAATTAAAAATTATCAAAGTAGACAGTTCAATTGTTTACTTTTTATTTATTAGAATATAGTTAGAATAGATTGTAACAAAAATAAATATTATAGCAACATTAGAAGAAAAACAAAATCTAGAAAAATTATGATATTTTTTATATTACAAGGTACTTGTAATATAAATGATTGTGTGATATATTTATAATAGCCATGAAAGATATGGTAATTGATTTAGTTGATTTGTACATTTTAATTTGCAAATCAACAGAAA
>HF989908.1 GCA_000432255.1 Acholeplasma sp. CAG:878 | reverse complement strand
CCGCATAAATTCTACTATGGGAATTCCCATACCCTTTTATTTTTTGAGATAAAATGTATTATTAATTATTCAACTTCCATTTTGATGGATAAATATATTCTATTATTTCTTTCTTAGGTATATAATGTTTTTTTATTTTAGTTCTATTTGATTTTAAATCTGGTAAAGCTTGTCTACAATACTTATCTAGTTCACAAAAGATATTTTGACAATCTATTAATTGTAATGGTCTATTACCAATTTTTTTAAAATCTAAATTAAGTCTTTTAAATTCTTCTTCTTGATGCTTATACATATATCTAATAATATCTTCATTACTCATTTTACCTTTATCAATAAAACACTTTTTTATTCCACGAAGTGATCCAGGTCCAGCAACTGTAAATTCATCTTCTCTCCAATTAACAATTTCACTATAATTAATATCAGTTACTAATTGATAAGCCATAAAGTTTCCAATTAATGGATAACTTTTTATAATATTAAATGCTTCTTCCATAGTCTTACATTTAACT
>HF989907.1 GCA_000432255.1 Acholeplasma sp. CAG:878 | reverse complement strand
CGATAGATATTATATTTACATTTAAAAATGTTACATAAAAATTGTATCAGGATATTGAATATGAAGATTATCTATCTAAGATTAAACAAATTGATAAGGAGATTTATTAATGCCTAATTGGACTTATAACAGAATTAAATGTAAAAAAGAATTAGGAGATAAATTATTAACTATTAATGATGATAATTATTCTTTAGATTTTAATAAACTAATACCTATGCCTGAAGATTTAAAACTTGATGCTGGAACAATAGAGAATAAATCTATATCTTGTTATTATTTATCTTTAAGTGATGAGGATAAATTTAAATTAATGAAACTTTTAAAAAATAAAGAAGTATTTTTTCATCATAATTATTGGAATAAATATAAAAGTGATATTAAAAACTTTGAAGATAATCCTAATAAGTTAAGAGAAGAAATAGATAATTATCATGGTCTTATTGATTTTGATGATAAAAAACATTTTAGTAATATATTAGAGTTAGGAAAGCAATATGTTGAAAATATAAAAAAATATGGGTAGTATGATTGGTGTGTAGAAAACTGGGGAACTAAATGGAATGTTTAAGATGATGTAGATGTTGTTTATGATGAGAATAAAAACGAATATGATATGTCTTTTCCAACTACTTGGAGTGTTCCATCAGGAATTGTAGAAAAATATAGTGAATTATGTTCTAATGATGAGTTTTATTGGGAATACGAGGATGAAGATTATGATGGAACTCATATCATAAGAAAAATAAACGGTGAACTAATAGACACAATCGCCCCAAATAATTTAAAAGAAGAAGATTATTTAGATGTTTAAAATTTATAAAAAGAATTTCATGATATAATATTTTATATAGATTCTTTAAAAAAATAGGTGGTGATATAGTGAATAAAATATATATGTGTATTGATTTAAAAAGCTTTTATGCCTCAGTTGAA
>HF989906.1:34040-63950 GCA_000432255.1 Acholeplasma sp. CAG:878 | reverse complement strand
ACCAAATGTGGCAGGACAACCAAGACCAGCAGTTCAGCCAAATGTGGCAAGAGAACATCAAACTACAAATTATTCATTTTATCAAGAATCAAGTCAACCAAGTCAAATGGCTCAAGCACCTTATCAACAAACAAACTATCAACAACCAACTTATCAAGCTCAAGAAAGTCAACCTAAAAATCCTATGGATGTTGTAACTAGTTTAAACAAAGAAGAAGCAATGGAAGAAGCACTTTCACATACAACACAATTTAGTCCTTTTGAAATTCCAAAAGAAGAAGTTAAAGAAGAGGTAGAAAAAAATAAAAAATCAGATAAAAAGACATTAACATTTATGATAGTTATATTTATTTTATTAATTTTATTTATCATCTTTCTACCACAAATTTCTAAATTGTTTGGTTGGTAAAATATAAATAGGATTATGTTATGAATAATAAGTATTTTTTAAAACTTTTCATATTATGCTTTTTTTCTTTAATGGGAACTGAATTGATTTTTAAAGGATTATCATTTGAACTATTTGATAAAAATTTGATAAGAATTTTATTGTTCACAATTTCAACTAGTTTAGTTGTAACATATATATCAAGTTTGTTTAAAGAAAAAATAGCTAAAACAATTATTGTATTATTTAATTTTATAATAAGTATATATGGTTTAGTTCAAATAACTTTCAAATCGTTTATGGGCAATTATATGTCATTTGGAATGTTATCGAATAATGGGGTAGGAAGAGTAAGTGCAGAAGTAAAAACATTTTTAGGTAGTATAACAATAAAGTCATTAACAATACTATTACCTACTATTATAACTTTATTAATCTTTATTTTCTTTAAAAAATGGTTTTCATATGAAAAAACGACAAAAACAAGAAAATTAGTGTCATTGGGCATAGTAGTAATTGTTTATATTGCAACTTTATTAACTTTAAATATTAAAGCATTAGATAATAATCTTGAATTAAAATCAGCGAAACAGTTGTATTATAATCCGAATATGGTTGATTTATCACTGAAAAATATAGGTGTTAATAGATTTTTATTAAGAGATATAATAAATATATTTAATGATAATAAAGAGTTAGTTGATGTAACACCAGTTTCTAAACCAACTATTCCAACTGTAGTTGAACCAGATTATAAAAGAGAAATTGATGATAGTGATTGGGATGAATTAATTAAAAACGAGAAAGATTCTGTTATTAATAATTTACACCAATTTTATAAAAGTCAAAATATAACTCCTAAAAACGAATATACAGGAATGTTTAAAGACAAAAATTTAATATTAATTATGGTTGAAGCACTAGATTTATCAGCAATAGATGAAAATTTAACTCCAACTTTGTATAGATTAACTAAAGAAGGATGGTATTTCAATAACTATTATGCTCCTAAGTATAGTTGTACAACTGGAGAAAGTGAGTTTATTGCATTAACATCAATTATTCCAAGTAATGCAACGTGCACACCATTTACATATCAAAACAATGATTATCCAACTAGTATATTTAATTTATTTAATAAAGCTGGTTATACATCAACATCCTACCACGGATGGAGTGATAAATATTACCCTAGAACAAATTTACATAAACATATGGGTTCAACTTTCTATAATGCTTCTAAATTGAATATAAACACTAATGGTGGTTGGTCAAGTGATGTTGAAACGATTACAAAAGCGTATGATATCTTTAGTAAAAATGACAAATATTTTAGTTTTATAATAACAGTTTCAATGCATTTTTCATATGATTTTGATGATTCTATTACTAGAAGAAATTGGAATAAAGTAAAAAATCTAGATACTGGAACTTCAATGAAAAGATATTTAGCTAAAGCTATTGAATTTGATAAAGCTTTAGAACGACTATTAAAAAATTTAGAGGAAGATGGAGAACTAGACGATACAGTAATTGCAATTTTTGGTGATCACCACCCATATAATTTAGATTTCAGTTATTTAGCAAAAAGGTCAAATGTTGATAGATATGAAGATTTAAATGAAGACTTAATGCCATTTATAATTTACAATTCAGAACAAGAACCAAAAGTTATAAGTAAAACATCAAGTACATTTGATATCTTACCAACTTTAGCTAATTTATTTGATTTAGATTATGACCCTAGATATTATACTGGGAAAGACATATTTTCAAATGAAGATTCAAAAGTAATTTTTTCTAATGGAAGTTGGGTAACTGATAATGCTATTTATTTTGCTAGTACTGGTAAATATAAATTAAAAAATGAAGAAGTAGGCGAAGATTATATTTCTAAAACAAACAAGGAAATAGGAAATTTGTTTACTGTGTCAGAAAATACACTTAAGAAAAATTATTTTAAATATCGGTTTAAATAAGGCATTTATTTGTCTTATTTTTAATTTGTAAAAATAAAATTAAATAGGTGAGGTAATGGCAAGATTTTTTTTCTTTTTAGTCGGATTTGGACTTTCATTAATAGGTTTTATGTATATAATAATTTATTTAAATTTACTCACAATGGGGTATAATTTATCAGAATATGTTAATTTTATAATTAGAAGAATTGAGTGTTGGAATAGTATAATAGGAATTATTATAATTGTTATTACACTCATAAAACCAAAAGGAGATAATGATGAACTACATATACGATATTTTAGTTAATTTTCAAAATGAATTTTATGAAAACTTTGAATGGAATATAGATGATAATATAACACACATAAGGAAAATACCACTATTTAAAGTACAAACAAAAGATTTGTTAAAATTTTGTAATAATAAAGTACGATTTTCAAAAGAGTTTTTAAATAAAATTTATAATAAAACCGAAATATTTATGAATAAAAAAATATTACAAATAAACTATGCCTGCCTTTTAACTGATGGCAACGAAGTAATTGCTGTTAAAATAAAACAAGATGGACTTTTAAAGTATGGAAGTAAACTATTAATAGACGAAAACGAGGAGGTATTAGAGTATTCATCTTCTATGAATACTATAGATATATGCTATGAAACGCTAGAAGAAGTTAAAAAGCAAACCTTTAGGACAAGGAAAGAACAAGAAATTTTAACTTTTATAAATGAGCAGTTAGATAAAATACAACTAAAAAATGAATCTGATAAAATAGAATATTTGTATTATGAATGCTTTGGAAAGAAGGGAATAGATAGCAAAGAAGCAGTTATAAAGCTTAAAAATGCCCTAAATGATGAATTTTCTTCTATTTTTTTGCAAATATATCACTTTTTTATGATGACAATCAGCAAATAATATGATATAATTAAACTCAGGAGATGGTATGATTGAAAAAAACAGTTAATGTTACTAGTGCGAATAAAGTGTTAAATGAGGTAAATGTACTAGATTATTTTAAGTTAGGAAAAGATTCATATTTGTTGTATGAAAGAGTAGGAGAACCAGGTAATAGTGTTTATTTAGCAAAATACGATGAAAATTTATTGATTAAACCTGAGGATACAGAAAAAGAACAATTACAAAATGTAATGAAATATTTAATCACTAATAATTCAAGTATTGATGTTAAAAAATATCATTATAAAAAACTATCTATCGATAAAATTGAAGATAATATCAATGAAAAGGAAGCAAACAAGATTTCTTTAACTGATGAACAATATAGAACTTTAATCGAAAATTTAAACAATAGTGATAGCACTAAAGTAAAACCAGTTAAGGTAAAAGAGCCAAAAACTGGTAAGCAGTTAAATAAGAAAGCAATTATAATTGTTTCTGGAATTGTGGTTGTAGTTGCAATTTTAGTAGTTTTATTATTAGTAGTTTTACCAAAAGGTGGGTTAATTGGCAGTTCAAAATCAGAATTTAATATTAAATTTGATACTGATGGAAGCACACTATATGGTGATATGATTATTAAAAATGGAGAAGAAATTGATGTTTCTAGTTATACTCCTTCTAAAGAAGGCTATATGTTTGGTGGTTGGTATACTGATGCTAAATTTAAGAATGCTGTAAGTGGTGTATATAAACCAACAAATGATACAACATTTTATGCTAAATGGGAAAAAAATACATGTACTGGTAATTGTAGACCAGGACAAATGGTAACTTTAGAAGATGGAAGTACTTGGTATACTATTGAAACGACCGATGATAATAGTAAAACAATTAGACTATTAGCTTCAAGTTGTAATGATTTGAGTTTAAAGTTTGATGACAAAGAAAACGATTATAACAAATCAAGTATTAAACAATATGTTGAAAATGATTATTTAAATAGTTTAGGTGATTTAAAATCAAAAATTACTGATGTTAGATTAATGACTAAAGAAGAAGTTGAAATACTACAAGGAATGGATAATGCAAGTAATTGGTTATATAATACTACAGTTTGCCCTTATGGAAATTGGTGGACAATGACTTCTTATGAAACTGATCAAGCATATATTGTAAATAGTAAAGGTTTAGCTGAACCATATCAACAATTAGCTGAAGGCGTTGTTAGTAAAAATGGTACAGTAAGTAATTTAGCGGGATTAAGACCAGTAATTACAATTGATAAAAGTGCGATTAGAGGAGAATAATATATAAAATCTAGTAAAAACTAGATTTTTTTATTTTTTTTTGATACAATTATATCGGTGGGAATATGGAATACATTGTAACAATTGATAAATTTCAAGGTCCATTAGATTTATTATTACATTTAGTAAAACAAACAAATTTAGACATTTATGAAATAAAAATTGAAGAAATAGTTTCACAATATTTTAATTATATAAAACAAATGGAAGAAATGAATTTAAATATTGCTAGTTCGTATTTAGTTATGGCAGCTGAATTATTGGAAATAAAAGCCTTGATGTTATTACCTAAAGATGAAGAAATCGTTGATGAATTTGAAGAAAATCCAAAAGACAGATTAATTAAAAGATTAATTGAATACCAAAATTATAAAGATTTAACTGGTGAATTTCAAGAACTAGAAAACAAAAGGCATGAATATTATACAAAGTTGCCAAGCAACTTATCAGATTATGATTTAAAAATTAATGGTAGCCTACCAGACAATATTGATTTAAATGACTTAATGAATGCTTTTAATAAATTTTTAGAGCGTCAACAATTACAAAAACCACTTAATACAAAAATAGCCAATAAAGAATATTCTATTTTTGAGAGAAGTTTGGAAATAAAAAAAATAATAAAAGAAAAGAAAAAAGTAAGTTTTGAAGAATTGTTTGATATTAGAAATAAAGGATATATTGTAGTAACTTTTTTATCGATTTTAAACCTTGCTAAAACAAAAGAAGTAAAAATTGAGCAAGAAAACAACTTTGAAACCATATACTTATGTGAGGTGAAATAATGGAATCTATATTAGAAAGTTTACTATTTGTTGTGGGTGATGAAGGCATAACTTTTGAGCAAATAAAACAAATATTAGATATTGACGATAACAAAGCAAACGAAGTAATAAATAACCTAAAAAATAGATATCAAGCAAAAGAATTCGGAATTGATATAAAAGTATTAGGTGAAAGATACAAAATGATAACTAAAGTTGAAAACAAGGATTATTTACAAAAATTAATCGATGTAACAGAAAGTGATACACTAACTAATGCATCATTAGAAACATTAGCGATTATCGCTTATAATCAGCCTATTACAAGAGTAGAAGTTGATGAAACAAGAGGTGTTGGTAGTGCACATATAATTAGAAGATTAGTTTACAAAGGATTAATTGAAGAAGTAGGTAGAGCAGAAACTGCTGGAAGACCAATTTTATATGCTACAACGCCACTATTTTTAGATTATTTTGGATTAAAGTCAATTAAAGATTTACCAGAAGTCGATATTCAAAAAGAACTTGAAAGTAAAGAATTATATATGTCCAAATATACTGAAGACGATTTATAAAATTTTACATTAAATTGAAAAAATTTTACATATTTTATGTAAATTCTTTTAAAACACCAAGTCAAATTAGATTTGGTGTTTTATTTAAATCAGTGTAGAAATATTTAAACACTTGATAGTTTAATTATAATTTGATATAATGTGAAAAGATTACAAGGAGGAAATTATGATACAAAAACCAAAAGGAACTTATGATGTAATAAACGGAAATAAAATAATAGTAATTGAAAATATTCTACAAGAATTAATGGATAAGTATAATTATGAATACTTTAGAACTCCAATTTTTGAAGCGAGTGAACTATTTCATAGAAGTGTTGGAGAAACAAGCGATATAGTTACAAAAGAAACATACGATTTTAAAGATAGAGCTGAGCGAAATCTTACTTTAAGACCGGAAGGTACAGCTGGAATTATAAGAAGTTTTATTGAAAATAAACTTTATGGTAATCACAGTGTTCCTGTAAAAGCTTGGTATTATGGACCAATGTTTAGATATGAACGTCCTCAATCAGGAAGATTTAGAGAATTTTATCAATTTGGTGTTGAAGTTTTAGGAAGTAATGATGCTATTACTGATGCTGAAGTTATAAGCATTCCAGTTAATTTTTATAAAATATTAGGCTTAAAGAATGTAAAGGTAAATTTAAATACTCTAGGTGATAATGAATCGAGAAATAATTATAGAAATGCATTACTTGAATACTTCAAACCATATTTAGATGAATTATGTGAAGATTGCAAAGAAAGATACAACAAAAATCCACTTAGAATATTAGATTGTAAAGTTGATGCAAATAATGAAATAATGAAAAATGCACCTAAAATAACTTCTTATTTAAATGAAGAAAGTAAAACTTACTTTGAAAATGTAAAAAAATATTTACAAGCACTTGATATTGAGTATGAGGTGAATCCGAATATTGTAAGAGGATTAGATTATTACACACACACTGTTTTTGAAGTAACTGCAGAAATTAAAGATTTTGGAAGTCAAAATGTATTGTGTGCCGGTGGAAGATATGATAATTTAGTAAAAAATTTAAATGGTCCTGAAACTCCAGGCGTGGGATTTGCTCTTGGAATGGAAAGATTATTTAATGCTCTTGAAGCAGAAAAGATTAATTTAGTAGAAGAAGAAGGTATCGATGTTTATATATCATACATGAGTGAAAATGAAAAAGCTAAAGCTTTAAGATTATGTATGGATTTAAGATTAAATGGATTTAAAGTTGAAATTGATTATATGAATCGTAGTTTAAAATCTAACTTTAAACAAGCAGATCACTTGAATAGTAAGTTTATTATAATCATAGGCGAAGAAGAAATAAATAATAATTTTGTTACAATTAAAAATAATAAAACAAAAGAAGAACAAAAAGTAGAATTAGAATATTTAATATATTATTTAGATGAAATGTTAAGTAATAATCACGAATGTACTTGTGATGATGATTGTGATTGTGGATGCGATTGTAATTGTAACCATGAATAAAAAGGTATTAGTATGGAATTGAAAGATATTGAAAGAAGTATAATTAAAAAGTATCGAAAAACTATTTTCTCGCCATTTATAAAAGCTATTAAAGAGTTTAATTTAATCGAAGAAAATGACAAAATAGCTGTTTGTATAAGTGGTGGGAAAGATTCTTTCTTATTAGCTAAATGCATGCAAGAAATAAAAAAACATGGTAAAATTAATTTTTCTTTAGAGTTTATCGTTATGAATCCAGGATATAATCCAGAAAATTTAGAACAAATAAAATACAATTTAAATAAATTAAATATTTCTGCTCACATATTTGAAACACCAATTTTCAAAGTAGCTGAGCGAACAGATAATCCTTGTTATATGTGTGCGAAAATGCGAAGAGGATATTTGTACGATTTTGCTAAAAAATTAGGATGTAACAAGATTGCTTTAGGCCATCATTTTAATGATGTTATTGAAACTGTTATGTTGAATATGCTTTTTACTGGTTCATTTTCAAGCATGTTACCAAAGATAAAAAGCGACCATTTTGAAAATATGTATTTAATAAGACCACTTTATTATGTTAGAGAAAAAGATATAGTTAAATTTGCTCAAACAAATGAATTAAAGTTTTTAGATTGTGCTTGTTCAGTTACTAAAAAAAATAGTGGAAAAAGAAAAGTTGTAAAGGAATTAATTGAAGAATTAAATAAGGTATATGAAAAAGCCGATGTTAATATTTTAACAAGCACTAAAAATGTTAATTTAAATACAATTTTAGGTTATCAAAAAGGTGACGAAGAATTTAAAAATGTAAATTAAATGTGTAAAAATATGGGAATTAATTAAAATATATTTTAATTAAATAAAAGTTATGTTATAATTTAGTTGTCTAGAAAAGATGATAGCTCACAAGAAAAACCGACTAATTTAACGATTTGGGAATCTAATTAATAAATGGTGTTGAAAGCTTGTAAAATCAAGAATCCTAAAGTTTATTATGTGATGCCCACCTGGCGGATGCAGGTTTTATCGTTAAGGGCACGCTTTTCTGGATTTTTTTGTCTAAAAACCGTAAGGTTTTTTTTCTTTTTAAAAAATTAAAAAAATTTTCTAAAAAAAAAGGAAATCACCAAAAAAAAGTGTATATAACTTATAGGAGGTGAAAAATGTTTAAGAAAATTTTGTGGTTAGTATTTTTGTTTCCATTGTTTTTGGGTGGTGTTAATGCCGAAACTTTTTATTCAGATTATAGGCAAGTAGATGAGATTTTAGAAGAAAGTGATATGGTAAAAAAGGAAAGTGAAAAATTATACCGATATTATGAATTAAAAGATACTATTGAAAAAAGGTTATATGATGGAGTTGAAGAAAACAATTGTGAAAATAAAATTGGTTCATGGCAAGAAAACAAGCTAAATCATGTTTCTGTTGTTGATGAAGAAGTTAAAAATACATACAAGTATATAATAGCGAATGGAGCAAGATATATTCATTTGACCAATTTAAATGGTAGTTATGGTGCCCTTAGAATAACCGAATTAGAATTGTTTTATAAAGGAAATGAAATTGATTATAAGTATGAATGCAATGGTTGTTTGGAAGGATTTGATAAGTATATCAAAAATGGTATTTGGAATGAAAATGAATCTTATATAAAAAATGGTGGTTCGTTGATAATTGATTTAGGTAACGTTTATCCTGTTCATTTAATAGATATAGTTTTTTATTTATTTGATTTAGGTAATTCCACTAAAACATATACAATTGGTTTTTCCAATAATAAAAAAGATATTTACTCAATTACAAATAGAGAACTAGAGTTTTCTGATATTCATTGGTCAAATGCAAAACAAATATTAGAGAATGTTTATACACTTGAAAAAAAAGACTATAGAACTACAAAGGAAACAGAAGAAGTTATTAAAAACGATTATGTTATGGAAAGCATAATTACAAAGACAAAATATCGTTATACTCAAAAATGGTGTGATTATAATAAAGCTGTTAAAGAATATTATGATGATTATTTTAGTGAAAAGCCAAGTGAAACTGCTATAAAAGATGATGAATTTATTTCTAAAGATACATACTATTATCGAGATAAATTAGAATTAAAAGATAATTTAATTATAACTTCAAAAGAACAACAATTAAATGATTTTGTTTTATATAGTAGCACGGATTACAATCTAACATCAAATGCGGATTTAAATAAAAATGGCAAATATACTTTATTCATATAAACACCATATAATAAATTTAATAAAGATATAATTGTTGATATTAAAGATAATACAATCAAAGAAAAACAAGATGAAATTGATGATTTAGTTAAACAAATAGAAAATATTACCAATGATTATGAAAAAAAGTTAGATGAAATCAATAAAAAATTAAATGAGTGTAGTGAATGTAAGAAACTACTAGAAGAAAAAGAAAAATTACTTAAAAATTATGAAAAAGAATTAAATGATTGCAAAAAAAATCTTGATTCAAAAAACAATTTAATCGAAAAAATTAAAACAAATTATGAATTAAAACTTAAAGAATTGAAAGATAATAATAAAGCTTATTTAGATAAGATTAGTGAATTATCTAAAACTGTTGATAAGCTAAATTTAGAACTTAAAAATTTAGTTAAAAAAAGCAATGATTCTATGAATAATTGTAATAATGAAATAACTAAATTAAAGTATGAAAAAGGCAAACTAGAGGAAATTGCCAATTCAAAAGATATGACTGAAACTAAAAATGAAGAAAAAAGTTTTAATCCTGATTATCTATTAACTATTACTAAAGAAGATGTCTCTAAAGCTTGGCCTTGGTTTTTACTTATAATATTAATATCATTATTATTAATATTTAAAACATCAAAAAATAAGTCGAATTAAAAAAAGTTCTACTTTTGTCGAAACGGTATAAAAATTTTAGGATATGTGCTAAATTATCAAAGAGGGTGATAATTTTGCTTAATATTGATATGGAATTTAAAAAAGGAATTTTGTTTGTTAGATTGAAAGGAGTTTTAAATAAAAAGACTATAGGAAAACTACACGATGAGGTTACTATATTAGTAAAAGACAATGGTATAAGAAATATTGTCTTTAATATAAGTGAACTTATTTCAATTGATTATTATGGAATAAATGCTTTGTTGTGTAATTATGAATTAGTTAAACAAAACAATGGAAAAACTTTATTATGTGGTATTAATAATACATTTGTTAAATATAGATTAAATAATAGTCGTATATTAAAATATATGTATGAAACATCTAATGAATTAACAGCAATTAATGCAATTAATTTATAGGAGTCAAATGGAAGAAATTTTAAAAGATTTAATTCTAGAAAATCAAAATTTAATCTATGCTTTATCAAATTATTTTAAAGGTTATTCCAATAAAGAAGATTTATTTCAAGCAGGTTGTATTGGTATGTTAGAAGCTTATAAAAGATTTGATAGTAGTTATGGCGCAAAGTTTACAACATATGCAGTTCCTTATATTTTAGGAGAAATGAGGAAGCTTGTAAGACTTGATAAAAATGTTAAAGTAAGTCAAGGGTTAAATAGATTATACCTTAGGATTGATAAAACTTATGTCCTTTTAGCGCAACAATATATGCGAGAACCAACTTTTAGTGAAATTGCAGCATATTTAGAAATTCCTGATTATATCGTCGCAGAAGCACTAGGAAGTAGAGCTTTAACATTAAGTATTGACGAACCTATAACTTCTGATGGAAAAGAACTTACTTTACAAGAAGTAATTGGTAGTTGTGATGAAATAGATGAATTAATTGATTTAAAGAATGCATTAGCGAGTCTAGATTCATATGAACAAAACATCATTATGATGCGTTATTTGCAAGATAAAACACAAAGCCAAACAGCGGAAGCTTTAGGAACTTCTCAAGTTCAGGTTTATAGAAAAGAACAAAAAATACTAACCAAATTAAAAGACAAATTAGTTGCTTAAAATTTGTCTTTTTTTCATATTATTTAATATGAAAATAATTGCGCATCGTGGGCTTCATGCTCATTATAAACAAAATACTAAAGAAGCTTTATATGAAGCTTTAGAAAAAGAATATATTGATGGGATTGAATTTGATATTAGGATGACAAAAGATAAAAAATTAGTTATAATTCATTCACCAATTATAAGTACTTCAAGTATTCGATTTGGAATCGTAAAAAATATGACTTATAGGAAACTATTAAAATATAATATTGGAACAAAAGAAGAACCAAGTAAAATATTATTATTAGAACAATTTCTAAAAAATTTAAAAACGGATAAAATAATTTTAATTGATATTAAAGAAGAAAATAGCGATAATATTACACTTGTAAATAAATTAATAAGTGTAATTAATAAATATAATTTAAATATTTATATTTGTAGTTTTAACTATAATATAATAAAACATTTAAATGAATATAATGTTGGATTACTAATAGGTTATGGCATAAATAAGGAAAAAATGTACAATCACTTTAAATTCAATATAGTTCATTTTAATGAATATGAGAAAGTAAACAAAAAAAAGGAAACATTTATATGGGGAATAAATTCAAAAAATGTTTCGAAAATTAAAAACAAAAAAACTTATTTGATTACTGATTTTCCATATGATGTTTATTTAAAAGTTGATGAGCTCCATAAGAAATAATTATAGCTTTACTATCAACTTTATAAATCAAATCTAAAATATTTTTTCTTTTTTTTCTTTCAACTAAAACCATTATAGTGTTGTCATTAGTTATATAACTTTTGTAATTGTTTTTGTTTAATAAATTTATTATTTCGTTACTATTACAAGAGTTTATTAATAACATATTACTACCGATTCCAATTTTGGTTTCAATTAAACTACCTAAATAACTTCCAACGAAACACCCTAATGAAAAAAATAAAATGTTTAAAATATTTTTAAAGTTTTGAACAACTAAACTGGTTGATATAACCCAAACAATCGACATTATGAAATTTAGAACTGCACCCAACAATTTTTTACCATTTGCAACTATAATTAATCTTAATGTTGCTATAGTATTTTCAACTATTTTTAATAAAAAAATTATTAAATAAGTCATAAAATCACCATTGTTATTATGGTTTAAAAATTATTAAAAATGTATTTGACTAAAGAAAATATATAGTTTATAATTTAATTAGAGGTGGATAATGAAAAAGGTATTATTAATTTTACTAGTATTATGTTTGTTTGGATGTGGGAAAAAAGAAGAATTAAAAAAAGCAGATGAAATCAAAACACCACTTGATAATGTTGAAGATAAAATAGAGTTAATAGATGAAGCAAAAATAAAAACACTAGAAACTAGTTGCTATAACATTATTGATGTTGCAAAAACTACATACATGGAAAGTTTAATGGGTGTTGAAACTATTTTATTTGGTTATGTTGATAGTTTAGATTTAGTTGGTGAGAAACCTTTAAGTGGAACATGGGAATATATCGAAGGAAAAGGAATTAAAATTGAAGGTGTTAAATTTGCATCTGCTCCTAATTATAGTTGTTCAAATGATTTAACAACAGGAAAAGTAAGTTGTGTTAAAGATTAATGCAACTTTTTTGTATAAGAAAAACTTTATTAATCATTATAAAATATGGTAAAATATGTAAATTTAATTTTTTAGCACTCATATCTTGACAATGCTAACATATAATAGTATAATGAACTTAGCATTTGGAATTAATAAGTGCTAAAAGAGGTGATTAGGTGTTAACAAAAAGACAAGAACAACTTTTAAAAATCATTGTTGAAGACTACATTAAAATGGTTAAACCAGTAAGTAGTAAAGCAATTTGTGATATTTTAAACTGTTCTAGTGCAACTGTTAGAAATGAGATGTCTGAACTTGAAGAATTAGGTTTATTAGAAAAAACACATATATCTTCAGGAAGAGTTCCAAGTGAACAAGGGTATAGATATTATGTAGATAATCTTATGAAGCCTAAAGAATTAAGCGGAGAGGATGTTTTAAAACTTCAAAGAATATTTCAAAATAATAGTTTAGCTTTGGATAATTATATTGTTAAGAGTATGGAAATTATATCAGAAATGACTAATTTAACAGCAGTTGTTTTAGGTAAATCATCTAAAGAAAACTGTGTAGAGAAAATAGAAGTAATTCCACTTAATGATAATAATTTAATTGCTATTTTAGTTACTGACAAAGGTCATGTCGAACATAGACAAGTAACTATTAATGAAAAAGTTTCTATTGATGATATTAAACAAACAGTTGATTTAATTAATAAAATGATTATTGGAACACCAATTGATGAAGTGTCAGAAAAGTTGGAATTCGAAGTAAAACCTGTTATTGCAAGGTATGTAAAACAACACGAAGTCTTATATAATGCTTTCTATAATGCATTTTGTGATTTTACTAATAGTCCTAATGTAGTAATGAAGGGTACAAAAAATATACTTATGCAACCAGAATTTGACAATACTGATAAAATAAGAGAAATCTTAAGTAAGTTTGAAGATAAGACTTTAGTAAATAAAATAGAAGAAGAAGATAGTGGTATAAACATTTATATTGGAAGTGAAACAGATTTTGATGATGATGTAACCATTATAAAAACTAAATATAATCTTCAAGGTGAGGAAGGAACAATTGCATTAATTGGACCAAAGAGATTAGAATATGACCGAGTTATATCATTACTTGATTATATAAAGAAGAATTTTGAAAGGTGATGAAAATGGAAGAAAAAGAAAAATGCACATGTGAAGAATGTAAATGTGAAAAAGGAAATATGGAAACATCTAATAACCATAAAAAGAAAAAAAAGAATGAAAAAAATAATGAATTACTTGAGAAAAATAAATTCTTAGAAAATGAGCTTTTAAAAAGTAAAGCTGAATTCATCAATTACCGTAAAAGGTTAGAAGAAGAACAATCAAGATTGCTAAAATATTGTAATGAAGACATTATTAAAGAAATATTACCGATTTTAGATAATTTTGAGCGAGCAATAAATATGGATGATGACAATTTAGAAGACGAAGTATCAAAATTCTTATCAGGATTTAAAATGATTTATTGCAATTTAGTTAATATTTTAAAAACAAATGGTGTGGTGGAGATTGATGGTAATAATAAACCATTTAATCCAGTTTATCATGAAGCTATATTAACTGAAAAATGTGAAATGGAACCAGGAATGGTAATTGAAGTCTTACAAAAAGGATATATTTTGAAAGGTAAAGTAATAAGACCAGCAATGGTTAAAGTAAGTGAATAAAGGAAAGGTGAAAATTATGAGTAAAATTATAGGTATTGACTTAGGTACAACAAATAGTTGTGTATGTGTATATGAAGGTGGGGAAGCTAAAGTAATCGCTAACCCAGAAGGGGATAGAACTACTCCATCTGTAGTAGCATTCAAAAATGGCGAAATTATCGTTGGTGGTGCTGCTAAAAGACAAATGATTACTAACAAAGATACTATTTATTCAATCAAAAGATTAATGGGTAGTGATGAGAAAGTAGAAGCTAATGGAAAAAAGTATACTCCACAAGAAATTTCTGCGATGATTTTGGGAGATTTAAAGAAAACTGCTGAAGCATATTTAGGTGAAAAAGTAACTAAAGCAGTTATTACTGTTCCAGCTTATTTCAACGATGCTCAAAGACAAGCAACAAAAGATGCTGGTAAAATTGCAGGATTGGAAGTTGAAAGAATTATCAATGAACCAACAGCTGCTGCTCTTGCTTATGGACTTGATAAACAAGAAGAAAATCAAACAATTTTAGTTTATGATTTAGGTGGTGGAACATTCGATGTATCAATTCTTGAATTAGGTGATGGCGTATTTGAAGTTAAAGCTACAAGTGGTAATAATAAATTAGGTGGCGATGATTTCGATAAGAGAATTATGGATTATATCGTAGCAGAATTCAAGAAGGAAAATGGTATAGATTTATCAAATGACAAAATGGCTATGCAAAGAATTAAAGATGCTGCTGAAAAAGCTAAAAAGGACTTATCAGGAGTAACTTCAACACAAATTTCACTACCATTCTTATCACAAGGTAGTGAGGGACCATTACATTTAGATTTGACTTTAACAAGAGCTAAATTTGAAGAATTGTGTCATGATTTATTCGAATCAACACTAGAACCAGTTAGAAAAGCTATGAGTGATGCTAAATTAACTAAAAATGATATTGATAAAGTAATATTAGTTGGTGGTTCAACTCGTATTCCAAAAGTTCAAGAGTTGATTAAAAATGAACTTGGAAAAGAACCTTCTAAAGGTGTTAACCCTGATGAAGTAGTTGCTATGGGTGCGGCTATTCAAGGTGGTGTATTAACTGGTGATGTAAATGATGTCGTACTTTTGGATGTAACTCCATTATCACTAGGTATTGAAACATTAGGTGGAGTAATGACTGTATTAATTCCAAGAAATACTACTATTCCAACAAGTAAATCACAAGTATTCTCTACTGCTGCTGATAATCAACCTGCTGTTGACATTCATGTTCTACAAGGTGAAAGAAGCATGGCAAATGATAATAAAACTTTAGGCCGTTTCCAACTAACTGGAATTCCTGCTGCTCCAAGAGGAGTACCACAAATTGAGGTAAGTTTTGATATCGATGCTAATGGTATTGTCAATGTTAAAGCAAAAGATTTAGGTACTAACAAAGAACAAACTATTACAATCACATCAAATACAAATTTAAGTGAAGATGAAATCGATCGTATGGTTAAAGAAGCAGAAGCAAATCGTGAAGCTGATGAAAAGAAAAAAGAAGAAGCAGATTTAAAAAATGAAGCTGAACAATTAGTATTTATGACTGAAAAATCAATTAAAGATTTAGGTGATAAAATAGATTCTAAAGATAAAGAAAAAGCTGAAGCAGAAATTAAAGATTTAAAAGAAGCTTTAGAGAAAAATGATCTAGAAGATATTAAAGCTAAAAAAGAAAAATTACAAGAAACTGCTATGGCATTTGCCACTAAAGTATATGAAGAAGCTGCAAAAGCACAACAGGAAAACACAACACAAGAAGAACCTAAAAAAGATGATGTTCAAGACGCTGAATTTGAAGAAAAATAAAAAGAGAAGTTCTAGGTAACTAGAACTTTATCTTGTAAGGAGAATATATGAAACAAAGAAAACGTAATGAAATAGATGATAAATACAAATGGGATTTAAGCTTAATTTATAATAATTGTGATGATTGGTATAACGATTTTGATAAATGTTTAAAAGAAGTTAATAAAGTTTGTGAATATAAAGGTAAACTAACTAGTAGTGCTTCGTGTTTATTAGAATATATAACCTATAGCCTAGATTATGAAAGAAGACTATATAAATTGTATTTTTATGCACATTTAAAACATGATGAAGATACTACTAATACTAAAGCTCAAGAGATGAGTGGAAAAATACTTGATTTAATTAATAAATTTGAAGAAAATGAAGCGTTTGCTAATCCAGAACTTATGAGTGTTGATTATAAGGTGCTCGAAAAATTTATGGAAGAAGAACCAAAACTAAAAGAATATGATTTTTTACTTGAAAATATATATCGTTATAAAAAACATATTTTAAATGATGATAGTGAAAAACTATTATCTAGTTTATCAAATGTATTTTCTTCTTCCGAAAAAACATATGAATCATTGACTGACTCTGATATGAAATTTGGATTTATTGATACGGATGAAGGTAGTGTTGAACTAACTAGTAGTAATTATTCTTTATTTATAAAAGATGAAAATAGAGATGTTAGAAAGCAAGCTTTTATGCTTTATCATAATACTTATGGAAATCTTAAAAACACACTAGCTAGTATTTATAAATCACAAGTTGATACTTTAACAACAATAGCTAAAATAAGAAAATATAATTCTAGTTTAGAAGCCTCTTTGTTTGCTGATAATATACCAACCCTAGTTTACGATAACTTAATTAAAACAGTTAATGATAATATGAGTACAATATATCGTTATTTTGATTTAAAAAAGAAAGTATTGGGTTTAGATGAACTACATTTGTATGATGTATATGTAGAATTGATTAAAGATTTAGATAAGGATTATTCTTTTGAGGATGCTAAAGAGTTAGTAATTGATGCTTTAAGTGTTTTAGGTGAAGATTATATTAAAATTATCAATAAAGCATTTGATGAAAAATGGATTGATGTTTACAACAACGTAGGAAAAAGAAGCGGAGCTTATTCGAGTGGATTTTATGATACTAATCCATATGTATTATTGAATTATGAAGGAAAATTAAAAGATGTTTCTACATTAGCACATGAATTAGGTCATTCAGCTCATACTTATTTATCTTGCAAAAATAATCCATATCATTATTCATCATATAAAATATTCGTAGCAGAAGTTGCTTCAACAGTTAATGAATTATTGTTAAATAAATATTTATTAAAAAATAGCAAATCAAAAGAAGAAAAACTATTTGTTTTAAACAATATGATGGAACTATTCAAGGGAACTATATATCGTCAAGTTATGTTTGCTGAATTTGAAAAAATAACTCACGCTAAAAAAGAGAATGGTGAAATATTAACTTACGAATTATTAAATAATATTTATTATGATTTAAATAAAAAATATTTTGGTGATGGTGTGTATGTTGATGATGAAATAAAATACGAATGGTCAAGAATTCCACATTTCTATTACGATTTCTATGTTTATAAATATGCAATAGGATTATCTAGTGCTTGTTATATAGTAGAAGGAATTTTAAATAACAAAGAAAATGCTTTAGAAAATTATTTGAAATTCTTAAAAACAGGTGGAAGTATGTATCCTATTGATGAATTAAAAGTAGCAGGTGTTGATGTTACAAAAAGTGAAGTAGTAATAAGTGCTATTAAGATGTTTGATGAAGTAATGAATCAATTTGAAGCACTTATTGATTGAAGGTGTTTAAATGAATAAAAGAGATTATTATGAAATATTAGGTGTTTCTAAAACTGCAACTCAAGATGAAATCAAATCAGCATTCAGAAAATTAGCTAAGAAATACCACCCTGATGTTTCAAAAGAAGAAAATGCAGCTGAAAAATTTAAAGAAGCACAAGAAGCATATGCGGTATTAAGTGATGAGGCTAAAAGAAAACAATATGACCAATACGGCCATGCAGCATTTGAAAACAATGGTCAAGGTGGATTTGATTTTGGTGATTTTGATTTTTCAGATATATTTGGCGATTTATTTGGTTCTAGTTTTGGATTTAATTTTGGAGGAAAAACTAGTAATAGAAGGACTCAAGGTAGAGATACTTTAATGCGAGTAGATTTAACTTTTGAAGAAGCAATATTTGGAACTACTAAGTCAATAAATTTAGATGTCATGGAAGTTTGTAGTGAGTGTTCTGGAAAAGGTGGTATGGGAGAGGAAGTTTGTCATGAGTGTCATGGTAGTGGGACTGTAACTACTGAACAAAGAACAATATTCGGTGCATTTATGACTAAAACTACTTGTCCTAGTTGTAATGGAAAAGGAAAAACTTATAAAGAAACATGTAAAAAATGTAGAGGTACTGGAAAAGTAAAAGTTAATCAAACAATTGAAGTAAAAGTTCCAGCCGGAGTTAATACTGGAAATAGACAAAGAGTTGCTAATAAAGGTGAAGCAGGTTCTAATGGCGGAGCTAATGGTGATTTATATCTAGAGTATAGAGTAGCAAGTCATCCATTGTTTGAAAGAGTCGATAATGACATTTATTTAGAATTACCTATTACAATTACTGAAGCAGTTTTAGGTTGTAAAAAAGAAATACCAACTATTACTGGAAGTGTTAAACTAACAATTGAAGCTGGTAGTGAAACTGGTGATAAATTAAGACTTAGAGGTAAAGGTGTAGAAGATGTGCATAATTATCGTAAAGGTGATATGTATGTAATCATTAAAGTTGCTATTCCAAAAAAATTATCAAGAGACCAAAAAAAATTGTTTGAGCAATTAAGTCAAACAGATTTAGAAACAAATGAAATGAAAAAAATAAAAGATTATTTAAAATAAACTACGCAAATAAATGCGTAGTTTTTATTCTTGTTTAATAGTTGGAATAACATCATCCAAATTATAATCAGAAGAAGGTTCAGTCCCTTTTATGTAATACATAATTGTTTTATTTTTACTTTTATCAGTTGCTATTTTACCACTTACTGGTTCTACTAAAACACCAACAACATTATTAGGAATATCGTACCAAGCTTCTTCCTTATCTTTTAAATATTTCTCAATAATGTCTGACCACATATATTTGTTATTGTATGAATCAACATCGAGTAATTTTCTATTATCATCATAACCTGACCAAATACTTACAACAGCATCCTTATTAAAACCAATTATTAAATGGTCTACTTCAGTTGTCCCTGTTTTAATTCCATATTTTTTAGTTATTCTATTCATCATCATATACGATGTAGGATAACTATAATCGATAAAATTAGGATTAGCTGTATTGGCAAGTAATTCATCTAAAACATAAACTAAGCTTTTATTTAAAATTGCTTCTTTAACTGGTTCATATTCATACAAAACATTTCCGTTAATATCTTCAACCTTATTTATAAAATAAGGCTTAACTTTATATCCTTCGTTAGCAAGAGTAGAATAAGCACTTGTCATATCAATTAAACTGATTGCTTGACTTCCTAAAGCAAGAGATGGGATACTATCTAAATTAGCAGTTATACCAACTCTTTTTAAAGTTTCAACTAAAGTATTTTCACCTAAAAACAAATGAGTTTTAACCGCATATATATTATCTGAATAGGCAATGGCTGCTGCAAGTGATATTTCTTTATTAGCATATTTATCATTGTAATTTGTAGGACTATATGTTTGATTTTCAGCAAATACAAAAGTAGTTGGCTCACTTGTAAATGTTGTTGATGGTGTAAATCCATTTTCTAATGCTGCATAGTATAAAAAAGGTTTAATTGTTGAACCGACACTTCTATTACTAGAGGTAGCTCTATTAAATTGACTTTTAGAGTAATCAACTCCACCAGTCAAACCTAAAACAGCACCAGTATTAGGTTCCATAATAATACTTGCAACTTGAATATCAGATTTAATATATTGATTAATTGTTGATTCTATTGCTTCCTGAGCTTTAGGGTCAAATGTCGTATATATTTTAAGACCACCAGTTGTCAACAAAGAATTTGGAATAGAACTTATTTTATTTAATTCACTTATGACAGAATCTCTAAAATATCTAACTGAATCTAATTCTTTTCGAGTACTTTTAGTGACAAAATTTAATTCTTCATTATAAGCATTATCTGCTTCTTCTTTTGTTATGTAATTATCTCGTACCATGGAATTCAAAACAACTAGTTGTCGTTCTTTTGAAGCCTCATAATCAATATATGGAGAGTATTTACTAGGCCAATTAGGAATTCCAGCTAGCATACTTGCTTCTGCTAAATTAAGGTCCAAAGCATCTTTGCCAAAGTAATATTCACTAGCATTTGCAATTCCAAAAACCCCACCATAATTAATTGTATTTAGATAACCTTCTAATATTTTGTCTTTATCATAGTGAACTTCTAATCGAACTGTTAACCATGCTTCGGTTATTTTTCTTTTCCAAGTTTTATCGAAATCTAAAAATAAATTTTTAGCGTATTGTTGGGTAATCGTAGAAGCACCTTCAGTAGTTTTACCTGATTTAATATTATTAAACATCGCTTTACCAATTCTTAAATAATCAAACCCACCATGAGTATAGAAATGTCTATCTTCAATAGATAATGTAGCATTTTTTAAATATGGTGAGATGGCATCTATTCCACTATATTCATCCGTACCGCTGATTAAATTACTATCCTTATCATAAAAATAATAACTTTTAGAATTATTAATATTAAGTTTAGGGTAAATCCATGCAATTAAATAAATACCTGAATACATAATAATACCTAAAGTCATAATAATTAATAAAATTTTAAATAATTTTTTCAATTCTAATCACCCTAAGTTTATTATTTGAAAAAATATTTAAATTATAATAAAAAAATGTTAAAAATATACGTATGTGTTATAATCTAGATATATTGTAAAGGAGAATTTATGAAGAAATATTTATTTTTAGTAGTTTCAATGTTGTTAGTAGGATGTGGTTACCAAGCAGACAACAAAAAATTAATTTTTAGTGAAGGTGTTAGTGAAGAACTCTTGAAAATTTATGAATTAAAAGATGGCTCTATTGTTTATTCGCAATTTTTAGATATCGATTATAAAGACTCTAAAACAGAGCAAATTAAGTTTTCAAAAGCTTTGAAAAAAAACAAAATTACTATTGATGAAATTATTTCAAAAAATAGTAGAGTTGACTACGCTAATGATGGAGGTTCTATTTTATATACATTTGAAAATAATGAACTATCAGATACCGATTTTTATATTTTAAAATGTAAAAAGAATAATCAAGGAATTAATAATATAATAATTGGTAATGAAACTACAATTACTAATGGTTGTATTGATTATAGTAAAGTTGATTTTAAATAGCAAGATTACATTAAAAAAACACCTTTTTATGGCGTTTTTGCTTAAATTAAATTCCGTTTTAAAAATAAAAACAATAAGAAAATGAATTAGGCTCCAGTTTTAATTAGTTTGATAAAAATATATACTTATGATATAATGTTTTAGGTGTTTATATGCAAATAAAAACAATTTTAGAAAAAAACGGGCAAATTATTAGTAATACCTATAATATAGTAGGAAATAATATAACTTATTTAGAAGATGACACAAAAGTAAGTATTAAAATAACTACTCAAGTTGAAATTACAAGAGAAAATAAAGATTACATATTAAATTTATTGTTTATAAATAAAAAACATACAAACGCAAATTTAGTTTTAAAAGAAAATAATTATAAGTTAAATTTAGAATTATTTACTAATGATTTATTAATTACAGAAGAAAAAATCATTATAAATTATACATTAAATGATGAAGTAATAAAATTTACTTTAATTAAGGAGGTTCTATGATAGAAATTTTAGAAGATTATTTACAAAAAATATTTATGGAATGTGAATATGAATATAACCCTAGAATAATCAAATCAAACAGATTAGATTTGTGTGATTACCAATGTGATGATGCGTTTAAACTAGCTAAAATTTATAAACAAAATCCAATGATTATTGGAAAAAACATAGTTTCTAGAATAAATGAACAAATAGATTTTGATAACTATTTTGAAGAAGTTAGTTTAGTAAATGGTTTTATTAATATAAAAATAAGTAACAAATTAATGAACAAAACACTTGAAAAAATGTATACAAGTGAAAAATTCAATTTACCAAAACCAGAAAAACAAGAATTATTTTTCTTAGATTATGGAGGGCCTAATATAGCAAAACCACTTCATGTAGGACATTTAAGAACAGCAATTATAGGAGAATCTATAAAAAGAATAATAAACTTTTATGGTCATAAAACTATTAGTGATGTTCATCTAGGAGATTATGGATTACAAATAGGTGAAGTAATATATGCTGTTTTAAAAGACAAATTAGATGTTAATGATATAACACTTGATTATTTAAATAAAGCATATCCTATGGTAAGTAGGCTTTGTAAAGAAAATGAAGAGATATTAAAAGAATGTGCGAAAATTACAAAAGATTTACAAGATGGTAATCAAGAATATAACAAATTATGGAAAAAAATATATGAAGTATCACTTGAAGATATAAAAAGAATATATAAATATTTAGATGTATCATTTGATTTATGGTTAGGTGAAAGTGATTCTTATAAATATATTGATGATGTAACTAAAGAACTAGAAAGTAAAAATTTATTAGAAGAAAGTGATGGTGCTAAAGTCGTTAGAGTAAATTTAGACGATGACAAAAAAGAAATCCCGCCACTTATTTATCAAAAAAGCAATGGTGCTTATTTATATGGAACAACAGATATAGCAACAATCTATGAAAGAGTAAATAAATATAAACCAAATCATATTCTTTATGTAACGGATGCAAGGCAAGCCCTACATTTTACTCAAGTTTTTAGAACTTGCAATTTATGGGGAATAACAAAAGATATTGACTTAATTCATATTGGTTATGGAACAGTTAATGGAAGTGATGGAAAACCATTTAAAACAAGAAATGGTGATGCAGCAAGTTTATCTAGTCTATTAGAACAAATAAAAGAAACATTTATAGAAACAAAAGATGAAAATAAAAATATGAGTGAAGAAGATTTAGATATAATAACTAATTCGATCGTTAAATTTGCCGATTTACAAAATAACTTTGAAAGAGATTATATATTTGATATTAAAAAATTTAGTGAAGTAGTTGGCAAAACAGGACCTTATATTTTATATACATATTTAAGATTAAATAAAGTTATTAATAGTTATTCTAAAGATTATAAATCATTTGATGAAAATACTTATAATGACCGTAATTTAAGGCTAAAATTATTGGAATTACCAATTGTTATTAATAATGCATTTAATTCATTAATGCCAAGTTATATAGCGGAATATGTATATGATTTATGTACTGTTGCTAATACATTTTATCAAAGTAACTATATCTCAACTCAAGAAGATGAAATTATTAAAGAACAATGGTTAAAATTACTTGATTTAACAAATAAAATAATAAAAACATTACTTGATTTACTTGTTATAAAAATACCTTCAAAAATGTAAGTGAAAATTGTATATTTTTAATAAATACTAACATATTATAAAAATAGTATTGACACAATTTAAAAATGTGTTAAAATTAGACTAGCATTTTTATATGGAGGTTATTATGAATTTAAATAAAATGACAAAAGAAGAACTTGAAACATTATCATTTACTGATATGGCAGAAATGATTTTAAAAGAACAAAAAGCTTTAAATACAAAAACAATTTTTGAACAAATTTGTAAATTATTAGGATATAGTGATGAAGACTTAGAAGAAAAAATAGGTGACTTTTATACATCATTAACAACTGATAAAAGGTTTATCTTTTTAGAAAACGGAAACTGGGATTTAAGATGTAATCATTCTATTAAAATAGAATTAGATGACGAAGATGAAGATGAGATTGAAGAAGAAATCGAACCAGAAGAAGTGGAAGAAACCGATGAAATCGATGGAGAAATTATTGATGATGATATTGATGATGATATTGATGACGATATTGATGAGCTTAGCATTGTATCTGATGAAGATTTAGAAGAAGAAAGTTAGGGCTTTACAAAAATAAAATTTATGATATAATAAAAGAGCATTAAGGAGTTAGATTATGATTCAATTTATTTATTATGTATTCTTTATTTTTACACTGGTTTATGGGACTTATTTCTTAATAAGTGGTTTCTTTGCATTCAAAAATATGCATAAACCTATTATTAAAAAGCATAAACCAAAAAACAAATTTGCTATTTTAGTTGCTTCAAGAAACGAAGAAGCAGTAATAGGAGAATTAGTTGAAAGTTTATTAGAACAAGACTATCCAAAAGATTTGTATGAAGTTATAGTTATTCCAAATAATTGTACTGATAATACCGAAAAAGTAGCAAAAAAAGCTGGCGCAACTATAATGAAATGTACAGTCCCAGTTAAATCAAAAGGTGAAGTATTAAAATTTGCTTTTGAAAAATTATCAAAACGCAAAGATATCGATGCTTATATTGTATTTGATGCTGATAATATCGTAAAAAAAGATTACTTAACACATATGAATAGCGCTTTATGTGATGGTTATCGTGTTGCACAATGCTTTAGAGATAGTAAAAATGCTTCAGATAACTGGTTAAGTGGAAGTTATTCAATTTTCTATTGGACTCAAAATTTCTTCTTTAATAAAGCAAGAATGCAAATGGGAGGTTCATCTTCAATTAATGGAACTGGATTTATGATAAAAAAAGATGTAATTGATGAATTTGGTTTCAATACTGTAACACTAACTGAAGATGTTGAATTTACTGCTCAATGTGCGATTAATAATATTAAAATAGTTTTTGTAGAGGATGCTGTTACTTATGATGAGCAACCAGTTAATTTCAATGTTTCTTGGAAACAAAGAAAAAGATGGTCAGCCGGTATTCTTCAATGCTTAAAAGTATATCATAAAAAATTATTTCAAGCATATAAAAAGAATGGTAATATTGCAAGTTTTGATATGTTATTAGTCTTTATGGCACCAGTTATGCAAATATTAAGTTTTATCTTAACCATTGTATTGACACTATTTAGAATATTCCATATCGAACTATACGATATAATGTCATATCTATATGCATCAGGAGTTGTGTTCTTCTTAGTTTTATATTTAGGAAATGTACTTATGAACATTTATGTAACTACATACAATAAGAAAAAACCAGAAGATATTATATCAGGTATATTCTTATTCTCATTCTTTATCTTATCATGGATACCAATTAATATTGTATGTATGGTGAAAAAATATAATAAATGGGAAGAAATTAGACATACAAGAAAAGTAAAAATTAATGAATTAGCAAGCGACAAAGAATAATTTGTCGTTTTTTGTTTAAAATTGTTAATTTCGCTCACAATATAAATGGTGAGGTTTATGAAAAATTTACTTTTATTTTTATTATTAATATGGTTACTTTATCCACAAGAAAATGTACAAACTGTATTTTATGAAGATGAAGATTATAGTATATATGAAATTTATTTTGAAAAAGGAGAATTAAATACTAACAATATTTTAAATAGATTTAAAGATATTCAAGTATTAACAATTTATCCATACATAAATCCAATTTATAGTGAGAAAATAAAATTAAAAAGTTATTCATTTCAAAATGATTTTGATATAGAAAAATTTAAAAATAAATACATAAAAGAACTAGAAGAAAGCGGATTCAAAAACGAAGCAGTTAATATAAATTTAGAAGGAATTAGTTTAGTTAAAGTAAAAGTTTATTCAAAAGAGGCAATATTACAAGAAAATAATTTTAATTATAAAAAAATAATTACTTGAATTAAAATAAAACATTATATATAATTATAATAGGTGATTTAATGAAATTGTTTAGATGGCTTATTAGATATGTTTTGTTACAATTTTTAATAGTATTAATTTGGGCTTTATTTTATAATGATTTGAATACATTTAATATATTTTTAAATAAATATTATATATTTTTAGTGTTAGCGGTAGGATTGATATTTATACCACTATTAAAGAAAAACTATTTAAATAAAGATGATAAAATAAACAAAAAAGACATATTTTTGTCAATTATATTAGGCACAACTTTAAGTATTATATATAATTTTATAATTTACAATTTAAATGAAGTTTATAGTTTTACACATTTATATAGTGGTAGTAATAATATTTTAATAGCTATTATATCAACAGGAATAATTGGTCCTATTATAGAAGAATATATGATTAGAGGTATTATGTATAATGAATTAAAACAGAAATATTCAATCATGAAAAGTATTGTAATCACAACCATCATATTTTCATTATTACACTTTAATTTAGTTCAAATGATTTATGCTTTAGTTCTAGGTTTTATTCTAATTTATATGTATGAAAAAACAAATAATATAAAAGCACCTTTAATCTTACATATGACAAGTAATATAGTAACAACTATTTATTGTTTAATTCTAAATAATTTTTTAATAAGTTTTATTATTTATATAATATCATTAATTATTTTAATTTTAATTTTTAAAAAATACATAAATTTAAATAAAATGTAAATAATAATAATGTCAATTATTTATTGACACAAAAGGACTAGTTTTACTAGTTCTTTTTTCAAAATACTTTAATTATTATATAAAAAATGGTATAATATAAAAGGTGATTGAAGATGAACATAAACGGTGTTTTTGTAAATTATACTGATGTTGGTAGCGGTGAGGCTGTTGTTTTACTACACGGTTGGGGACAAAATATTCAAATGATGGAACCAATAGGTAATAATTTAGTTAACAAAAGAGTTATAATTATAGATTTACCAGGACATGGCAAAAGTGAAGAGCCAAAGGAAGCTTGGACAGTATATGATTATGCTTCTTGCATTCATACATTACTAACTAATCTAAAAATAGATGAACCAATATTGATTGGTCATTCATTTGGTGGTAAAATATCTTTAGTTTACGCAAGTAAATATAAAACAAAAAAAGTAATAGGTTTGGCTTGTCCTTTTAAAAAACAAATTGTTAAATTGGGTTTTAAAACAAAAGCATTGAAATTTGCTAAAAAAATCCCGGTTTTAAACAAATTAGAGGGATTTGCTAAAAAGCATATTGGTTCAACAGATTATAAAAATGCTAGTGAAATGATGAGAAAAATAATGGTTTTAACAGTTAATACTGACATAACCGAAGATGTAAAAAAAATCAAATGCCCAACTTTATTAATTTGGGGTACAAATGACTTACAAGTAAGTATTGATGATGCTTATGAACTAGAAAAATTAATCAAAGATTGTGGTGTGGTAGTGTATGATGGATGTACTCATTACGCTTATTTAGAAAGATTAGACCAAACTCTTAGGGTAATTAAAAGTTTTATTGGTGAATAATATTTGAAGGGAGATATATTATGAAAATTAAATTAGGAGTTATATTCGGAGGCCCAACAGTTGAACACGAAGTAAGTGTTATATCAGCTGTTCAAGCAATGGAAAGTTTAAATAAAGAAAAATACGATATATATCCAATCTATGTCGATAAACAAAGAAACTGGTATACAGGAAAGATGTTACAAGATATAGATATTTATCGTGATTTTGATACTTTAAAAAGATATGCTAAAAAGGTAGTTTTATATAATAAAGATGGAAGATTTGTACTACAATCAACAAAAGGATTAAAAAGAATTGTAACAGATATAGATATTATTTTACCAATTGTTCATGGCAACAATATGGAGGACGGAACACTACAAGGATACTTAGAAATGACCGGAGTTCCTTACGTTGGAAGTGGTGTGTTAGGTTCAAGTTTAGGACAAGACAAAGTCGTAATGAAACAAGTTTTTGAAAGTGTTGGTATACCAGTTGTTCCATATGTTTGGTTTTTTGATAACAAATATTTTGAAGAAAAAGAAGAAATTATTAAAAATATTAAAAAATTAGGTTATCCTGTAATTGTAAAACCAGCAACTTTAGGTAGTAGTGTTGGAATAAGTTTTGTAAAAGATGAAAAGCTATTAGAAAAAGCTATAGAAGATGCTATTACATATGATAACAAAGTAATAGTTGAAAAAGCAGTTGAAAATTTAATTGAAGTAAATTGCAGTGTTTTAGGAAACTATGAAAATGCTTGTACTAGTGTATTAGAAGAAGTTATGGGTAATGATGAATTTTTAAGTTACAAAGATAAATATATTGGTTCTTCAAAAACTAAAGGTGTTAAAGGCTCTTCAAAAGGCATGGCTAGTACAAATAGAATAGTTCCAGCAAGATTAGATGAGAAAAAAACTAATGAGGTTCAAGAAATCGCTAAAAAAGCATTTGAAGCTTTAAATTTAAGTGGAGTTTGCCGAATTGATTTCTTAATTGATGGTAAAACTAAAAAAGTTTATATTAATGAGCCAAATACAATTCCAGGATCTTTATCATTCTACTTATGGGAAGCAACAGGAAAACCATATACTGAACTATTAGATGAAATGATAACACTAGGAATTAAACAATATAAATTAAAACACAATAAAGTTATATCTTTTGAAACTAATATTTTAAATAATTTTAGTGGTACTAAAGGATTAAAAGGAATAAAAAAATAGGGTAGCAAAAACTACCTTATTTTAGTATTTTATTAAATAATTCAATTACATCTTCTTTGTTTATTGGCTTTTGTAAATAACCATCAAAATCTGAACCATTAAATTCTGATTTTTCTGATATACTATGAATTATAACAGGAGTGTTAAAACCTTCAATTTCTTTTAAATCCCTAACTAATTCTTCTCCACTACCATGTTTGTACACATTATTGGTAATAATAACGTCATATTTTTCGCCGTTTAATATTCTTGTTTTTATATCATCTGTAGTAGAAGAATTACTTACAATTAATCCTAATTTAGATAAAATCATATTAGTATATTTAAATGAAGTATTATCATAATCACCAACTAATACTTTTTTGTTATAAAATAGTTGTTCATCAATCATGTTAACCTCCTTAATGTTGAAATATTATATCATTTTAAGTTAATTAAGGCAATATGTTTTTAAAAAAAATACACAATATTTTATTTATTTTGCAAAAAATGTAGAAACAAATTAAAAAACCACTAAAAGTGGTTAATTTTAACTCTTGGTGACCAGTACGAGATTCGAACTCGTGAATGCTGCCGTGAAAGGGCAGTGTGTTAAGCCGCTTCACCAACTGGCCATAAGATGGCGCCTCAAGTAGGACTCGAACCTACGACCCCTTGATTAACAGTCAAGTGCTCTAACCGACTGAGCTATTGAGGCGTAAAAAATGGTG
>HF989906.1:0-33959 GCA_000432255.1 Acholeplasma sp. CAG:878 | reverse complement strand
TAACCAACTGAGCTATAGGCCCATCAAATAATGCTATTTAAGTATACAATATTTTTAAAATTTAATCAATAGTTTTTTGAAAAAAAATGATAATTTTTGTAAATTATTCACATTTTTTAAAAAATTCGTTAAATAATTTATAGCTTTCTTCATCCATTAATGATTCTGGGTGCCATTGAACACCTATAAAGAATTTTTTATCTGGTTCTTCAACCGCTTCAATTATATCATTAGAAGCACTTACATTTAAATCGGTTTTAATAATACTATCTTTATGACGACTATTTACTGAAATTTTTTCTTTTCCAATTATACTATATAAATAAGAATTAGGTTCTATATTAACACTATGAACATATTGATTATTTGAAAGATGCATCGCAATCGCACCCATCTGTCCATTAAATGTCATAGACATAATTTGCATACCTAAACAAATTCCTAATGTTGGAATATTTTTATTATATAAATATTTTGTGATTAATTTATCAATTTCAAAGTAATCACTTCCACCTTGTAAGATAAAACCATCACACATATCGATTAATCCTTTAATACTGTTGAATGATAGATTAGAATCACCTTTAAAATCGACTATAATTCCAATTGGTGTGAAACCAAATTCATATATAACATTGATTATTTCTTGATTAAATTTTATACCATCATTACTTCTTCCGACAACTCCAATATATTTCATTAAATAATCACCTATATTAATATATGATAAATTTGTCAAAAGTTTAAAATAATTAAATATAATTGAGTAAGGAGGTAAAAATGACTAAAAAAAGTTTTTGGAAAACTTATAGATTTCCAATTATTCTATTATTATCTGTTATATTAGGGTGTGTACTTGGAATAGTATTAGAAAATAAGGCAATGGTTATAAAACCATTTGGAACTATATTTATAAATATGTTATATACAATTGTTGTACCTTTAGTTTTTTTCACGATTTCAAGTAGTATTGCTAATATGGTAAGTTTAAGAAGATTAGGAAAAATATTAAAATATGTATTTATTGTATTCATTATAACAAGTTTGATATCAGCTATAGTTATGTTATTTACCATTAAAATATTTAATCCAGTAGGTAATGCTAGTATAACTCTTACAGCTGGTAGTGAAGAAGTTTTAAGTATTGCCGACCAAATTGTATCAGCAATTACTGTAACAGATTTTAAAGAATTATTATCAAGAAGTAACATGTTACCACTAATTATTTTTTCTATTCTATTTGGAATTGGAATTGCTTTAGTAGGTGAAAAGGGAAAAAATGTAGCTAAAAATTTAGATGCAATATCTAACGTTATGATGAAAATTATTAAAATTATAATGTATTATGCTCCAATTGGATTATGTGCGTATTTTGCTGCCTTAGTAGGTGAATTTGGACCAGAACTTTTAGGAAGTTATGCAAGAAGTATGTTCATTTATTATATTTTAAGTATTGTTTATTTTGCTGTTTTTTATACACTATATAGTTATATGGCCGGTAAAAAAGAAGGAATAAAAGCATTTTATAAAGCCGCGCCATATCCAACTGCAACTTCACTTGCAACCCAATCATCACTAGCGAGTCTTCCAGTTAATTTAGAAGCTGCTTCTTCTATTGATGTTCCTAAAGATATTAGAGAAGTAACGCTACCTATAGGAGCAACTATGCACATGGAAGGTTCTAGTATGGGAGCAATTTTAAAAATCGCTTTCTTATTTGCTATATTTAATCGGCCTTTTGTAGGAGTTGATACTTATTTAATTGCATTATTAATATCTGTTTTAAGTGCGGTTGTGATGTCTGGAATACCTGGTGGGGGATTAATAGGTGAGATGTTAATAGTATCATTATATGGTTTTCCAATGGAAGCTTTTCCAATTATAGCGACGATTGGTTGGCTAATAGACCCACCAGCTACATGTTTAAATGTTGTTGGTGACTTATCTAGTTCAATGCTAGTAACTAGAATTGTTGAAGGTAAAAATTGGTTAAAAAGCAAAATTAAAAATGTAGTTTAATCTACATTTTTTTGTTTTTTAATTATTTTAGTCAAATCAGTACCTTCTAAAGCTCTTAATACTTCAATTGGAATAGCAAATATAATTGTATTTGATTGGTCCGAACTTAAATCATTTAAAGTTGCTAATGTTCTTAAGTGTAACGCACCAGGAGAAGATGTCATAATTTCGGCAGCTTTAGCTAAATTTTCTGATGCTTCAACCTCACCAGCAGCTTTAGTAATTACAGCAATTTTTTCTCTTTCGGCTTCAGCAGCTTTTGCAATAACTCTTTTCATTTCTTCTGGAAGAGAAATGTCTTTTAATTCAACATTTTCAACTTCGATTCCCCAAGGGTCAGTTGCTTTGTCAATAATTGAACATATTTCATTTGATATTTTTTCTCTTTCGCCTAATAACTCGTCTAACGAAACAGAACCAACAGCATTTCTCATTGTAGTTTGCGCTAATTGAGATACAGCATAATAGAAGTTTTCAACTGCTAATATTGCTTTAGAAGCATCAAATATTTTGTAATAAATTACTGCATTAATTTTAATTGAAACATTATCTCTTGTAATTGCTTCTTGTTCAGGAACATCAACTGCTTTAGTACGAACATCGATTTTTTTATAAGAATTGATAATTGGTAAAACTATATTCCAACCTGGATTCATAATTTTATTAAATTTACCAAATCTAAATTTGATACCTCTTTCATATTCATTAATTTGTTTAATTGAACTTAAGAATAAAATAACTAAAATACCTATAATAACATAATTCATAAAATCACCTAATTATATAATCCTTTCTTTAATAATTCGATATTTTCATTCATAATCATAAAATAATCTTTTTTACTACTTCTTTCATTTTCGGTTAAATTTACTAAAGTGTTGATTGATATTACCTCAACATCAGTTCCTTTGATTAGTTCATTTATTACCTCATTAGCATCTTCATATTGTTTAATATAAATATATTTAACCTTCTTACTATTTATTAAACTTTTAACTGTTTCAAGCGTTTTTTTACTTGTCTCTTCATTTATTGTATATACTGTTAATCCATATTTTTCTTTTCCTAAAAATTCAAATACCCTATCACCAGTAACCAATACTTTATTATCACTTTTCTTAGTCATTTCTGACATTCTTGATTCTAGTTTATCTAAATCTTCTTTTAATAAGTTGAAATTTTCTTCTATTTTATTTTTTAAATAGTAATTGTCGATATATTCATCAAAACCATTTTTAATATTTCTTGCTAGGGTTAGTAATCTTGATGGATCTAACCATAATTCTTCGAGTCCATAATAGTCACTAGCTACTAGATGGTCAGTAGCATTTATTATCTTTAGAGAATTATTATTTTCTAGCATTGGTCTAACATAGTTACTTTCATATAATAGTGAATTAAATATAAACAAATCACCTTTACTGTAATCACTTATTTGTTTTTCTGTTAAAGTATATAATTCACATTCAATGCAATTTTCTAGTTGTACTTTAACGCCCTTAGGATATATACTTTCAATATCACTATAATCACTATATAATCTACTAGTAATAAACTCGATTGGATAGATTGTTGTATATATTTTTATATCTTCCATTGAATCTCTTTTAATGCATCCAGATAGAAAGATACATGATATGCTTAATAATAAAAATATTTTTTTCAATTTTTTTCCTTCTTTCTTATAGGAACTGGATCATAACCACTTGTACCTAATGGGTTACATTTAATTATTCTTTTTAAAGTTAAATAACTTCCTTTGATACTTCCGTATTCCATTATAGCAAGAATTCCATAATTCGAACAAGTAGGAATGTGTCTACATGAATTGTGCCAAGGACCTGGAATCATTTGGTAGACTTTAATTAATCCTATTAATATATATTTCATAACTAAATTATACTAAAAAATTGTTAAAATGTAAATTGTTTAGTTCCTATTTTAAGTATTTTATAGTATAATGTTATTGGTGGTTCGATGAAAATATTAGAAGAATTCGGAATAACTCCTAATAAAATTAAATTATATGAACAGGCCTTAACGCATACATCGTATGCTAATGAGCATAATTGTCCTAGTTATGAGAGGTTAGAATATTTAGGTGATGCGGTATTAGAACTTGTAATGAGTACATATTTATTTAAAAATACAACTTATCCTGAAGGTAGAATGACTAAATTAAGAGCAAGTTATGTTTGTGAGAATGCTTTATATGAATATTCTCTTAAATTAGGACTTAATGAGTACATTAGATTAGGTCATGGAGAATCAGAAAATGGTGGAAGAATGCGTAAGGCAATCGTTGCTGATACATTTGAAGCATTTATAGCAGCGATGTATTTAGATCAAGGGTTAGATGTTGTTAATAATTTTATTAAACATTATATTATTCCATTAATTGAAAAAAAAGAATTAACTTTTGAACAAGATTACAAATCTATTCTTCAAGAATTTGTTCAAACTGATAAGAGAACATTAAATTATGTCGTGGTTGATGAAAGTGGACCTGCTCATGACAAAACATTTACCATAATTGTTAAAATTGATGATATTATATATGGTAGAGGAACTGCTCATAGTAAAAAAGAAGCAGAACAACTAGCCGCAAAAAACGCTTTAGAAAAAGCCCAAAACAGTTAAAAGGGAAAGGTGATTAATAATGGGAAGAGCTTATGAAGTAAGAAAAGCAAGTATTCAAAAAACAGGAGCTGCAAAAGGAAAAATTTATTCAACTTATGCTAAAGAAATATATCAAGCCGCAAAAAATGGTGGGGTAGAAGTTGAAAGTAATGCAACATTAAAAAGATTAATAGAAAGAGCAAAAAAAGAACAAGTACCACAAGATATTATTAAAAGAGCTATCGATAAAGTAAATAGTGGTGCATTAGAAAGTTATATTAGAAATACATATGAAATATTTGGACCGGGGGCTTCAACTTTAATTGTTGAATGTTTAACTGATAATGTTAATAGAAGTGTAAGTAGTCTAAGAGCGGTTGTTAATAAATGCCATGTTAAAATGGGAGCAATTGGAAGTGTTTCTTATATGTATGAAAATTTATGTATTGTTAGTTTTAAAGGGTTAAGCGAAGAAGACACCTTAAATGCTTTAATTTTAAATGATGTTGATATTATTGATATTGAATCTATGGAAGATGAAATAATTGTTTATGGGGAACCACAAAATTTATTTAAAATAAAAGATGCGATTACAAAAGCATTACCAAATGTTAACTTTGATGCTGAAGAAATTACAATGTTAGCTAAAGAAAAAGTTGAATTAAATAAAGAAGATTTAGAAATATTTGAAAGATTAGTTGTTATGTTTGAAGAAGTAGAGGATGTATCTCATATTTACCACAATGTAGCAAATGTTTAAAGAGTTATTAGACTCTTTTATTTTTGTTTAATTTATAGTATAATTAAAAAGGTGATAATATGTTTGAAAATTTAGGGGATAGATTAACTAATGTAGTTAATAAAATAAAAGGATATGGGAAAATAACAGAAGATAATATTAGTGATATAACAAGAGAATTAAGACTTGCATTATTAGAAGCGGATGTTAATTATCAAGTTGTTAAAACGTTTATTAGTAATGTTAAAGAAAAAGCTTTGGGTGAAGAGGTTTCTAAGTCTTTAAAACCTAGTGAATTATTTATTAAAATAGTTAAAGATGAATTAGTAGAACTATTAGGTGGCGACAAAAAAGAATTGACCATGAAGGAAAACCCTAATATACTTATGCTTGTTGGTTTGCAAGGTAGTGGTAAAACAACAACAATTGGGAAACTGTCT
This sequence comes from Acholeplasma sp. CAG:878, assembly GCA_000432255.1. Lineage (GTDB taxonomy): Bacteria > Bacillota_I > Bacilli_A > RF39 > UBA660 > Faecisoma. Next base: position 28,142 of record HF989906.1, on the reverse strand, counting down.
TTGTTACTTCGTAAGAAATACCACAAAAAACCTTTATTAGTAGCATGTGATGTTTATAGACCAGCTGCGATTGAACAATTAAAACAAATAGGAAAAGAACTTAATATCGAAGTATATGAAGAAGGAAAAAATAATCCAAGAGATATTGCAGTTAATGCTATAAAGTATGCTAAGGATAACAATTATGATTATGTTTTAATAGATACAGCCGGAAGATTACACATTGATAGTGAATTGATGCAGGAATTAAATGATATTAAAACATTAGTCCAACCACATGAAATATTATTAGTAGTTGATTCAATGATTGGACAAGATGCAATTAATGTAATTGAAGGATTTAATAACAATTTAAATTTAACTGGTGCTATTTTAACTAAATTAGATGGTGATACTAAAGGTGGAGTTGCTCTATCTGTAAGACAACTTACTAATGTTCCAATCAAGTTTGTTGGTGTATCTGAAAAAATGGATGGATTAGAGGAATTTGACCCAGAGAGAATTGCTAATAGAATATTAGATATGGGCGATTTGCTTGGAATGATTGAAAAAGCTGAAAATTTAATCGATGAAGATATGCTAAAAACAGCTAAAAAAATGCAATCAGGAAAATTTGATTTAGAAGATTTTTTATGTCAATTAAATCAAATTAAAAAATTAGGACCTCTTGAAAATATTATTAAAATGCTACCAAATGCTAAAAAAATGGGTTTAGGTAATGTGACAATTAATCCTAAAGATATGGCTCATGTGGAGGCTATAATACTTTCTATGACTCCATATGAAAGAAGGCATCCTGAAGTTTTAAAGGCATCAAGAAAAATAAGAATTGCTAAAGGTAGTGGTAGAAGTGTTGAAGAAGTTAATAGACTATTGAAACAGTTTGAACAAATGAAAACATTGATGAAACAATTTAAAAATGGGAAAATGCCATTCTAAAGACAATTAATTTTGTCTTTTTTGTTTATAACTTGTGATAAATAACTTATACATTAAATTATTGTTTTCATATGATAATATAGATAAGGAGGACTTAAGATGTTATTTAATAATCGTTTTGGAATGAGAAATAATTGTGGATGTGGATGTAATTGTTGTAATCGTGAACAACAACCAATTATGGAACCAGTAGTAACAAACTGCATTGAAAAAGAATTCTATCATGAAGTTCCACATGTTTGTCCAATTCATACTCATACAATTAATCGTCATATTTATACTCATACTTACACACCACAATATTCTTGTTCAGAAGAAGACCAAGTTATTAATAATGATTGTGGAAGCTGTTCAAATTTCAGACAATAGTTATTTTAGAAGGCCGTTTTATTGGCCTTTTATTTTTAATTAATATTGACAAAAGTCTAATCAATTTGTATATTTTATATAGATGTTTTTTAAATATAAAGAAATAATTATAGTAGGAAGTAGGTTTATATGAAAGTATTAACTATAAAAAATCCATGGGCTAGTCTAATTGTAAACAATTATAAAAAATATGAATTTAGAAGTTGGAAAACAAATTATCGAGGTAAAATATTAATTCACGCTGGATTGAGTAGTGACGATGATACTATGTTTAGTGAATATAATTTAGAGTATATTAAAGGTGCTATAATAGGTGAAGCTGACTTAGTTGATTGTATATTGGTTGCGAAATCTTTTGATAATGAATTAAAAAATTTAAATACAATTGTTTATTCACATGAACATGTTGGTTTATATGCTTGGAAGTTTGAAAATATTAAAAAGTATGACAAGCCAATTTATGTAAAGGGAAAGTTAGGCTTGTGGAACTATAATGTATAGTTTACATTATTATACAAAATAAAATTACCTTAATCGGTAATTTTTAAATACTCTTCTAAAGTTAAATCGTTTTCATAAATATATGTTGCGGTGGGAATTCCTACATATCTATAGTGCCAAGGTTCATATTTAAATCTTGTAATATGTTCACGATTTTTTGGATATCGCATTATAAAACCGAATTTATGAGCATTTTCACGCATCCATTCAAATTCATTTGATTTATCAAAATTGTCATAATCCATATTAGAACCTTCAACATCTATAGCAAGACCGGTTTGATGTTCAGAATGCCCGGGTTTAGCTGAACAACTTAAAGCATATTCTAACCCTTTCTCGCTAACATAATGATTAAATAAATTTTTTTGATAATCGTAATCTCTGAATGCTGATACGACAACTATTCTGTAACCTAAATTTTTTGCAGTTTGACTTAATTTTTCAAAAGATTCTGCTGCTTCTTTTCTTAAATATTTATTTTCGTTAGAATAATTTTTATTTATTAAAACTAAATCATCTGGAATAAATGATTGTAATAATCGATTGTTTTTATTTACTAAAACCTTATAATCTAATGGGTTATTTGAAAATTTTATATTTTTATAATCAGTATTGTTTAAATTAATGTCTTTAGTAAAAAACAATAAAATAATGATTCCAACAACGATGTAATAAGCTTTTTTCATTTACTTCACCTAGTATATTATATGTTTGTATTGTTAAGTAGTTATAAAATTAAAAAAATAACTATTTTATTACAATAAAATATGATATAATGTAAATTAGGAGTTGGATTTATATGAAAAACTTTTTAAAAATTTTATTATCGGCTTTATTTATCTTTTTTATAGTTACTTTTTTTATTGTTGATAAAAAAGATGGTCAATTAGATGACAAAGGTCAAGGGCAAACTCAAACCGAACAGAAAGATTCTAAACAAGATGAGCCAAAAGAAGAACCAAAACCTGAGGAACCAAAAGAGGAAGAACCGAAAGAAGAACCAAAGGAAGAAACTTCAAACAAAGGAGAATCTTTTGTTAGAAATATAACAGGTATAAGTATAAATGAAAAGAAGAAAAAAGTTATAATTGAATATATGGATTTGTATTATCGTTCGATTAAAGATTTAAAAGTTTATGATATGAGTTCATTGTTTGCAAATGAAAATGCTAGAAAGAAAAATGAAGCAGCAATATCATTGTTAATTGAAACAAGAAAGCTTAAGAAAAATGATTTACATTTAACTGAAGCTTATTATGATTTAAATTTTACATCTGATGATGGTGTTGTTAAGGTACTAGAAGATAGTTATATAAAATTTGCTTTTATGGATAGTATGTCAAAAGTGTATAATATTAAAAGTGAGTTTACATTAGTTTCAGTTAATGGAGAATATAAAATATCTAAATATGATAGAGTTCAGGATTTTTATGTGATGTTTACTGATGGTAATTATGAAACTGTTAAAAATAATTATTTAAAAATGGTTAAGAAAAATTTACAAACTGATGAGCAAGAATATAATGATTATTTAAATAATAAAGTAACACCTAAAAAGTGTGATAATGGATATGATAGAAAAAAAGCTTTAGAATATGCTTTAAAATGGGTAGATAAAAGAAATTCGGCTTGGCCAAAATATAGTTCTAATTGTCAAAATTACGCTTCACAAGTTGTTTATAGTGGTGGGGTACCAATGGATTACTACGGCAGTGCTTCTAAGCATTTACAGTGGAAGAGTTATAGTTCATCACTTAACGAGAAAGAAACAGCAAGTGGATTAGTATATACTTGGACATATGTTCCTTATTTTGCTACTTATGCTAAAAACAATACAGGATATGGATTATGTGCTAGAGTAGATGAAAATTTATATTATGCTGAAGCAGGTGATGTTATTCATGTTGGAACTAATGGTCCTACAAGACATGCTTTAGTAGTTGTAGGAACTGTTAAAAAAGATGGCAAAGTAATAGATGTTTTAGTTAATTCAAATACAATTGATTTGGAAAATTATCCAATTTCAGCTTACTCTTATCCATATTTATCATTAATTAAAGTTTATGGATGGAACAATTAAAGGTTAAAAGCCTTTTTTTTGTTTTTAAAAAAAAGACACATAGGTGTCTTAACATTCATTTTTATAATCACAATAGTAAGCATAATATTCATCGTAAGTTAAACCTGATTCATATACTTTAGTTGCTAGGTCAACTCCTAAATATCTATAATGCCAAGATTCATATTCAAATCCAGTTAAATACTCTTTATTTTTGGGGAATCTTAATATAAAACCATATAGATGAGCATTATTACTTAACCAAGTAAATTCCGGTTTGTTTTCAAAATCATTTCCAATTGTGTTATAAGTTACAATGTCTAATGCTAAACCAGTTTGGTGTTCTGAAAAACCAGGTCTTGCAGCATATTCATCGCCACTTGCTTTATATGTTTTCTCTTGTTCACTATAGGTTCTATATGAAGAGTTAACAATTAAAGTTAAATTTTCTTCTTTTGCTGCATACCACATTTTTTTATACTGTTCATAAACTTCATTTGTTGTACTATGACCATCATAAGCATATTGAACTGATATTTTAACGATTTCGCCTGGGTCAAAATCTTCTGTCAATGAATGAAATTTATTTACCAACATCGCATTTCCTTTTGATATATCAGTGTTTGTAGTGTTTTCATACCAATCGTTATTTTGTTTTACATTAACAATGGCAATAATATCTTCAACATTTTTGTCATTATTTTTGTTTTTAAAGTCTAAATATTTTTCTAGATTTTTTGGAATAAAATAATTGTTTTCAATAATCGGAATTAGTTTTTCTTGATATTCCATATTAAGTACTTTTGATACATCTTCTTCACTTAATATACTAGTTATTTTGACACTATCTTCTTTAGAATAACCAATTTCTCTTAATTGTTTACCAATTTTGTCATAGTTCTGAATCAATTTAATACCAACAACCAAAATCACAACGCCAATAACTAAAATTATAAGTCTTTTCATTTCTTTACTCATTTAATCACCGTTCCTTAAATAAAATTATACTATAGTAAACTTTTAATGTCTATAAAAAGCATTAAATACTTTTTAAAAGTTGTAAAAGATTGTAACATAATCTAAAAAAAATGACATATTTTTTATTAGGTGATTTAATTGAAAAGAGTATTTTTGTTTTTATCTTGCTTTATGTTTATAATTCCTGTTTTTGTTAAAGCCGAAGATGTTTTACTTGCTCCAAAAGCAAAATCAGTACTTGTTATGGAACCAAGTACAGGAAGTATAATTTATGAGAGAAATAGTCATGAAAAACTTCACCCTGCCAGTATGACAAAAATGATGACTATGTTATTGATTATTGAGTCTGTTGAAAAAGGAATAATAAATTTAGATGATATGGTTACAGTATCAAGCAATGCTTCAAGTATGGGAGGAAGTCAAATCCTACTTGAAACAGGAGAGAAAATGAGCGTTAATGATTTGCTTAAAGGGATTGCTGTTGCAAGTGGGAATGATGCGGCTGTTGCTATGGCTGAAAAAATAGGTGGTACTGAAGAAGCATTTGTTGCAATGATGAACGAAAGAGCAAAAGAGTTAGGTTTAAATGACACAAACTTTAAAAATGTTCATGGTTTAGATGATGTTAATCATTATTCAAGTGCTTATGATATGGCTATGATTGCTAAAGAATTAGTTAAACATCCTAAAATATTAGAGTTTACATCTATTTATGAAGATTATTTGCGAAAAGGTACAGATAGAGCTTTTTGGTTAGTCAATACAAATAAATTAGTTAGATTTTATGATGGTGTTGATGGGCTAAAGACTGGTTATACAAGTGAAGCAGGGCACTGTTTAACTGCAACAGCTAATATCGATGGTATGAGAATTATTGCTGTTGTTATGGGAGAACCTGATAGTAATACAAGAAGTAGTGAAGTATCTAGCATATTTGATTATGTATATGCACAGTACGCATTAGATAAAGTAGTAACGAAAGACACTGATTTAGGAGAGTATGATGTAGATAAGGGTAAGGTTAACAAAATAAAGGTAGCGCCTATAGAAGATGTAACAATATTACATAAAAAAGCTGAAAAAATGGATAATGTAACATATGATATTGAGGTAGATAAACTAATTGCTCCAATAAATATAGGCAATCTTATTGGAAAATTAACTTTAAAGCAAAACGGAGTCGTTATTAAATCGGTTCCACTAACAGTTTCTGAAAATGTATCAAAAGCCAACATTTTTGAAGTTTTTTGGAAAAATTTAAAAGACACTTTAAGTATATAATTTAACAAAAAATATTTAGAATTAGTTCTAGATATTTTTTATTAATCATATCTTTATCAAAAACATTAATATTATTTAATTATGAATATTTTCAATATCTATTAGATAACTAAAATATTCTGTTTAAATTAAACTATTTTTTATATTATATGTTTCAAATAAATTGTTATCTTTAATTTTGTAATTGTTTTGATTTTTTTATTATATTGTGTTATAATTTACTGGTAAAAAATATTTATTATATTAATTTTGGAAGTGAAAATATGTTTGAAAAAATAAAGAAAACAATTTTTAATAATTATAAGTGGTTCATCTGTTTTATTTGTTTAATATTATTTCTTGCTTTAGCCGAAGATGTATTTAATCATGAAATCATGAATGGCGATATAATCGGTTATAAATTTGTATCAACTTATATAATTCGTAATTCCCTAACGCCAATTATTAAAATTATAACTTGGTTTGGTAGTGCTACTTGTTTATTATCATTAACTTTGCTTTTATTCATGACAATTAAAAATAAAAAAACAAGTTTATTAATTGGAATAAATTTAGTTACGATTACTATATTAAATCAATTACTTAAATTTGTTTTACAACGTCCTAGGCCAACAGAATTTAAAATTATTAATGAAACTGGATATAGTTTTCCATCTGGTCATTCAATGATAAGTATGGCATTTTATGGATTTTTAATTTATTTAATTTATAAAAATGTTAAAAATAAATATTTAAAAACATTTTTAATTAGTTTTTTATCAATATTAATAATAATGATTGGTATTAGTAGAATTTATTTAGGAGTTCATTATACAAGTGATGTTTGTGCAGGATTTTTAGTATCTATATCATATCTAGTATTATATATAAATTTTGCAAATAAACTTGTATTTGAAAAAGAGAAAAATGAAGAATAAAAAGTTAATCGATAGTTTTAGATATGCTTTAACTGGCATAGGAAGTGCTTTTAAAACAGAAAGAAATATAAAAATTCATGTTGCAGTCGCATCAATCGTTACCATTTTAGGAATAATTCTAAAATTAAAAACATGGGAATGGGTAGTATGTGTTGGTTGGTTTGCAATAGTTATTGGTGGGGAATTATTCAATACCGCTATTGAAATTGCTGTTGACTTAGCAATGCCAAAAATTAATGAAAAAGCAAAAAGAGCAAAAGATATATCAGCCGGTGGGGTTTTAGTATTTGCAATTGGCTCTATCATAGTTGGAGTTATTATATTTATTCCTAAAATTATAAATTTAATAATAAAAATTATAAATATTTAAGCAGAAAATTATAAATCTGCCTTTTTTAATATGATATAATAATTATTAGGTGATTTATATGCCACATTATAATGCAAGAGATAGTTTTAAAACTAAAAAAAGTTTGGAAAAAAAGCAAAGAATTAAAGATAAATATTCAATTAGAAAGAATAATGAAAATAATAATTTAATTATTGATTATTCAGATAATTATGGCATTGCTATTGAAGTTAGGTATAATGATGCTTATATTATATATAATAATTCAATAGTTATTGCAAAACTAAGAGGCAATTTAAATTTAGTATGTAATCAAGTAATTTTTCCTGGCGATAAAGTTGTGCTTAGTAAGAAAAATAACAACTATATTATAGAAAACGTGTTAAAAAGAACTTCTTTATTATCTAGAGTAAAAAAAGATAGTACAAGATTAGATGCTGTTGGCTTAACAAAAAATATAGCGGCAAATATAGATTTAGCAGTTATAGTGGTAGCTTCAAAAGAACCACCGCTACATCCAAAATTTATCGATAGATATCTAATAATCTTAGAAAATAGTAAAATTCCTGCAATAATTTGTCTAAATAAATGTGATTTAAAAACAGACAAAGAAGATGAAATATTAAGTGTATATAGAAAGCTTGGAATTAAAGTAGTAGAGACTTCTACATATAATAATATTGGTATTGACGAAATGAAAACGTATTTAAATGGAAAACAAGCAATTTTTGTAGGAGGAAGTGGAGTTGGAAAGAGTTCATTAACAAATGCTATTATGGATGAACATAAAATTAAAACTAATAATGTGAGTGATAAATCAAAAAGAGGAAGACATACTACAACTACATCTAAATATTATGTATGGAATGATAATTCTTCAATAATAGATACACCTGGAATTCGTAGTTTAGATGTTTCTTCTTTTGAACCTATAGAACTACAAGATTATTTTCCTGAATTAAATTTATGGAAAGATAAGTGTAAATATAATAATTGTATACATTATAAAGAACCTTATCAATCATGTGGAGTGAAGATGGCATTAAAAAAAGGCTTAATTGATTTAGATAGATACGAAAGTTACTTGAGAATTATGAGTGATTTACTTGCTTCTAAAAATTATGAAGATATTTTAACAACTATATTTTCAGATAATCAAAATTAATTGAAATTTATAAAAACTATATTTTACTTTAGGTAGATAAATTACTTAAAGTTTTTTAAAAAAATATATTAATTTATGATAAAATTAAATTATATAACAATTGGAGGATGTATTATGTATTCAAAAGATGTAGATGATGTGTTAATAGATTTAAACAGCAATATCAATGGATTAACGGAAGAAGAAGCTAATGAAAGATTAAAAAAGTATGGTAAAAATTTATTAACCGAAAAGAAAGAAAAAAATTTAATTATAAAATTTCTTAAACAATTTAAAGATATTATGGTAATTATACTTTTGATAGTAGCTTTACTATTATATATATATGGTAGACTTTATTCTCATGAGTATACAGATACAATTGTAATTTTAGTAGTTGTTTTAATAAATGCAACAGTAGGTTTTATTCAAGAAGAAAAAGCAACTTCAGTAATTAAGGGACTTAAAAAATATGAAACATCAACATGCAAAGTAAAAAGAAATGGAAAAATTATAATTGCTGACCCAAGTATTTTGGTGCCTGGTGATATAGTTATTTTAGAATCTGGTAATTTAATACCAGCAGATATTAGAATCATTTCTTCTGAAAATTTAAAAGTTGATGAATCTCCATTAACAGGGGAAAGTGTTTCAGTAGAAAAATGTAGTAATACTTTAAAAGAAAATTTAATAATTCAAGAACAAAAAAATATGTTATTTCAAGGAACTAGTATAACTAGTGGTAAGGCAATAGGTGTGGTTTTAAATACCGGAATGAATTCTGAAATAGGAAAAATTGCTTCATCACTTAATATAAATGCTCCTCTAGAAACTCCACTTCAATTAAAAATCAAAGAAATTAGTAAAGGCATAACTATAATTGTTTTTATAATTTTAGTATTTGTTTTTATATTATCTTTAATAAATAATTATACATTATTAGATACTATAATGTTAATTTCTTCACTTGCTGTTGCAGCAATTCCTGAAGGATTGCCTGCAGTTATAACAATCACATTATCAATTGGAATTTCCAACTTAGCTAAAAAGAAAACAGTTGTTAAACAAATGCAAGCAGTTGAAACATTAGGTGCAATTGATATTATTTGTTCTGATAAAACAGGAACTATAACCCAAAACCAAATGACAGTTAAAGAAGAAATAATTTATAATGAAAAAATGTTAAACTATATATGTGCTTTATGTAATGATGGATTAATTTATAAAGACAAATATGTAGGTGATCCAACAGAAACTTGTTTATATGATTATCTTTACAAAAAAAATATAAATCCTTTAATTTTAAGAAAACAAAATAAAAGATTATTAGATATACCTTTTGATAGTGAAAGAAAAATGTTAACTACTATAAATATAATAGAAGATAAAGTTTATTTGTTATGTAAGGGTAGTATTGACAACATAATTGAAAAATGTAGTTTAAATGAAAAAAGTATTTGTAATATAAAAGAGAATGAACGCATTTTAGCAAGAAAAGCTTTAAGAACACTTGGATTTGCTTATAAAGAGTTAACTAATATACCAAAAAATATAGAAGAAATTGAAAAAGAAGAAAACAATTTAATATTTGCTGGAATAATTGGAATGATAGACCCACCAAGATTAGGTGTTAAAAGAAGTGTTGAAATATGTAAAAATTCTGGAATAAGACCTATTATGATTACAGGAGATTCTATAGATACGGCAATTTCTATTGCAAAAGAAGTAGGAATTATTGAAAATGACAATGAAGCAATTTTAGGTTGCAAGTTAGACTGCTATAATGATAACGAATTAAAAGAAATCGTAAAAAAATATTCTGTTTATGCTAGAGTAAATCCAACTCATAAAGAAAGAATAGTAAATGCATTACAACAAAATAATAAAATAGTTGCAATGACAGGAGATGGAGTAAATGATGCTCCCGCTATTAAAAATGCTCATGTTGGAGTTGGAATGGGAATTACTGGTACTGATGTAACGAAAGAAGTTTCTGATATAGTTTTAATGGATGATTCTTTTTCAACAATTATAGTAGCGGTAGAAGAAGGAAGAAGAATATACAACAATATCAGAAATAATATAGTGTTCTCACTATCAAGTAATTTTGCTGAGATATTTACTATTATAATTGGATTGTTAACTAAAAAAACTATTCTTTTACCAATTTATATTTTATTTATAGATTTAGTAACTGATTCTATTCCAAGTATTTGTTTATCATTTGAAAAAAGTGAAAAAGATATTATGGATAATAAACCAAGAGGCATTAATAAACCGTTGTTTACACCATTTATTAAATCTTGTATATTATCTTCAGCATTAATTGAAACTTTATTTGTAATAGGAACTTATTTTATCAGTTTAAAAATGTATGGACAAGATATAGCAATGTCACTTGCTTTACTTTCAATGGTAGTACAAGAAATAGTTTACGCAATATCTTGTAGAAATTTAAAACAAACTATTATCAAACAAGGATTATTTTCAAATAAAGAAATGAATATAGGAATAGTTTTAATATTAGTAATAGAGTTATTAGTCTTTCTAACACCAGTAGGACAATTAATTAATGTTTCAGTAATAGATTATTCAGCAATTATAGTAGTTTTCCTAATAAATATAATGTCTATATTCATTTATGAAATGTTTAAACCATTATTAAAAAAATATTTTAAAGATTAATTTATTAATGAGTGATAGTTATGTAACAATTTTTACTAATGAAGATACTACTAATAGTAATATAGATTTTAATATATATAAATTATATGTTAATGGTAATGCGATAAATTAACCTAGAGAAATCTAGGTTTTTGAATTGACAAATATAATTAATAATGCTACTATTTAGTTAAGTTTAATAGGTGAAATTATGAGAAAAGTTGCAACAATAATATCTGTTATAATGATGTTTTTAATAAGTGCTTTGACAATTTTATTTATGGATTTTTATGAATCTAGTTTTTATACTAGGTTAAAAGGTTATGATGTTAAAACGATGTCTATTGATTATAATTCTAACATTGATATTGTAAATATTACAAAAGAAATTGAAAATATTTCTGAAAAATATAATATTATCTTGTTGAAATATAATAATGACTATAAAAATAAAAATGCAACAAATATTTATATATCAGTTGCTCAAATTGATACTCTAGAAACATTATTAAGTAAAAATTTTAAAATAAAAAAAATAAATGGTGAAAGAGACAATTTAAGTTTTATATCAACGTTTAAACACGAAAATCCTAGGCAAATAGGTATAATTAATGATTTATTGATACCTAATTTATATACATATTATACAATGGATGCGATGTTTGAAAACAAAGATAACTTATTTGGTGATTATGTTATTTTATATACTGATTTTTCTTGTTATAGTAATTTTATAAATGAGGTAAGTGAATTATTAGGTTATAATCCTAATTTTATATCATTTTCTTCTAATATTCAAAGTTACATAGCAATGATTACATTTGGATGTTTATTGTTTTTAATGTTATTTTATTTTATTTTTCAAGTTTATGATTATTATAATAATTCTAAAAAGATTGGTTGTATGAAATTATTGGGATTTTCCCTAAATAAAATTAATAAAGTTATGCTTCGAAAAAATATTATAATGTGTTTTATTAGCCTGTTAATAGTTTTATTATTGTCAATTATATTTATTAGAAATATTACGTTTAAGCACTTATTAATTTTATTTTTAGTAAATTTATTAATTATATTTATGACATATTTGATTAGTCTTTTATCTTGTAAATTAATTAACAAAAAGTACAATATTTCTAATATATTAAAAATGCAAAATACTACTCACAATATAAGTAAAGTTTCTTATGCTTTTAAATCTATAATGACAATTATGCTTATATGTTTTAGCGTAATAGCATATGACAATATAAAAATTTTAAATAACAAATTAAAATTATATAATGAATCAAAAAATATACTTGACTATGGGGTGTTAGCAAGTTATAACGCTTTTGGAAAGAATGGGTTTGATTATGAAAAACAATACAAATTATATTTGGATATCGTAAATAATTTTGAAACATTTTATGCGAGATTTATGGACCGTTCAAAATATACTGAAGATGATTTTGAAAAATATATACATTCAGAAATGAATGCTGGTAGACTTGTGTATGATTCAGTTGATATAAACTACTTAAAAAAAGAAAAAATAAAAATATATGATATTAACGAAAATGAAATTTCATTAGATACAATTACTAGTGTTTGTTATTTGTTTCCAAAAAATCAAAAAAATATAATTGAACAATTTAAAAAAAATCATATAGAATTGAATGAGTATTATTTACAATTTGATAATAACTATACATTTAAGGTTTATTTGTATGATAATCAGAAAATAGATACTTATTTGATTAATTCTAAATATGTAGATGGTGGGGTTTTAAGAGTAATTAATGATACAATTAAGTATCAAGAATATGCTGATGGTCTTGGCATAAGTACTTTTGGTCATGGTATGAATACAGGATTAAAAATTAAATTAGTTGATAATGATAGAAATAAAACAGCTGATATTTTAAGTAAATATATTGATGAATTAAAACTATCTGATTTGTTTACTGAATATAGTTTTGTATCTTATAGAGATTATTTTAATGATGATATATTAACAAGTAGACTTATATTATTATTTGTAATTGTTTCAGTAACTATAACTTTTACAGTTTATACCTTAATATCATTTCAATTGTTAAAATTTTATATAAAAAGCAGAAAAAAGAAAATATTAGTAAAAAAATTATTGGGTTTCAAAAACAATGATATATTTAAAGAAATATATACAAGAAATTTAAAAAATACTTTAATATCAGTTGCAATTTCGATTTTGATACTTGTATTTATTAAAAAAGCAAGTTTAAAAATTGTATTTATACCATTTATATTTTTAAGTTTAGATTTTTTAATTACTTTTATATCTATTAAAACCATTAATTTATCTAGTGTTTATTCATTATTGAAAGGAGAAAGTTATGATTAAAGTTGAAAATTTAGAAAAATCATTTGATAATAAAGAAATTATAAAAAATTTTAATTATGAATTTTTAGATGGAAAAATAACTGCAATTGTTGGAAAAAGCGGTTGTGGTAAAACAACACTACTTAATATATTAGGTTTACTTGATACTGATTATAAAGGAAAAGTTTTATATGATGGAGTTTTAATAACGAATGAAAGTCAGAGAAATGAATTTATTAGAAATAATATTAATTATCTATTTCAAAATTATGCTTTAATAGATAATGAAACTGTTGAACAAAATTTGTTACTTGCATTAGAATACGAAAAATTATCAAAAAATGTAAAAAAGGAAAAAATAAATGAAGCGTTAGAATTAGTTGATTTGAATGAATTTAATGATAAAAAAATATTTACACTAAGTGGTGGGGAACAACAAAGAGTTGCTTTGGCAAGAGTTATTTTAAAAAAAGGAAACATTATTTTAGCAGATGAACCAACTGGAAATCTTGATGCAGAAAATACCGATAAAGTTATGAAAATATTAAAAAAATTAAAAGAAGATGGTAAATTAATTATTATTGTTACTCACTCTCTTAGTTTGGCTAATGAATGCGACGATGTAATAAGATGGTAAAAATAAAAAAATGTTTTTTTGTTATATTTTTATTGAGTATTTTATATTTTTTTCTAAATATTGAATTTGCAAAAGTAGATGGTGAATCTATGCAACCGACATTAAACAATAATGATATTGTTATATATAAAAGAAACATTAAGAATATTAAAAGATTTGATATAGTTATTTTCAAATTTAATAATAGTTTATTTATTAAAAGAGTAATTGGATTACCGGGAGAAAAAATTGAATACAGAAAAAATAATTTATATGTTAATGGTGAAGAAGTATCAGAAAATTTTAAAAAATCTGTTACAAGTGATTTAATTGTTGATTTAATTCCTAGTAATGAAATTTTTGTTTTAGGAGATAATAGGATTTTTTCCTCTGATAGTAGAGATTTTGGTTCAGTTAAGTTATCAGATGTTAAAGGAATAATGATTTTGAGATTAACCTAGAGAAATCTAGGCTTTTTCTTTAAAAACATATAATATATTTGACAAATATTGTTAATAATGTTATTATTTAATTGAATTTAAAGAGGAAGGAGTGGAAAAATGAGAAATTTAGTTGTTTTTAATAATTTAGTAGTCATAGGAAAAGTGAAGGACATTTCTTGTTTTTTCACTTGTTAAAATATACTTGTGACTACTTTAAAAGTAGTTTTTTTATTACAAGGAGGTAGTATGAAAAATTTAAAAGAATTCAAACCATTAATAAAATTTATAGGTGACGATAAAAAAAGATTGATAATTGCTAGTACAATTATATTTATAAATGGTATATGTTCAATATTAACAGGTTACTTAAATGGTATTGCAGTTGAGGCAATAACTGAATTACAAGTAAAAAAAGCTATAACATATTTGCTTATATATTTTGCAGTGGAAATAATAATAGAAGGAATTCTTTCTCAAAAAGCAAATTCAATGTTATATAAAATAGAAAGTAAATTAACTAGAAAATTAGGCTTTTATTCTTATAGTAAAGCACTAGAATTACCAGCAGTAGCTTATGAAAAACATTCATCTGGTGAGATTATCAATAGAATAACCAATGATGCTGATTCTCTAAGCTTTGCTTTTGGTAGACTTTTAAATATGTTTTCTTCACTAGTTTCATCATTAATTATAATTGTTTATGTTTTTATAAACTCATGGATTGTTGGGATTGAAATAATTATATTAGTTGGATTTTTGTTGTTAGTAATTAAAAAGTATACACCAAAAATGAAACAAATTCATAAAGAAAGAAAACAGGAACAAGATAAATTTACATCATTAACTAATGAATCAATTAGAGGTATAAGAGAGATTAAAACTTTAGGAATTAAAAATAGTTTGATTTCAAATATGACAGATATAATAAAAATGATTTATAAAAAATCAGAAACTGAAATAGAAATCCAAAAACAATTTAATATTATTACTCAATTTTTAAAATGTATATTAGAAGTAGGTGTGTTTATAACGTGTGTAATATTACTATATTATAAACAAGTTAGTTTAGCATTTTTTATAGCTATGACATATTATGTATATAGATATATGTGGTTAATTGAAAACATAAATGATTTAACACAAACATATCAAAAAATGGTTGTATCACTTTCTAGAGTAAACGAAATACTAGAGAATAGATTATACAAAGATGAACAATTTGGTAGTATTAACATAAAGGATGCAAAAGGCGTAATTGAGTTTAAAAATGTATCTTTTGCTTATCCTGATGAAGATATAACCCTAAAGAACTTTAATTTAAAAATTGAACCTAATAAGAAAGTAGCTATAGTTGGAAAATCTGGGCAAGGAAAAACAACTTTGTTTAATATGCTTACTAGAATATTTAATCCAACAAGTGGTGAGATATTATTGGATGGAGTAAATATAGCTGATTTAACTGAAGAAAGTTTAAGAAAAAATATATCAATTATTAGGCAAGAACCATTTATATTTAATAAAACGATTAAAGAAAATTTTGAATTGGTTTCAAAAAATATAAAATTAAAAGAAATAAGAAATTATTGTAAAATGGCTTACATTGATGACTATATAATGTCATTGCCTAAAAAATACAATACTATTTTAGGAGAAGGTGGCGTTAATTTATCAGGTGGTCAAAAACAAAGGTTATCAATTGCAAGAACCTTATCAAAAAAAGGAAAAGTTATTTTATTTGATGAAGCTACTAGTGCTTTAGATAATGAATCACAAGAGTATATTAAAAAAGCAATTGATAATTTAATTAAAAATCATACGATTATAATAGTTGCTCATAGATTATCAACTATTATTGATGCTGATATAATACATGTGGTTGATCAAGGTAAAATAATAGCTTCTGGAACACACGAACAATTATTAAAAACAAATAAAATTTATCAAGATTTATACAAAACAGAACTTTAAATTCAAAGGGATAATTATTTATCCTTTTTACTTTTGATTTACTGTAAATAAGTTGTAATTTGTTGTTAAATATATAAAAGTATGATAAAATTAAATGGGAGGTTTTTTATGGAAAAATATGTACCTGATATATACCAAAAAAGTATTTATAATATAAATTATGATGCTTTATTATCAAGAGGAATAAAGTTTTTAATGTTTGATTTAGATAATACACTTGCACCTATAACACTAAAAGAGCCAAATAAAAAAACAAAAGAATTATTTGATGAACTAAAAGAAAAAGGGTTTAAAATAATTATATTTTCTAATAGTGGTAAATCAAGAGTAAAACCATTTAAAGATATGTTAGAGGTAGATTGTTGTATTAATGCACATAAACCATTTAAAAAGAAATTTTTAAAAGTATTAGAAACTTATAATATTGAAGCAACCGAAGCGGCTATAATAGGAGATCAAATGTTAACTGATATTAAAGGTGGAAACAATGTTTTAATAACAACAATTTTAGTTAATCCGATTGGAACAAAAGAAAAACCATGGACTAAAATAAATCGTTATTTTGAAAATCAAATCATAAAACGCCTTCGCGATAATAACTTATTTACAAAAGGAAAATATTATGAATAAATGTAGTGGCTGTGGTGCTATTATTGAATCTGGTAAAATATTATGTGAAAGATGCTTTAGAATAAGAAATTATAATGAATATACGAAAGTAGAACTTAATAATAGTGCTTATATTGATATTTTAAAAAATATACCTGAAAAAGAATTGAAATTACTAATTGTTGATTTATTTGATTTGGCTGATTTAACTAAAATAAACGAATATTTAAAAGGTGAAGTAATTTTAGTATTAACTAAAAGAGATATATTACCAAAAAGTGTTTATGAAGAAAATCTTTTAAACTATGATTACAAAGTAAAAGTATCTGACAAAATAATAATAAGTAGCAATAAGAATTATCAATTAGATGAACTAGTTGAAATTATAAAAAAACATAAAAAAGTGTATTTAATTGGTTTTACAAACGCTGGTAAATCAACATTAATTAATAAATTATTATATAATTATTTTGAAAGTGAATTAAGAATTACCACAAGTCCACTTCCTTCAACAACTCTAGATATTTTAGAAATAAAATTGCCGAATCTAACATTTTATGACACACCAGGTATAATAGATTTGGGTAATATTACCAACTATGTTTCATCAAAACAATTAAAGAAAATAACGCCTAGTAAGGAACTAAAACCGATTACATATCAAATAAAAAGTGAACAATCAATTATAATTGATGAATTTGCAATAATAAAAACTAATAATACTAATATTACTTTATTTATGTCAAATAGTTTAAACATAAAAAGAGTTTATAGAGAAGTAACTACTGATTTAGTGAAACACGAAATTGAAGCAAAGAATGGCTTTGATATTGTAATTCAAGGATTAGGATTTATAAAAGTAAGTAAAACAAGTAAGTTTGTTATATATACATTGGATAAAGTTAGTGTATATACAAGAAAATCATTAATTTAACCTATATAAATTTAACAAATTATATAGGTTTTTTCATACAATTATATAGGTGGTTATATGAAAATTTTAGACGAATTTAGAAATTACCTTATAGAACCAGAAACAAAAGTTATTTATATTGATAATAAAGTAAGCATTATAAATTATGATACAATAAAACATTTTGACAATGATAAAGTTATAGTTTCAGCAAATAAAATAATTACTATTAAAGGATGTAATTTAGTTGTTAAAAAGCTTTTGAATGATGAAGTTTTAGTTGAAGGAAAAATAGATAATATTGAATTTAGGTGAGATATGAAAAATAAAATTATATATGATTTTAAAAATAAATTAAAAATAAAAGTTAAAGGAAAAAACATTGAGAGATTTATAAAAAGATTAGTAACCAATAATATTGAACTATTAAAAATAGATTATATAAAATATAATGAGGTTGACATAATAATATATAAAAGTGATTATAACAAAATACTAGATTTAAAAACTATTTATGAGGTTACAATAGTAGATATTTATGGTATAATTAAGTTACAAAAAAAACTAAAACTTAATATGTTTTTATTGTTATTTAGTTTATTTGGAATATTTATTATTGTTTTTTTAAGTAATGTAATTTTTAAAATTGAAGTTGTTCATAATAGTAGTGATGTAAGGAAGTTTATTTTAAATGAGTTAGAAACATATAACATAAAAGAAAGAACATTTAAAAAAAGTTTTAATGAATTGCAAACTATTAAAAATAGTATTTTAGAAAAATACAAAGACAAAATAGAATGGTTAGAAATTGAAAGCTTAGGAACTAAATATATAGTGAGGTTACAAGAGAGGTTAACGATTCCTAAAAATACAGAATCAAATAAAGTTCATATTGTATCAAGTAAAGATGCAATCATTAAAAATGTTGTAGCTAAAAAAGGAGAAATACTAAAAACAAAAAATGAACATGTAAAAAAAGGTGAAGTTGTAATTACTGGTGAAGTTAAATTAAACGATGAGATAAAAGAAATCACAGGTGCGGAAGGTACTATATATGGTGAGGTTTGGTATGATGTTAGCGTAACTTATCCTCTTTTCTATCTTGAAGAAAAAGAAACCTCCTTAAAACAAGAAAAATTTGTTTTTAGATTTTTAAATAAAGAATTTCAATTCGGTAAAAAATATAAAAAAATAGAAGAAAGTAAATTATTAAATCATTTATTTTTACCAATTGGAATATATAGGCAAAGTCAAGTAGAGACTATAAACATTAGTGAAGTTTTGACCTATGAACAAGCGATTAATAAAGCCTTAGAATTATCAAAGAAAAAAATAGAACTTAATTTAGATGATGATGAATATATAATTTCAACTAATATATTAAAAACAAATATAGAAGATGAAAAAGTGGAAGTTAAAGTATTTTATGCAATATATGAAAATATAACAGATTATGTAACGATTGGAAGTGAATAATATGTTTAAAAACTCTATTGTTTCAATATTTGAAGAAGTGTGGCCTATGCTTTTAATATGCTCTATTATTGCCGTTCAATTA
Organism: Acholeplasma sp. CAG:878; assembly: GCA_000432255.1. Taxonomy (GTDB): domain Bacteria; phylum Bacillota_I; class Bacilli_A; order RF39; family UBA660; genus Faecisoma. The sequence goes on along the minus strand of HF989906.1, from coordinate 8,490 downwards.
AGAGCAGTGTATTTATACAAAAACAAAAAACCACTGATACTATATAAAGAATTACTTTATTTGATTTCAATTATTTATATTATGTGTTTATTTTATGTTGTAACTTTTCAAGATGTATCATGGTCAACATCTAATTTCACTTTGTTTAAAGAAATGTTTAGATATGAATTTGGAACAAAATTATTCTTTCACAATGTTATAGGAAATATGCTTATGTTTATTCCTTTCGGTTTTCTTATTTCTTACTTTTTAAAATTAGAAAAACCATATTCAATAATAATTTTATCTTTTATTACTTCGGTTACAATCGAAGTAACTCAATTATTAATTGGACGAGTATTTGATATTGATGACATAATTTTAAATGTAATTGGTGGTTTGATTGGATTTTTATTATTTTATATATTAGGTAAAATAGAAAAACACCTTCCTAATTGGTTGAAAAAAGGTTGGATTTATAGTATAATTATGGTAATTTTAATTGTAATGGCAATTATTTATTTAGTGGGGTAGTTATATGTTTGAATTAATAAATACGACAAATGTTATGATAGAAGAATTAGAAAAAGTTAATGAACTAATTAGTTATGCTGTTAAAAGAGAAAAATTAGAAAATGCAATTTTTAATGTTATTATTGTAGATAACAATAAAATACATGAATTAAATAAAGAATATCGTGGGATTGATAGAGTAACAGATGTAATAAGCTTTGCTTTAGAAGATTTTCACGATATTGACCTTGAAATAAGAATGTTAGGAGATATTTATATATCATATGAAAAAGCTAAAGAACAAGCAGATTATTATGGTCATTCTTATTTAAGAGAGTTAAGTTTTTTAACAATTCATGGATTATTACATTTATTAGGTTATGATCATATGAAAAAAGAAGATGAAGAAATAATGTTTAAAAAGCAGGAGGTTATTTTAAATGAATTCGGAATTTCGAAATAAAGAGTTTGGTTTTAAAAGGTTTTTGAAAAGTTTTAAATATTCTTTAGATGGTTTAAAGTACGCTTATAAAAACGAACAAAGTATGCTTGTTCATTTAATTGTAACTATTATTGCTATTACTCTAGGTATTTTATTTAAAATAAGTAATTTTGAATGGATAATTACAATTTTTTTACTAAGTGTAACAGCGTCATTAGAATTACTTAATACAGCCATTGAAGCAGTATGTGATATGGTAACACATGAATATAATAAATTAGCGAAAGTAGCCAAAGATACAGCTTCAGCTTCTGTTTTTTTTACATCAATGTTAGGAGCAGTATCAGGTCTTATAATTTATGTACCAAAGTTTATTGAATTGTTTTAGGAGGAAGTATGAGAAGCGGTTTTGTTAGTTTAATAGGTCGACCAAATGTAGGAAAAAGTACACTTTTGAATAGTATTATTGGAAAAAAAATTGCGATTACTTCCAATAAACCACAAACAACTAGAAATATCATTCAAGGAATTTATAATGAACCAGATACTCAAATGGTTTTTGTTGATACCCCGGGAATTCATAAACCAAAATATAAATTAGGTAAATATTTAAATAAACAAGCCTATTACAGTATTAATGATGTCGATGTTATTGTATTTATTATTGATGGCAGTGAAAAATTAGGTAGCGGAGATTTATATGTTATTGAAAAACTAAAAGAAGTTGATAAACCAGTTATTTTAGTTATAAATAAAATAGATAAATTTAATAAAAGTGAAATTTTGACTAAAATTTCTGAATATAAAGATTTATATCCATTTAAAGAAATAATACCACTATCGGCTTTAAAAAAAGATAATATAAAAACATTAATTGAAGTTTTAAAAAATTATTTACCGGACAATATTAAATATTTTGATGACGACGAGGTTACTAACAAAAGAATGGAATTTGTCATTGCTGAACTTATAAGAGAACAAGTCTTTGAACAAACTTCTGAGGAAGTACCACATGCTGTAACATGTATAATAGATGACATAAAAAAAGAAAAAGAACACTATGCGATTTATGCTTCTATTATTGTTGATAGGGATTCTCTTAAAAAGATTATCATTGGTAAACAAGGTTCTAAAATCAAAGAAATAGGTATTAAATCTAGATATGAAATTGAAAAATTTTTAGGTAGTAAAATATATCTAGAATTATTTGTTAAAACGATTAAAAATTGGCGTGACAAAGAAAAATATTTACAGGAATTAGGTTTTACTGATTTCGATGAATAAAAATAATAAAATAAATCACTATATTAATGGTGATGATATGAAAGAAATTTTATGGCAATTATTTAGAGAAACAGGTAAAATTGAATACTATTTAGAATATAAGAAAAAAAACAAAGGTGAATAACATGATAGAAGTTGAAGGAATTGTTTTAAACACTATCTCATATGGTGAGACTAGTAAAATAATAAATGTGTTTACTAAAGATGGAATAATAGGTATGATTGCTAAAGGAGCAAAAACTTTAAAAAGTAGCCTTAGAAGCACAACTGATAAACTTACCTATGGTATTTTTCAAATCTATTATAAACAAGACAAACTTTCAACTTTGGTTAGCGTTGATATAACAAATAACTTTAAAAATATAAAAAAAAGTATCGAAAAAATTAGTTATGCATCTTATTTGCTAGAACTATCAAGTCAGGTTTATAAACAAAATAATCAAAAAGGAATATATAGTATTTTAATTGAGTCTTTAATTAAAATAGATGAAGGCTATAATCCAATGGCTATTATGAATATTGTAGAATTAAAATACTTGGACTTTCTAGGAGTTATGCCAGTAATTGACTGCTGTTCTAAATGTGGAAGTAATATTTCAATTGCAACATTATCAAGTATCGCTGGAGGCTATGTTTGTAATAAATGTTTAACTAATGAACCAATTGTATCAGAAAAAACAATTAAACTAATTAGAATGTTTTATTATGTTGATTTATCTAAAATAAGTAAATTAGATTTAAGTAAAGATGTAATAAGAGAAATCAATCAATTTTTAGATGAATATTATGATACTTATACTGGTTTGTACCTTAAAAGTAAAAAATTCATTAAAAATTTACAAAAACTGTAAATAAGTAGTAGGTTGGAAAGTATGGATGTAGTCATTTTAATAATTATTTTAGCAATAATATTAAGTTTAATTGGAGACATACTAGGAAAATTTAGGGCTTCAAGAAAACTAAAAAAAGAAATAAAAAAAGTAAAATTGAAAAACCCATACCTTTATTTTTGGGATATCCCAAATGACTATGGAATAGGCGTTTACGCCTTTTTACTTGATTATAAATTAAATAAAAGAGATTTTAAGGCGGCTTTAATCGATTTAAGTGCGAAGGGTTATTTGAAATTATTAGCAACAAATAACTCATTAAGAATAGAATTAACATCTAAAGATAATACTAATTTACTTAAAAATGAAAAATATATTTTGAACTGGTTAAATGAAAACAGTAATATAAAAAAATTTAAGATATCAGAGTGGAAGAAATATATTATAGAGGATATTTTAGATTTAAAAATCGGTGAGAAAAGAAAAATGAAAGAACTAGATGATGATAAATATACTAAACTTCATAAAGTGTTAACTATAACTTCTTTATTTTTAATTACTGCTGTACTATTTATAATAGTTTATATAGGAAAACCTATTGATGTCTTTTCTATAATAATATTTCTAGTATTAGTACCTATAATTTCATTTTTTCCAGTATATTTAATTATTGGTCTTATAATGGTTTTATTTTCTAGTTTTGATATAGCAAGTTATTATAAATTATCTAAATCATTAAAATATACAGAAAAGACTAAAGATGTTATTAGAACAATATATGCACTTGGGGCATTTATAAAAGATTTTTCTTTATTTGCAGATAGAAATATAAATGAAATTATAATATGGGAAAGATATTTTTCGTATGCTTATCTTCTAGGGTTAAATGATAGCCTTGATTTAAAATATTCAAAAATTTACAACAATGAACATTTTAAGATTGATATAACTACACTTAATAATTCTAATGAACTATTGAAAAATTGACCTTTTATAATATGGTGTGTAAATTATTAATTTGCATACTATATTTTTTTTATTGGAAAATGAATTTGTGTTAAAGAAACTGAAATATAGAGAGTTAGATAGAATTTATGATGATATACACAATAGAAATACCAATATAACTTGTTGATGAGAGGGCTAAAACAAGAAATTTGTGTGCTTTTATGATTTTTAATTTTAACATTTTTAGCAAAAAAATAAAAAAAATTTGTCAAAAAAAAGGAAATCGTGAAAAAAAATTGTATATAACTTATAGGAGGTGAAAAAATGTTTAAAAGAAATTTAGTCATTCAAGAAGATTATAAAGATTGTGGTCCTGCCTGTTTAGCAATGATTATTAAACACTATAAAGGTAATGTTAATATATTTAAACTAAAAGAATTATGCAAAACCAATAAAAACGGAACAAACGCTTACAATTTAATTGAAGCAAGTAAAAAATGTGGATTTGAAGCATATGGAATTAGATGTAATGTTAATGAATTTAACAAAAATATGATTTTACCTTGTATAGCTCATGTTGTTATAGATAATTCCTACACTCACTATGTTGTAATATATAAAGTAGATAATAAGGTTCATGTAAAAGACCCAATTGGAAAAATCAAAAAATATTCATTTGAAGAATTTGAAAAAATATATTCGAACATTTTAATTGTATTATATCCTAAATATAATATTTTATATGAAAAAGATGTTTCTATTTATAATTTTATTAAAGAAATAGTAAAGATTTCAAAAAGCCAACTCATTTTTCTAATACTTCTTTCTTTTATAATAACGATTTTTTCAATTATGACTACTTTTTATTTTCAATACATGATAGATAACATTCAAACAGATAAAAATAAATTAATTTTGATTTCTATTGTATTTGGTTTAATATATTTATTTAAAATTATATCTAACTATATAAGAAATCAACTATTAATACTAATCGACCAAAAAACGGATTTGTATCTTACTTGTGACACTTTTAAACGAGTTATTCATCTTCCATATCCCTATTTCCATAATCATACAACAGGAGAAATAGTATCTAAAATAACTGATTTAAAAGTGGTAAAAGATGTTATAAGTAATGTTTCGGTTAGTCTTTTTATTGATTTACCTCTAACTATTATAGCTTTATTAATCTTGTATTTTATTAGTCCTAAATTAACTCTAATAGCAATTATCATGTTTATATTATATATTTTATTGATTTTATTATTCAAAAAGCCATATGAAGAAAATATTAATGAACTTAAAAATTTAAATTCCTTTACAACATCATATATGGTCGAGGGAATAAATAATTTTGAAACTATTAAAGGAAACAATATGGAAGAAAAAATAAATTTTAAAATGGAACAAAATTATGTTACTTTATCTAATAAAATGGCTAATTTTGAACGATTATATAACTTTCAATCTTTTATTAAAGAATTAATCAACGATGGAGGTTTTCTAATTATCATTTTAATCGGTTCTGTTTTAACTATGAATAATACCCTAAGTATCGGAAAATTAATCTCATATAATACTTTGCTTACATATTTTCTTTCCCCAGTTTTAAAAGTAATTAGTTTAGATAATAATTTAAAAGAAGCTAAAAGTTCAATAAAAAGAGTACTTAATTTAACATGTGAAGACAAGAATAAAGGTATTATAGATAAACCAATTAAAGGAAATATTGAAATTAAAAACTTGAATTTTAGTTATGATATTGAAGTATTAAAAAATATTAATTTAGATATTAAAAAAGGAAATAAAGTTTTAATATTAGGTAATAGTGGAGGAGGTAAGAGTACTTTACTTAAGATATTAAAACATTATTACGAAGTTAAAAGAGGTAGTGTTTTAATTGGTGGGGTTGATATAAATGATTATAAAAAAAACGATATAATTTATATAAGTCAAAATGAAAAGTTGTTCACAGATACTATTTATAACAATATAGGAAATAGCGATAAATTTAGTGAAATTATTAAAATTTGCTTATTAGATGAGGTAGTAGAAAAATTTAAATTAGGCTATAACACTTTAATTGAAGAAGATGGATTTAATATATCAGGAGGTCAAAAACAAAGAATAATGTTAGCGCGTGCTATTAACAATGATTTTAATATATTACTAATTGATGAAGGACTAAATCAGCTTGATGTTAATAGTGAAAGAAAAATTTTAAAAAATTTGTTCAATCACTATAAAGATAAGACGATTATTGTGGTTTCTCATAGATTAGATAATATGGATTTGTATAATCAAGTTATAGAAATCTCAAAAAAAGTAATTAGAAATGAATCTTTCAATAACTGATTTTCAAACCATTGTTAATAGTAAAACCTCTTTAAAAATTAAAGTGTATACGATTATTTTGTTAATAATAATTACTATTTTATTTTTAATAAGTTTTAATTACAAGTATTATAAATATGATAGTTACTTATCTATAGTAGGCATGGATAGTTCTTATTATATTAGTTTATATGTATTAGATAAAGATATTTATAGTGTGACTAATTCGAAAATTTATTTTGAAGACAAAGAAATTAAAGTAAAAAACATTATTATAAGTGAAGAGTATTATTTAAGTGATTTAAAACCATATAAATTAGTTAAAATATATACTGATTTAGATATGCCTAATTTGGTTATCAATAATGTAGTAAACATCAAGGTAAAACATGAAAAAACAACTATAATAAAAGAAATAAAGAAAGGACTTGATTTATGAAATTAAATGAAAAAGAATTAAAACAAATTAACGGTGGCGGAATTGGAATTGGACTTTTAATAACTGCTGGAATTGTATTTTTAGCGGGATTATTAGATGGTTATGTAAGACCATCAAAATGTAATTAAGGAGGTAACATGATACTAAGCGAAAACGAATTAAAACAAATTGAAGGAGGAGCATTTAAAATAACCGCATCATTTTTAAATGCCATATCAAGAGGAATTGAAACTTTCTTGAATTTAGGAAGAATGATTGGTTCAACTATAAGAAGAATAGGAGCGAAAAACTTATGTCCAATATCTTAAGAAAAAATAGTATTGTATTAAAAATTAGTATAACAACTTTAGCATTGATTATAGCAATCTTAGCGACAGGACTCATTTACAAATTAGGAAATGTAGTTGGTAGTTTAATTAGTGGTGGTTGTATATAATATAAAGCCTTGAGTAATTCAAGGCTTTTATTGATATTAAGATAATGGCGCAGAGTCAGGGATTCGAACCCTGGGAACACAATAATGTTCATGAAATTTCGAGTTTCACACTTTCGACCTCTCAGACAACTCTGCACAATAGTATTTTAATATAATAATACAAAAAAATCAACAAAAAAAGCACAAATATTTGGTAATGTAAAGAGTGTAAATACAAATGAAAAAAAATTTTAAAAAATAATTGTATTTATGGAACAAATGTGCTAAAATATTTAGCAAGGTGATGGAGATGGCTAATTTAGAAGAAATAAAATCATCCTTAAATTCTAATTCTGCGCTTACAGAAGATATAAAGAACAGTATTATGGAATTAGTTGTTACTTTTAACAATGCTTTTCCTAGTGTTGATTTAAGTAATTTAAGCGAAAGATTAAAAACTCTAAAAATTATTAGAGGAAGTCAGTTTTTAATTAAAGGAACTTCTCGTTATAATCCTATAGACAACGAATTATTAATAAGTTTTGTTAAAATTAATAATTGTGATTGCAAACATGTGTTGATGCGAGAAATTTTAAACATTATTACAGCAAAAGACAATTATACAGGATTCAATCAAGATAATATTTTTGAAGCTTTAAATGTTGGTTATACGGAGATGCTTGCTAATTTTCTTGTTGGAAACGATACAAACGAATATGAAGATGAAGTTATAGCTACTAATATGATTTGTAAAATAATTGGTGAAGACAAAATGTATGAAGCCTATTTTACAAATAATGCTAAGTTACTTATGAATGAAGTTTATTAGGAGGGTTAATTATGAGTAAAATAACTGAAGCTATTGAAGCAATGAATATAGGGTTTGGTAATAGTAAGCGAAGTACATTATCTGATGTTGTAGACAAATTAGTTTTAGCGTCATTAGAACGTGGAGATGTTAAAACTGCAAACTGGATTGTAGAAGCAACGCCATGTGAAAAAGCCTTTACAGGAAAAGACCATAAAGGTTTAGATAAAATAGTAAAACAAAATAGGGAAAAAATTCAACAATTTGAATTAGGAAAATCAATGGTTAAAAAATAGGTTTTAAATAAACTTATTTTTTTTATTTCATAAATGTATATTTGTAAATGATGTGAAACAAAATTTATAAAAAATTAATTCAGTATAATTGAGTTAATTTTTTTGTTTTCTTCTAACATTTTTCTATATTCATTTGGAGTTTTATATCCCAAAACTGCCATTGGAATATTATTGATATGAACCCCGTTTCTTGGACAAA
>HF989905.1 GCA_000432255.1 Acholeplasma sp. CAG:878 | reverse complement strand
GAAATGTTCTTTCATTAAATCAATATAGTTATTTAATTCTTCTTCAGAATATAGATTATTTTCCATTTTTACTAATGACATAATGGTATAATCTTTTTCTAATTCTAATAATTTTTCTTTATTAACTTGTTCTTTATAAGTTATACCAATATTATTATCAGTTAATAATTCGTTTAAATAATCAATATAATCTTGTGTACTTTTTGAGATAAATTCTTCTGTGAATTTGATATTTTTAATCTCAATATTGTAGTTATCATCTCTAGTTATTTCAATTGAAGATATTAATCTATTTATTAATTCTTTTTGTGCTTTTTTATTTAAACTATCAAATAAATAAGCAAAACTTAAATTGTTTTTAAAGATAAACTCTCCTTTATCTTCTTCATAATTTAACTTTTTAAGAAGTTCTACTGTGTACTCTTTAAAGTCATTATCTGGATCAAGAGTAGATTTCTTTTTAGTTAGTTTATCTATTTCTTTTTTAATAACATCATTTTTATGATTAATAGTTTCAACATCTAAAGTAGAACTTAAATATAAATCAACTAATCTTTTTTCTTGAAATTTTAACTTTTCAATGGCTTTTCCTATTTCTTTTACTTCTTTACTTTTAGTAGAACTACAAGTAATTATTTCATTAGAATTATCATACATAAATCTAGTTAACTCATTTAAAATTCTTTTTAATTTGTCTTCAATTTTATCTGAATTGTAATGATAACCATAACCTCTACAATTAGAGTTTTTACATCTCAAATGATAATAAATTTTAGTTTCATTTTTATACTTTTTAAATGATTCACTAGCAGCAAGTATCTCATTACATAACGGACATTTTACTAATCCTGCAAATAAATGAATATGCTCTTAATAGTTTGGATGTTTATTTTTTTCTAAATTTTCTCTTGTCATGTTCCAAGTAGTTATATCAATAATTGGCTCACAATAATCTTCAACTCTTAAAACATCTTGTGGCTTTCTTTTATACTTTCCATACTCAAATACACCAATATAAATAGAATTAGTAAGTATCTTATAAACTCTATCTGATTTCCATTTACCTTGTTTTAAATAAGCATTATTATCTTTCATAATAGTTGCAATATTTCTAGTTGAATGTCCTTTTTTACATAGTTCAAATATCTCTTTAACAACTTGTGCTTCAATAGGTTCTACTTCTAAATGACCTGTTTCTTTGTTTCTAGTATAGCCATAAGGTGCTTTACTTGGATGTATTTTTTCGAATGCCATTTCTTCCATAGCACGTTTAGTTCTTGCTCCAATTTCTTTTCTTTCACGCTGACCGAATACTAAATTCATACAAAATATCATTTCACCATTAGCAGTAGATACATCATAAGGTTTAAGTATTAATTCAATCTTAACATCGTGTTCTTCACAATAGTTAAGTAGCCAGAATCCATCATAATTATTTCTAGTTAATCTATCTACTTTAATAGCAATCAACTTATCAATTTTCTTTGATTTAATATCTTTAAGTAGCCTTTGCATTTCTGGCCTCATTAAATCTTTTCAAGAATGTCCTGCGTCATTATAAACATCTACAATATCGTAATCATTCTTTTTACAATACTCCTTAATCATTCTAAGTTGTGAATCAATAGAATAACCATTATCTCTTTGGTCATCAGTAGATACACGAATATAAATACTTGCTATTTTATTTTCTTCATTCATATTTAAATATCTCCTTTCATATGTTTGGCACTTTAAATCGATTTTTGCAATCTAAAAATTATATCTTTCACTTGTTTGTCACTTTAAACTTGAAAAGTGTAGTCTAAAATCTAAATATTTTAAAAAACACTTCTCTTTTGTTTGTCACTTTAAAAGTATTTTTGAAAAGTATAATACTTAAAAAAAGATATTTAATGTGTATTTATATAATCTTCTAAATCTTTAAATGATATTTTGCTTTTAAAGGTATTTATATAAACATCATCACATTCATCAAATACTAGGTATTTATTATTCTTAATAACGATGATATGTGGCATAACATAAGCAACATTGGTACCTGTTATATTTTTAACACAACCGTTGTTTATGATAGGAGTAGTATTAGTAAATCTTCTAATCATCTCAATTTTTCTTTTTAATTTATCATTTATTTTTAATTCTTTTGTTTCTATATTTAACATATAATCAACTCCTTTACATAACAAAAAAAACTAACTATTTCTAGT
>HF989904.1 GCA_000432255.1 Acholeplasma sp. CAG:878 | reverse complement strand
TATTTTTTATTTTCAAGTATTATTCATCTAAATATATGGCACCCGCATAAAAAAAGTGCCTAAGCACCAATTTTTGTTATAAATATTAATAAAACAGTTATACCTAATATTATTCGATACCACATAAATACTTTAAAATCATGTTTCTTAATATATTTAAGTAAGAATGATATACATAATAATCCTGTTATAAAAGATACTAATATTCCTAATCCAAATATTGACAAATTATCTTTAATTACAGCAAATGTATCTGGTTTAATTAAATTGTAACAAACAGCCCCACCGATAACTGGCGCTGATAATAAAAATGAAAATTTCGCACTATCTTCTCTATTTATTTTTAATAATCTAGCAGCACTTATAGTAGTTCCTGATCTTGAAAATCCTGGTATTAGAGCAAATACTTGTGATATTCCTATTATAATAGCATCTTTTATAGTCATTTTGCTTAAACCTTTTTCTTGTTTTGATTTCTTATCAACTAAATATATAATAATTCCCATTACAATTAAAGCAATTGCAATTAACCAAATTTGTTTTCTAAAGAAATTATCAAATATATCTTCAAACAATACTCCAACAATTCCAGCAGGTATTGTAGCAACTATTAAATACCAAAATATTTTTCCGTTTTCTGTTTTAACACCTTTAGTTAATCCTTCTTTTATCATATTAAACAAATCGTTAAAGAAATAAACAATTATGGATAAAAGAGTTCCAAAATGAAGAGCTAAATCGAAGGCTAAATCCATATTTCCAATTAAATTTGTTCCAATTTTAAACACCTCTCTAAATATAATTAAATGAGCAGATGAAGAAATTGGTAAAAACTCTGCTATTCCTTGGATAATTCCTAATATTATAACTGACATAAAATCCTCCTCATTATTTTATATTCTTCTTATTATTAATTTTTTAAATATTATTTTTATTTTAAAATTAAAATATTTATTTTCATGTGAAATAGGATGCTTTATATAAATCATTCCTATTTGACTAATCAATTATCTTTACTTCTTTTTGAAAATAAGCAACCACAATAATCTTGTCTATATAATTCATATTTTTTAGATAGTTCAATACTTTTTTTATATCCTTCTTGTTTTTTAAAGTCACTTATTAAATATTTAGTTCCATCAATTTCTAACCCTAATTCATTTATTAATTTACTGTTTTTATGTGGACTTACAGTTAGTGTGGTTCCGAAATATTCATAATCTTTAGATAATTCATATGTTTTAAGTAAACGCATTTTAATGCAATTAACACATCTTCTTCCGCCTTCTTTTTCACTTTCTAATCCTTTTACAAATTCTCTATATGAATTGTTATCCCAACTAATATCAATATATTTTATATTCAATATTTCACACAATCTTATTTGTTCATTTTTCCTTTTGATATACTCAGAATATGGTTCAATATTAGGATTATAATAAAGAATAGTTATATCAAAATAATCTTTTAAATAAGTAATGCAATGACTACTACAAGGCGCACAACAACTATGGAGTAATAATGTTGGCTTATGGTCTAATGTATTTATTAATTTTTCTAATTCTTTTTGATAATTCATGATTAAAAATTAAACATCAACCATTCTGGTTTAAAAGCCATAAGAAGTGCGATTATTAACATTATTATTCCACCTATTAAATGTGAATACTTTGTATATTTTGTTGATATTCCTGATATTTCTAATGTTTTCATTGCAATTGCAAATATGATTATATCATCGATTAAAAAGAAGAAAATATAAATTAAAATATAAATTAAATATTGTAATTTAGATAAATCATTTAAAGCTAATATTTGAGTATATACTAAAGGAAGTCCGCTTGAACAAGCAAGTTCAATTAAATTAACTGATGCTGCTAATCCGATTATACCAACCATAGCCAACAATAAACTTTTTTCTGTTGTAAATTTTTTAATTCTAGCAAATATTTTTTTTCTTTTAGTTTCATCAACTACTTCACAACCATCATCTTTTTTCAATGATTTTAAATAACTATTAATATTTATATATGCTCCAATTAAAGCAATCAAAGATATAATATATCTTACCCAAACAATTTGCGTTAATCCGATTGCTACTTGTAACCAAGCAAGCATGAACACTAAATAAACTAGTGCTGAGGTAACTAAGAATGTAATACCTAAAAACCACATTCTTTTTTTATCTTTCATATTAAACAACATCGATATTAAAAATATTAAAACCCACATCGCACATGGATTAAATCCATCAACTAATCCAATTACAACAGAAATAAGTGGTAATGAAACGTTTTTAGGGTCAATTTTACCTAATATAGGTACACTATATTCACCTTCTGGATAATTAATAGTATAACTAACATCTAAATTATTTTTAACTACATCAACTATATCTACATAATCTTCCTCACTATATTTAGTTAAAGCATTAATAATATAATTTTTTACTGTATCGTTAAATCCTATTATTCCCATTGTTCCAATTACTGTATATGGAACATGAGAATCACTTTCTTTTAATTTACTTTTAACATCAATCATCAATTTATTGTTTTCATCATCTTGAGTAACCTCATATTTAACAATATTCATATAAGGATATTCATCTTTTATTTCTTCTAAGTATTTATCTAATTCTGCACAGTTATAACATGTTTCTGAATAAAATAAATAAACATCAACTTCCTTAGCATCAACAAAAACTAATGAAGTAAACATTAAAATTAAAAAATATAATATTTTTTTAATCATTTTAACGCCTCCAATACTCTTACTACTTCTTCATAAGTTTTTTCACCAATTATTCTATTTATCTCTATTCCATCTTTATAAATAATAGCAACTGGTAATATATTTCCAACATTATAAGTACTTATATCATCAAAATCATAATCTAGATAAGTAATATCTAAATTGTAATTTTCTAATACTTTTTTCCAAACTTTTTTCATAACTATACAACCTGAGCACCAAATTGCATTAATCATTACTATTTTCATTATAAATCAATCTCAATCTTTCTACCTTTTTTTTCGTATTTACGATAGGTAACACCACATGTGTCAAGTAATTTTTTTGAAACTATATTAGCATCTGTTCCATCATATTTATCATCATAATAAATTACTTCTTTAATTCCAGCTTGAATTAGTGCTTTAGCACATTCATTACATGGAAATAGTGTTACATATATTTTACTTCCTTCTAAATTACCACGATAATTTAAAATAGCATTTAATTCGCTGTGACAGACATAGGCATATTTTGTATCTATAAAACTTCCTTCCCTATTCCATTTCATTAAATCATCATGCAATCCTCTTGGTGCACCATTATAACCTAGTGATAATATTCTGTTGTCATCACTTGCAATACAACATCCAACTTGAGAATTAGGGTCTTTACTTCGTTCTTGAGTAATTAAAGCAACACCCATAAAATATTCATCCCAGCTAATATAATTTTCTCTTTTCATATTACTTCTCCAATCTTAATTCTCTATATCTTCTATTGATACACTCTACTGCTTTTTTAGCATCTCCCATACTTGTTAGATGTGATATACTTACTCTTACACTACTACTTGCTCTTTTTTCATCTCTTGTTACTGCCATAACTGCTTTTGATGGAGAAGAATTTGTTGAACAAGCACTTTGAGTAGAAATATATATATCATCCATTTCTAAAGCGTGTTGGAAAGTTTCTGGTTTTACGCCAATAACACTAAAATTTAAAATATGTGGTATAGAGTATTCATTACTATTGATTTTTATATCGCTATTTAAATTATTTTTTATATATTCATTTATCTCTTTAATATGAGCTATTTTTTCTTCACTATTTTCTAATGCTAATCTTAAAGCTTTAGCCAAACTTGGAATTAACGATGTACATGGCGTACCACTTCTATATATACTTGTACTCTTACCACCATCTATTAATGGTTTTAAATTAACATTTTCTTTTCTAACTAAACATCCGATTCCTTTAATTCCATAAAATTTATGAGCAGTAAAACTAACTAAATCAACATCAGTTAAATCATTAAAAACTTTTCCAATACTTTGTGTCATATCACAATGAAAATATAGTTTTGGATATTTTTTTAATACTTTTGCTATTTCACTAATTGGTTGTAAAACACCTACTTCACTATTTACTGATGCAATACTTACTAAAACTGTATCATCTGTTATTAAACTTTCTAGATGTTTTATATCAACTAATCCATTTTCATCTAAATTAACAAAATCAACTTCATAACCTTCATTTTGTAGAGTCGCAATTGGACCATAAATAGAAGAATGTTCTAATTTAGTAGTTATTATGTGCTTCCCCTTATATCTTCCACAAATACCTTTAATCGCTAAATTATTTGATTCTGATGAACCACTTGTATATATAATCTCACAATCATCTATATTAAGTAATCTTTTAATTTGTTCTGTTGATTCCTTAATTAAATTCATAGCTTCAACACCTAATTTATGACTAGAATTTGGGTTACCAATAAAATTTAAGCTAACCTCATTAAATGTTTCTAATACTTCCTTACTTGTTGGAGTTGTTGCTGAATAATCTAAATATATCATATAATCACCTTCTTTTTAATTATATCATAATATTTTTTAAAATAATAGTAAAAATTATAACATAAAAGACCGAATATTTCGGTCAATTATAAATCATTTATATAATTAAATAATACATTACTTTTTTAGAAAGCAACAAAGTAAAATATTAACAAAATAAATTAGCACTATAACTATTTACAAACATCAACAAAGTCTACAAAATTAGAATACTTTTCCAACTCTTCAATTGTAACTTCAATCGCACTATTACTACTACCACAAGCAGGAAAAACCGTTTCAAATTGTTTTAATGAAACATCCAAATAGACTAAAACACCATCGTTTAAAGCAAATGGACAAACCCCACCTACAACATGTCCAGTCAATTCTTCTACTTCATCATAGTTTAACATTTTAGCTTTTTCATTAAATGTTTCTTTATATTTTTTATTATCTATCCTCTTATCACCAGCTACGACAATAACTATTATATTATTTTTTAACTTAAAACTTAATGATTTAGCTATTCTCTCTTCCTTACAATTTAATAGATTAGCAGCTTCAAAAACAGTTTTTGAAGAACTATCAAATTCTATTATTCTATCTTCCATTTTAAAATTAGCAAAATAATTTTTTACTTTTACTAATGACATTTAATCACCTAATCCAAATTTTTCAATATATTCTTGATACGATAATCTTTTATCTTTATATGTACCATCACTTTTTATTTCGATTAATCTATTACTTACAGTTTCAATTAATTCTTGATCAAAACTTGAAAATACCAAAACACCTAAAAATTTTTCTAATCCATCATTAAGCGAAGTTATTGCTTCGATGTCTAAATGATTAGTTGGCTCGTCTAATAATAAAACATTACCTCTATTTAACATTAATTTACTAAACATGGCTCTTACTTTCTCTCCACCTGATAAAACTTTAACATTTTTAAGTGCATCTTCACCAGAAAATAACATTCTACCTAAAAAACCTCTTACAAATGTTTCATCTTTGTTTTCACTGTAATTTCTTAGCCATTCTAATAAAGTTTGATTTGAAGCAAAATATTCTTCATGGTTTTTAGGGTAATAACTTATAATGACATTACTACCAACAGTAATTTTACCACTATCAGGGTCTAATTTACCTGCTAATATATTAAGAAGTGTTGTTTTGGCTATTTCATTAGGACCTATTAAAGCTATTTTATCACCAGGATAAATAGTTAATGAAAAATCTTTTAAAATATCTTTATAACATATTTTTTCTAAAACTATTACATTTTTAGAAACATTTTTATCAAAATCAAAGTTAATATATGGATATTTTCTGTTTGACGGCACTAAATTATCTAAAACTATTTTTTCTAGTGCTTTTTTTCTTGAAGTTGCTTGTTTTGATTTAGAAGCATTCGCACTAAATCTTCTAATGAAATCTTCTAATTCTTTCATTTTTTCTTCCTTTTTCTTATTTGATTCTTTCATTTGTTTTTGAAGCAATTGACTTGATTGATACCAAAAATCATAGTTTCCAGCAAATAACGTAATTTTACCATAATCAATATCAACCATACAGGTGCATACTTGATTTAAAAAATGTCTATCATGTGATACTACTAAAACAATATTTTTAAAATTTATTAAAAATTCTTCTAACCACCTAATGCTTTGTAAATCTAATCCATTAGTTGGTTCATCTAATAATAATATATCTGGTTCACCAAACAATGCTTTAGCCAATAATACTTTTACTTTAATAGCATCTTTTAACTCACTCATCAAAGTATTATGCAATTCATTAGAAATGCCTAATCCTTTTAATAAAATAGCTGCATCACTTTCAGCCTGCCATCCTCCCATACTAGCAAATGCTTCTTCCAATTCTCCTACTTTAATTCCATCTTCAAAGGTAAAATCCTCTTTTAAATATAGTGCATCTTTTTCTTTCATTATGTTATATAATTTACTATTACCCATAATTACAGTTTCAATTACTGTATAAGAATCAAATTCATGGTGGTTTTGAGATAAAATAGAAATCCTCTCTCCCTTACCAGTTATAACTTCACCTTTAGTAGGTTCTAAAGTTCCACTAATTATTTTTAAAAATGTTGATTTCCCCGCTCCATTTGCTCCTATTATTCCATAACAATTGTCACTTTTAAATTCCAAATTAACATTTTCAAATAATGTTTTAGTATTAAATCTTATACTTAAATTACTAACTTTTAACATAAAATCACCTTTAACAATTATATATGAAAAAAGAGTTTTCGGCAACTCTTAATTTACTTTTTAATCAATTCTAGATATCTATTATATACTTTAGTAACACAGTCATCCCAAGTTTTGTACAAATCAATATATGCATTTTTAGATACTTTATCATACAAATGCTTATTTTTTATAACTTCAATTATTTTATCAGAATATGCTCCAACAGTATTTTCAGAAATAAAACCATTAACATTATCAGATATTGTAGAAGCTGTAACCGTTCCTTTTATAAATATAGTAGGAGTATTTTGTGAAGCAGCTTCAACTTGAACTATTGATGAAGTATCATAAAATGACGGAAATAAAAATAAATCTGCCCTTTTATAATAACATGCAAGTTCATATCTATCCGTTATTTTACCACATAAAATAACATCATCTTCTAATCCTAGTTTAATTATATGTTTTTCTAATTTTTCTTCATCTTGACCACAACCAACATATAACATTTTAAACTTTAATTTTGGTTCTTTTTCTTTTACTGCTTTTATAGAATCTGCAATAAATAAAATATTTTTTAACAAATTAATTCTACCAACAAATAAAAATACTTTTTCATTCTTTTTAATATTGTGTTTTTTGTTGATATAATTTATAGCTTTTTTATCATCTTTTAATGTTATCATTTCAGTTGCATTATTTATAACTATTGGCATTTTTTTAAGACCATACTCATCATGAAATATCCTTGCTATTTCACTATTGACAGCAAAACACTCATCACACTTATTGAACACTTTTATTATTTTGTCATTTAATTTAGTTGCTAATTTTTCTGATTTGACGGCCCTTAAAAAATCTTGTTTAAACTGAGAATGTATAGTTATAACACTTGGAACATGGTTGTGTTTAGCATATTTAATACCTGCATTTCCTAAAGTAAAAGGAGAATGTATGTGTACTATATCTAGCTTATATTTATCAAGTTCTTTTTGAAATTTCTTGTCTAGTTTCGTAATAGGTATAGAATAATCTATAAAAGGAACTTTAAGTGAATAACATCTAACTACCTTATAAGGTAGTGTGTCATCATCAAATTCATTTAAAGTATACTTTGGTGCGAAAACTATTACGTTTGCATATTTTGCTAGTCTTCTAGCATAATTATCGACAACCATTACTACGCCATCTGTAAATGGATAAAAAGAATCAGTAAATAAACCTATTGTTATTTTTTCCAAATTAATCACCTATCACGTTTGAATTATAAAGTTTTTCCCTTTAAATACTTTTTATAAATTTCTATTAAATCTGGGTCATTTTGATTAGTCGGTAAATTATCCAAATCAAAAAACTTCATGCTTTTTGATTCACTATCCCATTTTAAATTGCCAGAATAATTTCTAACACAATATAGAGCTGTATTATTAATAACTACATCACCATTTGGATATTCATTTCTTCTACTATTACCAGAAACTATAGCAATTAGCTCTAAGTTTTCTTCTTTTATATCAAGATTAGTTTCTTCTTTTATTTCTCTAATAACTGTATCTTCAAATCTTTCTCCTAGTTCTTGACATCCACCAGGTAAACCCCATCGTTCATTATCAGCCCTAGATTGAAGCAATATTTGTCCATTTTCATTAACAATAATTGCTGCAGCTCCATCTTGTAACAAAACAAATTTATGCTTTAAAACACCCATGCATAATCTTGTAAATACTGGATAGCCAATAATATTACTTAGTTCGATAATTTCATTTGGCGTTAATTTATTAATTATTTCAATTAACTCATCATATGAAATATTTCTTTTTTCTTGATTTGTTAAACTTTTAATTTTTTCTAAAATTTCTTTACTTGTCATAAAATATCTCCCTCAAATACTAAAATGATTATACCACAATATAATAAATTTACAAAATAATAAAATATAAATAAGTAATTATTTTTTTAGGAGTTTTTTGATATAGCATATCAAAAAAAGCCTTTTTATAAGACTTTTGTTTTTTCGCATGGTGCTGGAAGACAGAATTGAACTGTCCGCTGCTCCTTACCAAGGAGCTGTTTTACCACTAAACTATACCAGCAAAATTAGTTTCATTTAAATTATAACATATTAAAAACAAAAATAAAACTATTTTCTAAAACATGTAAATTTTTTGACAGTTTCTGTAAAAGTCAAAAGTTTTTTTAAACATCATGGCTAAATAAATTTGTCATCAAAATAATATTTTCCAAACATACTTGGGGTAAAATATTTAACTTCACCATTATCGTTAATAGAAAATATATGTAAACACAAAACTTCTGCAATCTCTTTTGGAATTCTTCTTAGTGCAACTTGAGCAGATTTCCAATATAAACCTAGACCATACTTATAAGCATGATTTATACTTGAGATTACTCCATCTTTCTTTGAAATAGAATATCTTTTTACATCCATTCTTGTAATTAATTGACCTAAAGCATTAAGCCAACACTCTTTATTAATTGTCTCTGAAGATTTTGAATAAGATTTTCCTTTACATTCAATAAAAAAATATTCACTATTTCTTTTACCACCAATTAATTTAATATCAACCCCATGTTTATGTAAATCTGTTTTAACTGTTTTCTCATGGTGCCAATTACCATTTTCCTTGTTTTCCATAAAATTTATAACTCTATCAACAAC
The DNA here is from genome assembly GCA_000432255.1 of Acholeplasma sp. CAG:878. Taxonomy (GTDB): domain Bacteria; phylum Bacillota_I; class Bacilli_A; order RF39; family UBA660; genus Faecisoma. The sequence continues at coordinate 10,003 of HF989904.1, read as the reverse complement.
ATATTCTTCTGTTATTTTTTCCATAAGAACACCTCATTTATATATAATTATATCATAAAAGACTTAAAACCTAAAAGATTTTAAGTCTTTAATAACAATCTGGCGTCTTCGGAGGGAATCGAACCCACGACCTACCGCTTAGGAGGCGATTGCTCTATCCTACTGAGCTACGAAGACACAAAGATTACTATTGTAATCTATTTTATTGAATTAAATAGTAAAAGTACTATAAAATTCGACAAATAACAAGCTTGATACTTAAACTTAGCTCCCCACTCACATAAGCCAATTTTTTTATCAACTAAACTAACTAACCAACTTTCTTTATGTTTTGGTATTATACTATTAATTGGAAACATATGACTTACAATGATATCAGCTTCTAAAGCATTTATATTAAACTTTTGACTAGCATTTTCTAAAGCAATTTTCGAATGAGTAAAGGTTTTAAAAAATCTTTCTTTTGCTTTTGCATTACTAGAGTTTTCGAAGAAATCATGCAATAATCCACCTCTTGCAACAGCTATGTAATCAAGTTTTTTAGCTTTAGCATACTTATATGCTTTGTATGACACTTTTAAGGAGTGTTCATATCTATTAACTCCATGATGAACAAAAGATTTTAAATTTAAAAATCTAGAATCATTTAGGATATCTGAAACTATTTTCAGGTACTCTTCATCATCTATTTGCATTAACTCACCTCAATATTCTAAAATATTATATAATTAAATTTTAAAAACTACTAAACATATAATCTATTTTATATCTAATTTTTGATTAATTGGTTGGATTTGAATATATGTGTTGCCATCATTTACTTTTATTTCCTTACCATTCTTATAACGATAAACAGTTTGAGCTGAACGACTTGTTTTTTCCCAAGTAATTGGTACTGCATAACCATCAGTTATATAATATCCTTCACCTTTTCCAATATTTTCTAGTTCTTGTCTACCTTTAGCATCACCTAAACTATAATTTTTCAATTTATAAGTTATGATATTTTTAACTGTATATTGCTTTCCAGTTACTAAATCAATATTTTCTTTACCACTCATACTTCTTAAATAAACTTTATTTTTAGAATCGTATTTATATGAAGTTGTATGATATGTTGAATATTTAATAGTGATATCATCAGCTTTAATCGCACCTTCCATAGTAGATAGGTCAATTTCATCAATACTATAATCTAATAATGTATCTCTACTACTTTCATCTCGATAACCTTTTTTCTTAATTACTTCATTTAGTTTTTCAATACTAGTAAATGCAGTATGCTCACTTGCTCTTTTTAAATTTTTATCTCGCCAAAATCCAGCATCAGCCATTCCATTTATATTATTAATTCCTAAAGTTTTTATATCTTGCTGAGCTTGTGGACTCCATCCAAAATGAACATAAATTGCATCATTTTCTAAAGCATAATCCAAATAATAATGTCTAGAACTTCTAATTGAACCAATTTTTTCTGTAGTAGCATCTTTATAGATTGCAAGCATTCTTGTAATTCCACCTTCTGCTACTATTTCATAAACTAAATATGCATCTTGTAATCCTGATTGTGGCCATGCTGAATGATGATTATTTATCATAATCGCAATTGGTCTTGTCTTAGAATCCTCATCAATAATTTTTAATTTTTTTTCTTCTACAATTGGTTCTGGTTTATTTTCCTCTTCTTTAGGTTCACTAACCTTATTTTCAGAGGTTAAAACACTAACTCCAAATATGGCTAAACCAATAAACAAAATTGTAATAAATATATTTTTCCAGTTAAACTTACTCATAATAACTCCTTATTCCATATAATTTTTATCTTCTTTAACTAAAGTATTCAATACATAATCATATAATTCCTGATTTATTTCTTCAATTGTTTTTATTCTATTTTCGCAAACACATTCAAACGTTTTAAAATCATATCTTCTCACTAATTCAAAATATGTTTGTTCTGCTTTCAAAAGATGCTCTTTACTTCTTTCAAGTTCATCTAATTTTTCACTTCTTAAAGCTTTAAGTTCCAATGATTGAAGGTATGGCATATGCAAAAATATTCTTACATCAGGGATTGGTAATCCTAATAATTCAAATTCTAATTTTTCTAACCAAGTAAACATATTATCACGCTCACTACAAGTTTCCATTTTACCACCTTGATGAGCCATATTTGAATAAACATATCTATCTAAAATAACATTTACCCCACTATTTAGCGCTTCTATTACTTTTCCGATGTTGTATTTTCTATCAGCCGCATAATATAAAGACGCTACTTTAGCTGGAACATTAACTGCCGTTTCAGGAAACCAACCATTACAAACTGATTCTTTTCCTAAATATGGACCAGCAATAATTTTTCCTGTCGGTGTGGCATAAAAGGGACAACTATATCGTACTGTCTTAATTCCTTGTTCATTAAGTTTTTTTATTAATAATTCTGTTTGTGTTTCTTTTCCAGAACAATCAGTTCCTTCAACAACAATCAACTTACCTATCATTATAAACCTCCAAATTATGAATTATCAAAAATAATAACCCAACTAAATAATATTATATCATGATTTATACAATTTTCAAAAAAAATTGAATAAAACTATCCGATTTTTCTTTTGTAATCACATCCTGTAACACTATAATTTGAACATCCTATAAATTCACCATATTTTCCTTTTTTCTTATATAATTTACCACCACACTTTGGACATTCATATCTTTCCCGCTTGATTTCTGATTGATAATCATTTTTTAATTCTAAAGCAAACATCGATTCTTGATTTTTAACAGTAACAATAAAAACTTTTTTCTTTGCTCTTGTTAGGGCAACATAGAAAAGTCTTCTTTCTTCTGAATATGGAAAATTATCATAATTATCAAGTAAAAGTTCTAAAATTGGTGCATCTTGAATTTTACTTGGAAAACCAACTTTTGAATTTTTATTATTTATAATAAATACATAATCAGCTTGTAGTCCTTTTGACTTATGTACAGTAAGAAATGATATTTTTAAATCAGGTCTATTATTATATTTTACATCAATCATTTTGTTAATGTTATTATAGTAATACTTAATAAAAATATTATTATCTAATAATTTTATATCAAATGAATATCTTCCTATTAGAAATACACTACTATTAATAGGTAAATCATCAAATTTCTTAAGCATAAATGTAATAGCAAATTCATCATTAAAACCATTTATTTCTCCCAAAGGAAAACTATTAATATTATTATTTCCTCTAATATTCTTTTTTATTTGACAGGGGTTTTGCATTATAAAGTTACTACTAATATTGATTAAACTTTGACTAAATCGATAAGTTGTTTCTATCTTACTAATTTCACTAAGACCCCAATAGCGTTCAAAATTTAAAATATATCCTATGTCACTGCCAGCAAAACGATAAATACTTTGCCAATCATCACCTACACAAAATAAATTATAATTATTAGATTTTCTCATATTGTTTAACAGTAAAAATCTTGTTTTAGAAATATCTTGATATTCATCAACAATAACATATTTATAATTACTAACAAATTTTTCTTCGATAACATATTCATTAGCAATATTAATCATGTCGTTAAAATCAATTTCATTATTGGAATTTAATTTGGAATTATATGCATTATATATTGGTTCAATAAGTGAAATAATTAAATCATTTGATTGAAAATCACTTCCTATTGCATTTAGTTCACGCAACATAGAAATTGTATAATTATTACTTTTCATTAAATTAATAATAGTTTCAAATAATTCAATAATTCCGTCAAGCATATGATTGTTTTCATTTGATATTTGTTTCCATAACTCTTCTGTAGGTTTTGGTTTTAATTCAACTTTACATTCAATTAATTTTTTTCTTAAGTTTTCAAGTAAAATACCATCAAATTTTTCATAAGCATAACACTCTACTAATGTTGTTTCGTTTTCTTTATGTACATTCCTTTTCCATTCCATAGACTTATTATATTCTTCTTTTGCATCAAATCCATTTTTACTTTTAAAGTATGAAGGAACATTACCATTTTTATCTATACCAAAATATTCAATATAAATATCATAATCTTGCAAATAAAAATCTGGATAATACTGTCCATATTCACTTGTTCGCGTATCTATTTTATATGATTTTTCATAAATATATGATATTCCGTTTTTAGTTAAAAAATTAGCAATATCCAATTCACCATAGCTTTTTACAGTCTCATTGTTGATAGTAATTGGTGGATTTGACTGCAAATATTCTTCATATTCTTCACTGGTCGTAAATTCAAATTCTGATTTAAATCGAATTCGATTGTACAATAAATATGAACACAACATATCTAAATATTTTATATTTTTTATATTCAAAGATAATTGTTCACTTATAAATTTATATAAATCTATTTTTGTTATTATAGGAATTACTCCATCTACTTTAGTAATAATATTAAGCCCTAGTTTATGAAATGTTGATGCTTCTATATTAAATCCAGTTTCTTTAGTAATTCTTTCTTTCATTTCTTTCGCTGATGCATTCGTAAAAGATAAAACCAAGATATCCTCTGGATTACACTTTTTAGATTTTAATAAGAACTTTATTTTCCCTATTATAGTGGTTGTTTTTCCTGCTCCAGCACCTGCAATAACAAGATGGTTGTAAAATTCTTTTACAATACAAGTCATTTGTTGTTCATCTAATTTTACTCCTTCTACATCTCCTATTAATTCATAAGCATTTTCGATTTTATTTTTAGCAACTTTGTTATTATGTATAATTATTTGTTTTTTTAATGTTTCAATATTATTTTTTAAAATTTCAATATTATTTAAAAGTCGTTTATAATTAGTCGTTTTCTTTAGTTCTTTTATATTTTTTTGTTCTAGTGACATAATTAATGCCCAATTTTTATTTTTCCATTCAACCTCTTTATTTAACTCCAAAAAATTTTGTTCATCTAAAAACAAGTTATCAATATCTTTTATTGCAATATCGATTTGCTTAATGAAACTATCACATAATTCATTTTTAATTTTTCTTTTCAAAGCACGTTTAGCAACTATTCTTTTTATAAAACTCATATAATTCTCCTAATTATCTACTATAATATAACATTGAAAATTTAATAATATATTTTATGTCACACTTTAAAAAATGATGGGCACCTTAAGTGAAATACAAAGTATAATTACTAATCCTGCCAATACACTTTTATTTTTTCACAAATCATCCCATCACTATATAATATATAATTGTTAATTATAGTTTATTTTTGACTATCAAAATAACAATATGGTGCTGGAAATGGGACTTGAACCTACGACCTACGCATTACGAGTGCGTTGCTCTACCAACTGAGCTATTCCAGCATATTTAAAAACCAGTATAATTATATCATATTAAAGAAAAAAAGAGAATAGTTTTTAACTATTCTTATATTTTACGAGTACAATTAATTCCTTCTTTAAAATTACAACTTGAAGAACATTTGTAATCATTAAATGTACATCTTGAACCTTTTGTATACATTTTAATATCTTCACTAAGTGGATGAGAAGTGCGTTCTAATTCTTCTTGATAAGTTAATAAAGTTTTTAATGTTTGTCTCATAATTTCTAATTGTGCGGCCGAACATAATCTCTCTTTACATTTTAAAATAAAATTGCTATAGTTTCCATCTTCACTTATTAATACTAATTCACCTTGAGGTGTTACATCTGATACTGATTTAATATCAGATAACCACTCATTAACTAATTTTTCATCATCTTCAATAATTGGTGGAACAAAATATTCTTTTTCATCTAACATTTGTAATTGATAATTTAAAGTTCTATGACGATGTGCTTGAGCATATTGGGCAAATGAACCTTTGTATAATGTTTGGTATACATCACCAAAATATGGTCTTTTGTTTTCTAAATTTGAACCAAAAATAGATAGTTTACGACATTTATCATTCATCATTAATCCAGGTTCTAAAATATTTTCTTTTTCTAAACAAGAAATGAATTCTTTCATTGCTTTAGCAAGCTTAAGTTCAAATGGTGTTTTTGCTTTTTCTATATAATCCTTCATCCAAGATGCAATATAATTAATTTGTCTAAAAGTAGTTGTATAAACCATTGTAGTTGGACAAAAAACAGTAACTAAATATCTAGCATTTTCTTGAGCTAATTTTGTTATTTTGGAGTCATCAAATACATTTCCATATTGTTCTTTTATTTTAATTTTAAATATTTCTAACCATTTGTTATATAATATTTCTTCATTTTCAGTAATAACTGAACCTTCCATTCTAACAATTTTTGTATAACGAGCTGATTTTTCACTTGTTGTATATTGATGTTCATTATTTAAAACCATTGCTAATATTTTAGGAATATTTTCTAAATTTAAAGTAATTGTAACATGGTCATAGACACTATGATGTCCATTATCCATGGTCATACTAATTCTTCTTTTAGTCTTTTCTACATCTTCATTTTCTAATTTTCTATAACCTTCCTTGGCATAACAAACACCTGCTACTTTTCCAGAAAATAATTTACTTTCTTCTCTATCTAGTTTTCCATCTTCCTTCAAGTAACAATTTTTTAAAATTTCTACATTCATATCTTTCATAATAAACCTCCAAAACTATTAATTATTGTAACATACGATTAAAATTTAAGCAACAAAAAATTTTATAAATTATTCTTTATTTCTGGGAATAAATCATATAGATTAAATCCTAATAAATTATCAAAATATTCTTTTAATTTATACGCTTCTTTTATATGATATTGGCTATTAGGGTATGCTCCTCTTCTAATCATTATTTCTATTAATCTCTTGTCTAATGTTAAAACTTTGCTAGTACACATCAAATCACATAGGTTAATAATTTTTTCATAAATTGTATATTCATGTTCTTTGATAAATTGTGTTCTAAATGGTATATCCTCTGGTATTCCTCCTGCAGTACACATATAATCATTGTTTAAGTAAGAATGAGTTAAACATATATTACAATATTCTAAATCATATCCCAAACTTTTCAAATAGTTGTATCCATTCATAACATGATTACTAAACTCACCTACTGATTTTCCAATATCATGTATATAACCTAGTGTTTTGGCTTTCTCAGAATCCAAATTTAATTCTTTTGCAATTATAGCAGCAGTGTTTCCAACACAGATAGAATGATTTATCCATCCTTCATCACCGCCTCTTGCATTTTCTAAATATTCCATAGCTTTACTACTAGTAAGTATCATAAATTCACATCCTTAAAAATATGGATTATTTTGTTTTTCATATAATAAAGTAGTTTCATCTCCATGACCTGGATATACTTTAATGTCATCATCATATTTTTTAATTAATTCAATTGATTTTAACATTTCATCGTAATTACCGCCTTCAAGGTCACACCTTCCAATACTTCCTTTAAATATAAAATCTCCTACAAACATCATTTGATTATCTTTAAAATAATAAGTTATACAATCATCTTTATGTCCTTTAGTAATTATAGTTTCAAATTTAAAAGGACCAACTTCCATATTACTTTTACAATTATATATATCATATATAGAACATTTATATTTATCTTTTAAACTGTTTAATGCACCTATATGATCAAAGTGATAATGAGTAATCAAAATACCTATTACATCTTTATCAATATTTTTAATGATTTTGTCTGCTTCATCACCTGGGTCTATAATTAAACATTTATCATTAAGAGTTAAAATATAACAATTTGTTTGTAAAAAACCGACTTTAATTGTTTTGATTTCCATTTAATATCTCCTTTACTGGTCCATATGTTTTCCTGTATCCAGGAATTAAACCGTATTTATTAATAGCTTCAATATGTTTTTTTGTTGGATATCCTTTATGACTTTTAAATCCATAATTTGGATATAAATCATCTAATTCATACATCATTCTATCTCTTGTAACTTTTGCTACTACACTTGCCGCTGCTATACTTATACTTTTAGCATCTCCTTTAATTATACTTGTTGTATCAATATCTAAATCAAGTGGCATAGCATCTATTAAAACATGCTCTAAATTTACCTGTTCTCTCACATTTTTTATTGCTTCTAACATAGCAAGTTTAGTTGCTTCGTAAATATTTACTTCATCAATTATATCAGCATCAATTATTCCTATTCCATATATACTATTTTTAACAATGTAATCATAAAATAATTCTCTTTTCTTTTCACTTAGTTTTTTTGAATCAGTTAATCCTTCTAATACGAATCCTTTAGGCAATACTACGCAAGCAGCTACAACTGGTCCAATAAGTGGTCCTCTTCCAACTTCATCAACCCCACCTATATTGTTAATTCCTAAATTATATAATTTGTTTTCATATTCATATAAATCATTTTTCATAATATGATTTTATCAAAAAATAATAATTTTTTCAATAAAAAAGGTTGAAGTAATCAATCTTAAAAATTTTTGCTTTAAAAAAAGTATCAACAAATTAGTTGATACTATTTAATATAGTTTTCATCTACTTTTTCAATTTCTTCTAAAGTTTTATCATCTACATCATCTAATATTTCTTCCCATGGTTCCTCATCTGCTTCAATAGCTATTTTAACTTTTGTTTCACCTACAATTTCAACACCCAATTCTTTGTCTATTTCAAATGAAATATGATTATCATCTACTATGTTTACTTTAGAACAATTTGGTTGAGTTAAGCTTCTAACAACAATATCAGTATCACCTGATAAGTCAGCATCATCTTTGATTTTTACATTGAACAAATCATTGTAATCAATTTTTTGATTTACAACTGCTGTTTTAGAATCATTGTCATAAGAATACCAAATATTAATATCAAATGAGCCATCAACACCAACTTGATTTCCTGTTTTATATCCTTTAAATTTGTGATTTATAACCCAACACCCTAATACAGTTGTTGGTTTATTATCAGTTTTGATGGTATAACTATTTTTAAAAGCTTTTTTACCTTTACCAATAACTGCTTTTGTTACAATTTCTTTAAATAGTGCCACTATATCACCCCTCACTTTAATGTATGCGATTACACTAATTTTGTATACAAAAAAACATTACATTAAAAAAACTTAACCATTTAGATGATTAAGTTTTATTTTATTAACTGATTAACCTTATATTTTATTCATTTTAGCAAACTGTTTACATTTATTTTACAATATAAGGGTCAGAGTTTGTTCCACTTCCAGACACAAACGTATCAGCACTTAGGTTCAAAACTGGGCGGATGCCGTAAGTACTGTTGACACCATTGCGGCCGGTATGACCATCGCTGTCAACAAGCCAAGCATAAGCATAAAAATCATTGAAGCCGGCGGGGCTCATCATCCAATATATACTTCCGTTTTTTAGATAAAAGTTGGAACTACTAGCCATTACTCCACCTGCAAATAGTACTTCATCTACTGTTATTAAACCTACTTTCCCACTTACAACACCTTTTCCGTTTCCATCTGTTGTACAATCGAATGATGGTGTGTAATTATCTTCTGTTACTACTGTCGCACTTCCAGCAGTAAAGTCTGTATTATATACTACTTTTGCTTGTTCACAGAAGTAATTTCCACTTGCTACTTTTCCATCAAAACCTTTATCAGTTATATTTGTTTTATACCAGTTTTCTACTGCTGTTTTGATTTCTGAATTTGTATAATACATTTTATCATATGGGTTGTATGTACTATTAAATAACTGACGTTCAATAACACTATCTTGTGTTATTAATCTAATTGTTCCATCTTCATTAACTCTTACTATTCTCCATATCGTATCAGCAAATTTTACATAGTTGTTTTCTACTGCTCCTTTAAAATAATATGTTGTTCCAGTGTTAGTAGTTTTTGAGTATAATCCATCTCCTGTTGTTACTATGTTAGAATTATTTTCACCTAAAACTTTTTCTTTAAATGTTAATTCTGTTTGTGGTTTATTTCCTTTTTCACATTTTACTTTTCCTGTTGTTAAATCGT
>HF989903.1 GCA_000432255.1 Acholeplasma sp. CAG:878 | reverse complement strand
CTTCAAATGACAAATTATATGAATATCCTGCTTCTAGTTTTAATTTTTTATAATTCCTTGTTACCCATGTATTTGATATTCTTTCTAATTCTTCGATTTGCTTTTTATATAAATCATCTTTACTATCACTTATTAAATTATTTATTACTGGATATATTATTAGGCCTATTACTGTCAATAATACTATCGCTCCTATTATTTCTACTAATGTAAATCCTTTAATAAAGTAATAATCAAATTTTTTTCTAGTTTTCGTTTTCTTAAACCCCAAAAACTGTAACGTTTTTTTCATCGTATCACGCACCTTACCAGTCAATTATCTATAATACTATTATATATTAACAGTAATAGTAATCTTGTACTTTCAATTAAAACTCATTGCAAATCCCTATAGTATATAAGGATGATATTGTTTTAGTACAACTAAAATTCACAGTTACCTGGAGTTCTTGGGAATGGAATAACATCACGAATATTTTCTACGCCAGTTAAATAAATTAATAGTCTTTCAAATCCCATACCAAATCCAGAGTGAACACAACCGCCATATTTTCTCAAATTTAAGTACCAATCCATACCATCAGTTGGAACCCCTAATTCATTCATTTTATTAACTAAGACATCTAAACGTTCTTCTCTTTGAGAACCACCCATTAACTCGCCGGCTTGTGGTACTAATAAGTCAACTGCTCCAACAGTTTTATTATCATCGTTTAAACGCATATAAAATGCTTTAATTTCTTTTGGCCAATCTTTAACAAATACTGGTGAATTATAATAACTTGTTAGATATTTTTCGTGTTCTGTTGCTAAATCTTCCCCGTACTTCGGTTCATTTTCAAATTTTTTACCACTGTTAATTAGTACTTCAATAGCCTCATGATGAGTAATTCTAACTGCTTTGCTATTTAATACATGTTCTAATTTATTAATTAATCCGTTTTCAACAAATTTATCCAAAAATTGCATTTCTAAAGGGGCTTTTTCTAAAACATACTTAATAATAAACTTAAGCATATCTTCCATAATATCCATATCTTGATTTAAATCACAAAAAGCAATTTCTGGTTCAATCATCCAAAATTCAGATGCATGAGTTTTAGTGTTAGAATTTTCAGCTCTAAATGTTGGACCAAATGTATAAATCTTTCTAAAAGCTAGAGCATATGCTTCTCCTTGCAATTGCCCTGATACTGTTAGATTAGCTGGTTTCCCAAAGAAATCTTTGCTATAATCAACTTTACCTGTTTTAGCAATTTTATCTAAATCTAACGTAGTCACTTGAAACATCTCTCCTGCACCCTCGCAATCACTTGCTGTAATTATTGGAGAATGGAAATATACATATCCATTTTCTTGAAAATAAGTGTGAATTGCATGGGCAGCTAGACTTCTAATTCTAAATACCGCTTGAAATAAATTAGTTCTAGGTCTTAAATATCCTACTTCTCTTAAAAACTCTCTTGTATGCCTTTTAGGTTGAATTGGATAATCTTCGGGACAATCACCTAACAATATAACATCACTTGCTAAAATCTCATAATCTTGACCATTTCCTTGTGATTTTGCTAATGTACCCCTAACTTCTATTGAACATCCAACTCTTAATTTAGATATTTCATCAAAGTTACTTAACTTACTTTCATATACAATTTGTATACTTTGAAAAGTTGTTCCATCATAAAAATCAATAAATCCAAACTCTTTTTGTTTCCTATGATTTCTAATCCAACCTTCTAGTTTAACTTCTTTTTCTAAGTGCTTTTCTATATCTTTAAATAATTCTTTCAATTCCATAATATCTCTCCTAATCTTTGTTTAAACTTTGATATATAACTTCAAACATGAATACACCAAATAAAAATATGCCAATCCATAAAAATGGATTTCCTCCATTTTCAATAAACCACTCTTTTACTTTAAAAGCAAATTTTTCAATATTATATATTATATCTAATGTCATATTATACCTTCCTTATATTTTTATGTCCTTTAATTAATGTTTTAATTCCATGTGGGTGTTTAAAAGCAACTGTTATTATCTTGTCACTAATTCCTACAATAACCCCTTCACCGTACAAATCAAACTTAATATGTTCTCCTATTTCATAAGAAACACTATCGTCAACAACTTCATTAAGTTTAGAGTTAGTTTTTCTTTTAACATTTTCTGTTTTAAGATTTAATTCATTAATAAACCTACTTATAGGATTTTCTTTAGTAATACCATACAAAGTTCTTTTTAAAGCATTAACTAAAAATAATCTTTTTTTTGCTCTTGTTATTGCAACATAACAAAGTCTTCTCTCTTCTTCTATTTCACTATTAGTAACAGCATTAAAATGTGGGAATAATCCCTCTTCTAGTCCAACCACAAAAACATTATTAAATTCCAAACCTTTAGCTAAATGAATTGTCATTAAAGTTACGGCATTATCATTATTGCGATATTCAGAAATATCAGAAACTAATGATACTTCAGCTAAAAATTCTTCTAAACTGATTATACCATATTTTTCTTCAAATTGTGAAGTAATCGTTTTAAACTCTTCTAAATTCTCTAATCTTAATTCACTTTCTAATTCATTACTATTTATAATTTCCTCTCTTAGACCTGATTCTTCTAAAACTAAATCAACTAATTGAGTTAAAGTTAATTCATCTTTAATTTCCCTAAAATGTTCAATTAATTTTTTAAATTCTAATTCTTTTCCACTATTAATAACCTCATAAATCGGTTTATTTTCTAAATTAGCTTTATTAACTAAATTTTCAATTGTAACTTTTCCAATTTTTCTTTTCGGAACATTGATAATTCTAAGTAAACTATGATCATCGTATGTATTATAAATAAGTTTTAAATAACACATTAAATCTTTTATTTCACGTCTGTTATAGAAATAAAAACTTCCTACTATTTTATATGGTATATTTGATAGTAATAACTCTTTTTCAAAGTTTTGCGATTGCGCATTTGTTCTATATAAAACAGCAATTTCACTTAATTTTTCACCTTTATTTAATAATTCATGAATTTGATTGACTACATACCTCGCTTCATCTATTTCATTGATAGCTTGGTAATAGACTATATCTTCCCCACTAGAATTTAAAGTCCACAAATTTTTATCTTTTCTAACTGTATTATTTTTAATTAATATATTAGAACTTTCAATTATTTTTTTAGTAGAACGATAATTTTGTTCTAATAATATAACCTCACAATCAGGATAATCTTTTTCAAAATTTAAAATATTTTTGTAGTTACTACCTCTCCATGAATAAATCGATTGACTATCATCCCCAACAACACAAATATTTTTATATTTAGCGCTAATCATTTTAGCTAATATGTATTGAGCTTCATTTGTATCTTGATATTCATCAATTAATATATACTTATATTTTTCTTGTGCTTTTTTTAAAACTTCTGGTTCTTTTCTAAAAAGCATAATAGGAAGTAATAACAAATCATCAAAATCGACACAATTACTTTGTTTTAGCTTTCTTTCATATCTTTCGTATACTTTTAATACTACTTCATCAAAATCAGTTTGAACATATTTTTCGTACTCAAAAGGTGTGATTAATTCGTTTTTGTTACTACTAATTGCATTTTTTATACTTTTTACATTTTCATCGATATTTAATTCTTTTAATATTTTTTTTATTATTGAATTACTATCATCACTATCTATAATAGTAAAATTTTTATTATATCCTAACAATTGATAATTTTCCCTTATTAATCTCAAACCAAATGAATGAAATGTTGATACTTGAATCTGATTATCACCTATTAAGTCATAAATTCTTTCTTTCATTTCTTTCGCTGCTTTATTGGTAAAAGTAATAGCTAAAATATTATAAGGGCTAACTCCTTGTTCGATTAAATAGGCAACTCTAGTTGTAAGCACCCTAGTTTTACCGCTTCCTGCTCCTGCCATAACTAATATAGGTCCATCTTTTTTTAAAACCGCTTTTTTTTGTTGTTCATTCAAACTTGTTAAATCCATATTATTACCTCTTACTAATTATAACAAAAAAGAGTTCTTTTTAAAACTCTTATTTGAAAATATTTAATAAATCATTTAACCCACTATTAACAACTGCCATAAATAATTTGATGTATAAATAATATCCAATTGTTCCTAAAATTGTTAAACAAATAAGATGAAATTTAATTTCTAAATCTTTTGTTTCAAAAGATAATTCTTCTTTTATTAAACTCATAAAAACCAAAATTGAATAAACTAGACCACCTACTTTTGCAATTATTGAAAGTGGTGTCCAAATCAAACTAAGTATAGGTGATAGAATCATTCCTAAAGCAATAAAAGGAATAATTGACGTTGCTGAAATAGATAATAATTTTGTAAATTTAGATTCTTTCTTAAAAATTAAACTAACAATGTAGTAAACTCCTGCAATTGCAGCAATAATTCCTGCATAAATTAATAAATTTCTTCCGATTAAAACTAAATAGTTTAAATCACCTAAATTACTAAATTTAACCACTGTATGTAGTTTAAGCGTTTTCGCGCTTAATTCTTTAACAAATATAGATGTAATCATTGCTGTTAATAATGTTATTAACATCATAACTACAGCTAATATTCCACTAAATATTAAAGCATTTTTAGTTTCTGTTAATTTTGTTTCTTTTTCTTTAAAAGTCTTATAAGGATTTAACAAAACATCCTTTGCATATTTAAAATAATGTACGGCTGTTTTTTTAACCTCTTCAAACTTTTGTTGATTAGTACTTTGATTATTCAATTGCTCTTTTTTTTGATTTGGTTCAGTTGTTTTAATTTCATCTTGAGTAGTTGTTTCTTTTAAATTAATTCCACATTTAACACAAAATATAGAACCTTCAGTATTTTCTCCACCACAGTTTGGACAAATCATTATATCACTCCCTCTTTTAATACTATTTGTCATTAGTTTGATTATAACACAAAAAATAAATATGGTAAACAATAGTAGATTAAAATAGTTTTAATTTTACATTTTGATGTCAAAACAATATAATTCTTCATTGTTATCTAAAATCTCTATGTGTTTAAAATCAAATTTTCATAATAATTAACTAAATCAATCTTTAAATTTTTTTAACCACAACTACACTCTTCTTATTATAGTAAAACAACTAATAATATATTTATATATAATCATTAACAAAACAAAACTATTAGAATATAATAAACGAGGAGGTATAAAATATGTTGAAAAAACTTATTTTGCCAATGATTTTAGTTATATTAGTTGTTGGCATCGTTTTATTTAAACATTTTAATGTTAATGACAATAAACTTAAAAAAGTAAAAGTTGCAGAAGTTACTCACAGTATCTTCTACGCACCACAATATGTAGCTCATGCTTTAGGCTATTTTGAAGAAGAAGGATTAGATGTTGAAATTATATTGGCTGCTGGCGCTGATAAAGTAACAGCTGCTGTTTTATCAGGTGATGTTGAAATTGGTTTTTGTGGTAGTGAAGCAACAATTTATGTTTATAACAACGGAGAAAAAGACTATTTAGTTACATTTGCAGGATTAACTAAAAGAGATGGTTCTTTTATAGTTTCAAGAGAAAAATACGATAATTTTACTCTAAATAACCTAAAAGGTAAAACTATTATCGGTGGTAGAATTGGACATCGGATGGTAAACTTATAATAAAAATTCTTCAAAAAATTTATTATAAGTTTTAATGCCGTTTAACCCATCGGTTATTATACTTATAATATTAGTTTAATTTAAATTTATAATGTATTTCTATTGTCTTATCTTCACTTATTAATATTTCATCAATCAAATTGACTAATAGATTTCTATTTGGTTTAGCAAAAGATAAATATTCCTTTATCTTTTTTAATGTATCTTCTTTTTCTTTTGCTGTTTCATTTGTTCCGATACTATTAATTTCTTCTTCTAACTCTAATTTCTTATTTTTAAATATTTCTATTTCCTCTTTGTACTTTAAAGATAAGCGATTAAACATTTCCAAATCAATATTATCTTTTAACTTATCTTCATATATCTTATCAATGTATGTTAAATTATTAGCAATTTTCTTATCTAATACATTAATATCATTTTGTAATTTAACTCTAATATCATTTTGTTTTTTACTTTGTTCTACCTTATCTTTAAAAGTTGAACTATCAACATACTCATTACACATATTCCTTATATTATCTAAAACTGCTTTTTCTAATTTATCATAGTTGCAAGAATGAGGAGTACATAAACCATATTTACTATGTGATACATAATAAGTACAACAGCAATATGCTCTTTTACCATCACTACTTTTATTTATACCTATGGCATGACCACACTCTTTACACCTCATAAAGCCACTTAATAATTTCATATTTTTACTATTTGCTTTATTCTTATTTTTCTTTAATAAATCTTGGACTGTATAAAATGTATCATTATCTATAATTGCCTCGTGAGTATTTTCAGTAATTATCCAATCCTCTCTTGGTGTTCTAATTTCCTTTTTTGATTTATAATTTAATTTCTTTCTTCTGCCTTGTGTCAAATTACCAATATAGGTTTCATTTATAAGCATTTCTTCAATAGTTCTAGGACACCATAATTCATAAGCAGTGGACTTTATACCACGATTTAAGTTTGCATAAATACTTGGAGTTGGTATTTTCTCATTAGAAAAAATATTAGCTATTTGTCTTGGACTTTTACCCTCTAATGCCAAATTAAAAATTCTTTCTATTATAGGTCTTACTTCTTCATCAACAATTAACTTATGTTTATCATTAGGGTCTTTCTTATAACCATATACAGCTTTCCACCCTAAAAATTGTCCTTTTTCTTTTTTTGCTCTTACAATTTTTCTTATCTTCTTTGATGTATCTTTTAAATAATAATCATTAAACATTAATTTAAATTGCAAAAACTCTAATCCTGGTGTTTCATATAAGGTATCAATATCATCATTTATAGCAATATATCTTATACCTCTCTCGGGGAATATTCTTTCGATATATTCCCCCATTGAGATATAATCTCTACCCATACGAGATAAATCTTTGGTAATAATAGTATTAACTTTACCATTATCTATATCAGTTAATAGTTTTTTCCAAGAAGGTCTATCAAAATTAGAGCCAGTAAAACCATCATCTACATATTCATCAATATATACTAATTTTTCTTCTGTTCTTTCTAAAAACATATGAATTAAGTCTCTTTGATTTTTAATACTTTCACTTTCCATATTATCTCCATCTTCACGAGATAGTCTAATATACAAAGCACAGTTATATGTTTTACTTTTCAAATTTCTACTCCTTTCTTGGTAAAACACATTAACAAATATATTATAAGATTATTTTTTGAAAAAGCCAATTTCAAGGCAATAATCAACTAAAAATTCTTCCATTATTTGTTGCAATGTTTTCCCATTTTCATTAAAGACATTTACTATCTTCATACTTAACCACCTAATAAAATTTATGATTAAATAAATTTTAAAATACTTTTAATCAAACGGACTATCTTCACAAATAATGAATTGCTTATTTTGTTCTTTAATATTATCATCAATTATAATGCAATTAGATTTTAAATTATTACCAATAATACCTTGATTAATTGTTTCTAATTCTATATTAACAATATTAAATAATGACTCAAACATAACAATTTCTTTATCACTAGTTGCTATATCATTAATATCATAAATAATTATTTTATTTATATCTTTCGGATTAATAGAAATTATATCATTAAGTATTGTTTCAATATTATTATGATAAATTTTTCTAATTATTTCTAATACTTTATAATTTTTATACTCACAATATTCTTTTAATTTTTCTTCTACCTTTATACTTAAATCTAATTTATCTTCTTTGTAATAAGATAAAACTATAACATTTTCCTTATTTTTTATTTTCATAAAAACTCCTCACTTTCTTATGCTAAACAAAAATTATATCCTAGGAAAAAAATATTTATAATTTCTGCTTGCAATAAAAGAATAGCAAAAAAGATAATAAGTTATAAGGAAATTTAAAATATATTTTTTGCAAAACTATCCGACATATGTTAAAATAAAGAAAATTTTTTTGAAAGCGAGAGATTAATATGTATTATTTTAGATATAGCGAAGAATTAAGCACAAACAAAAATAATAAACCTTATATTTCATTCGGTTATAAAACTAATGATAACAATTTTTTTAAGGTATATGATATTATTACTTATTTTGATAATTTTTCTTCTTCTGCGAGCAATGAACTTGATAAGATATATGACTATTCATTAAAATTAGGCAAAGATAAAATAGATAAAGATTCTTATTTTAGTTTTATTGCAACTCATAATATAACAGTTCCACCTATTAGCAAAAGAATAACAAAACATAATATAAAATTATCTAATGAAAGTAATATAACTATACATTATGCAAATAATAAAAAAGATAAAGATTTAGTTTTTTGGGATAAAGATATGGCATTACCTAAAAATAATAAAATTAATCTATTAGAGCAACAAGTAAAAAATAATAATGGTGGAACATTTGATTTAACTATTCATAAAGAAGGAAATTATAAAGATGATATTGAATTGTTATATATGTTTTTAGATTGTTTATTTTCTTCTAATGTTTCATACTATATTAAACAATGCGAATTATGTAATAAGTATTATGCTACTAATAAACCTAACAAAAGATATTGTTATAGAATGAATTTTATTTATGATAAACAAACTATATGTGAGAATGCTGTTAATTTACTTTATCAATCAAAGGAATATAAAAGTGCTACTAGGAAAGATGAAAAACTGTTAAAATATTTACATAATAATTCAAATAAATATGATATTGATAAATATAATTATGAAAAAAATATAATAAAAAAAGAGTGTATTAAAAAATTAAATATGACTGATTATGAAAACTATGTTGATAACTTTTTACACTCTAATAAATAAAACTATTGTTTAACTAAATTATAAAATGTATTAGGTTTTAATCCTAGTATTTCTATTGCTTCTTTAGTTTTGATTTCTTTATTTTTCCACTTATCAACCACAATATCAAAATTTTGTGATTTTTCTATTTTAGGTCTTCCAAACTTAACATTATTATTCTTTGCTGCTGCTATACCTTCTTTTTGTCTTTGCCTAATAAAAGTTCTTTCTTGTTCTGCCACATAAGATAATATTTGTAAAATTAAATCACTAATAAATGTTCCTAATAAATCTTTATTATTCCTAGTATCTAATAATGGCATATCTATTACAACTATATCTGCTTTTATATTCTTTGTAATATCTTTCCACTCATCAATAATCATATTATAATTTCTACCTAATCTATCAATACTCTTAATTACTAAAACATCATTTTCTCTTAATATATATTTAAGAATATTATATTGTTCTCGACTAAAATCTTTCCCACTTTGTTTGTCTATATAAATATCTCTTTCATCAATACCAAATTCTTTGAAAGCAATAAGTTGTCTATCTTCATTTTGTTCTTTACTACTAACTCTAACATAACCAAATATTTTATTTTTCATATAGTACCTACCTTGCTAAATAATTGCTTGTTTCTCGATATATCATATCTACAATTTGCATATCAAATGTTGTATATAAATTAACAATGATATTTTTTGATTTTAATTCACTAATAAAATTAGCACAAGCAAGAGTATAGGGAAAATCTTTTTCATTTTCTTCTATACCAGTTAAAAGTGTATCAATATAATCATCACATATTGAAGATACAATTTTTCTTAATGCTTCTTCTTTCACTTTATGCCACCTCCTTACCATATGAAGATTAATTATATGATACTTACTTCGTTCTTAAAAGGTTTTTCTTTAAAAATGTGAAAAAAACTTTTTAAAGATTTATAAATTGATTTATACACATTTATAAATAAAAAAAAGACTTAATTCTTATTAAAATTAAATCTTTATAAAAGTACACATTTTTAATTATCACTTATAGCTATCATTTATATTAACATCTTTTAATTTATTTAAATTCAAATATACATTTATCATAAAAGCAAAAATATAATTCCACCATTTTAAGATTTCTTCTTCATTCATATCGGCTATTTGTTTATTGTAATATTTTTTATAATTTTCATCTACATTATTATGTCTTAAATTAAAATTATTAGCATAATTACTAAACATATCAGCAATTTTATTTCCCATTATTTTACTAATATCATTTTTTCTACTTTCTAATTTACTAATTAAAGAAAATATAACTTTTTTCTTTTCTTCCAAGTCATCAACATTTTTATAATCATAATAACTAATGATTTCACTTTTTAATTTCATATCATCTATTTCATCAAGGTCAATAGCAATATCATTTTCTACGATAAAAAATTGTTCTTTTTCTTCATCATATCTTAATACATAACCGTAGCCCAACAAATATTCTTTTATTGCTCTCGCAATAATATCTACAATTTCAAATGCTTTTTCCTTGTTATAAAAATATCTATTATTATTATCTTTAAAATTAAATAAACAATTAACAATTATGTCTATATTAATTAATATTTCTTCTTCGGTAATTTCATAATTATTTGAATTGCATAAATCAAATATGTTTTCAAAAGATTCATCACTTTCATTTAATAAATCATCTATATCAACATAGCCATTATTCAAATTACTAAATCTAAACATATCATTTAGCATATAAAAGCCATTACTATATATGCTTCCATCACTAACATACTCAATATGATTTAATAGTTCAACAATTCTTTGACAAAACTCTTTCTTATTTTCTTTTTTAGGCTTTCTTCCAAAAATACTTTTATACAGCATAATACTTCACCAATAACATTATATCATTAAAAGAGCCCTTTTGTTTAGAATGAATATTTTTTTAAGAAAGCAAATTACTTACAACAAATATCAAAAAATTGTGTTATAATTAAATCAGGGTGAGATTTATGAGCGAATTAATTGAAGAATATAGAAAACTTGCAATTGATAATTTATTTACTGTTCAATCTTTTGCAACAGTATGGCCAACATGGAAAGAAAGAATCGGAAGAAGAATTAGTAATAAAAGTGTTAATGAATTAACCGAGTTAGGTGCTAACTTAAGCGATATATTTAGGTCAACAAGTGCTGGTAGAAGCCAATCTGCTGTATCTTCTGGTGGAACTATATGGGAGAATTTAGTCTGTTGGTATCTTAATTTATGTTCTATAGGAACAAGAACTGTTGTAGTAAGACCGGTAGTTAATTTATTACCTCAAACTATAAAGGATGCAATAACTGTAAATTATGGTAGTTTTATTTCAAATACGGAAGCTGATATTGTTGCTATAACATTCCCAGATGATAGTGAAAGTCAATATATTGAAGAAGAAGGAGCATCAATTTTAACTAATATTAATAATTTTATTACACAAAACTTTGACAAAATAGAAATTAATATTATTCAATGCAAAACAAATTGGAATGACAATGCACAAATACCAATGCTATGGGATATGATATATAAGGTTAGAACTTTTGAAAATAATAATATTACAATTGGACGAAATAACTTTTCAATTAAAGACTGCAGAAGATTTACTTATTCTTTTGCTACAGTCCCTACAGTAAATACTGATAGACTAACAACAAATTCAGTTGCTGTAAAAAGAGTTTCTAATCTTTCTGGTGGTGTTTATTGGGGAAATAGAACAAAATCTGGAGTTGCCCAATCATTAGGAGAACTACCATCTCGAGTTTTCTATACAAATCAACATATAAATCCAAGAATTGTTTTAGGCGAAGAACTTAGACAAATAGATACAAAGTATAAATATTTCAAAATATAAAAAGGTTACTATAATTAGTAACCTATTTTTTTTCGTTTAATGCTTTCAATATTTCATTAGCAATTGCTTTTGCTAAAAGTGGTGGTACAGCATTCCCAACTTGTGTATACTGTGGAACTTCAAGTTTTCTTCTTGGACCACCTGTTGTTCTTTTACCTAAAAATTCAAAACTATCATCAAAAGATTGTATTCTTGCCATTTCTCGTACAGTTAATGTTCTGTTTTCAGTTGGATGAATAAAATCATCTGGGAGAGTTACCATTGTTGGAGATGGTATACTATATTTTAATTTCTTTCTGATTCCTTTTTTTGTTAAGAGATTATTTATATCTTCATCTGTTAATTTTTTTTCTTTAAACATTTTAATTATTCCTTTTTTATCAGTTGAATATTTTTTAAGCAAATCTTGAATAATTGCATTTTTTTCGGTTAAATCAATCCCAGATGTTTGTATTCTTTTTCTTAAATCAAAAGTTGTTTCTCCCTCATTATATAACGAAAATCTTTCTGAAATTAATTTTGTATGTGAAGACATTTCATTATTTAATACTTTTGAATTATCATAATCAACATTGTTTCCATCTATTCTTTTAGTTCTTCCATATTTACATTCTTCAGCAAACGAACTAACTTTATCAATGTTAATTAAATCATAAATAGCATCTTTTAAAGTTACTTTTTTTGCTTTTAATGGACTTGGAAATTTTGGTTCTGCACAACTAGGTAGAAATGCTATAAATATCATTCTTTTCCTATTTTGAGGAACCCCATAATCAGAAGCATTTAATAGTTTAGGTCCAATAGTATTATATCCAATTTTTTTAAACTCATTTATAAGAATTGATGGAGCTTTATCTTTCTTATATTGTTCCCCATCTAAACCTATAAATCCCTCAAAAACTGTATCAAGAAACCCTTCAACATTTTCCATAACAACATATTTTGGTCTTACATCATTTATTACTCTTATGTATTCTTTAAATAATTTGTTTCTTGGATCTTCTGCATTTCTTTTCCCTGCTCGGCTAAATCCTTGACAAGGAGGACCACCAAAAATAGCATCTATTGTTATATTTGTTTTGTTTTTATATTCATCAATTTCTGCAATTGAAGCAAATATTTCTTTAGCATCTAATTCTCTAATATCTTTGCAAGACTCAAAGGTATTTTTTTTATGGTATAAACCTAATTGCTCATGACGATGAATATATGTTTTCATTGCATCTTTACTAATATCATTTGAATAAATTATATGAAATCCTGCTTGGAGCATTCCTTCACTCATTCCACCTGCACCACAAAATAAATCAATTGCTATTGGTTTTTTCATATAATCACCACCTATATATATAATACCAAACATAATAAAATAAGTCCAGGGTTTTGTTAAAATTATATAAAATATTATTTATACAATTTCATTATTTCTTCATTAGGTAATACTAAAGTAAAATCAATATTATATTT
Organism: Acholeplasma sp. CAG:878; assembly: GCA_000432255.1. GTDB lineage: Bacteria > Bacillota_I > Bacilli_A > RF39 > UBA660 > Faecisoma. The sequence continues at coordinate 52,095 of HF989903.1, read as the reverse complement.
TAGAACTAAATAATTTAATAATTCTATAACTTTTTTTGCCACATCATTATGTTTATAACCATGTACCCCAGTTCCTAAACTAACACTAATAATACTTTTATACATATTTGTCTTTGCTTTGATTATAATTTGATAATAACTTTCTAATAAATCATCTATTGCCAATCTATAATCTTTATATTCAAAATATTTAGGACAATAAATATGTAATATATCTACACCCAAATCAAAACCAGGACTAAATCTAACTTCATTGACTTTCATATTATCTTTATAATGCTGTTTACAATAATCTTCTAATAATTCTTTATCAGCCATTTTATATATTGCTCCACAAACACCACTACCATATATCATATATTGATTAGCACTATTAACTATTAAATCTTTACCTTCTAAATAATCAAATATATTTCCACTTACAATATTTAACTTTCCCATAACAAACACCTTAACTTTATTATATCAATAATTTCTGTTTATTTCGCCCATAATTCGCTTTTAATAATAAAACAACATTATTTTATTATCACAACAATTATTAACCATTATTACTCGTTTAATTAACTAATTATTCTTTATTTCATTAATTACATATATAAATGTACCAGTATTCTCATTATCTAACTTACTATAACATTTCCAATTTATGTTATAACTATCATTAAGAATAATAGGTTCTTCGCAATTCTTCGTTGTTCCTTTACTTGCATTTTTGCTCCAAAACATTTTACCTTTTTTAACAATTCTATCTTCTAATGAAAATTCTCTATATACGCAATTATCTTTTAATGGTTTCTTCATATAACTTAAATCATTAGTTATAAACATTGTATAACCATTTCCAAAATTATTAATATTATTTCTTACTTTTTCTATTCTCATTATATCTTTTAAATACAAATAACTATTAACATCTTTTGCACCATGATTTTTTAAATTAAATATTTCATCATCAATAATTTTCTTACAACCTTTTGTCTTATATTTTAATTCAATAGGATACCACTTATTATCAATAACTACTAATATATCAATATGCATATTTAAATCAAAACTAGGTGGATACTCTAATCTTATCTTTGCATCAGGGTAATTTTCTTTTATAACCCAAGCCAATTCTAATTGAAAGTCTGCCTCTGAAACAAATACTTTTCTTTTTTGTTTTAGTTTATTAACTATTAAATCCATATCAAAATCAATACTACTCATTTTCTATACTCCTTATAGTTTATCTATAAGAACATTATAACACAAAATATATAATTTTAAGCATATAAGTATAACTAATATTACTATCACTCAAATTTAATAATTTTAAAATATTATTAGGAGGTATCTTATATGCAAAACAACCTTAAACAAATTCGGAATAATAAAAACTTACTACAAACCAAAGTTGCTATGGATTTAAATATTACTCAAGAGACTATTTCTTCATATGAAACAGGGAGAGTATTTCCTAGTTCTGATATGCTTATTAAATTAGCAGATTATTACAATACATCTATTGACTACATATTATGTCGTACTAAATATGATATGCCAATAGATAGCATTAAACCTAACAATATAACTGATGAAGATTTTATGCTTTTAAATAAAATACATAAATTATCTTCTGTTGATAAAGCAAAAGCAGAAGCATACATTGATGGACTTAATGACTAATTATATAGTCATTTCTTTTTTTATATTCTTGTTTTAATATGGTCTTTAACACCTTTAATTTTAAAACTATATAATAATACTCTTTACTTATTATCTCTTTTATATGCTGATTAAATCATAATAATACAATGATTATTATCTAATTAATTATAATTGTTATTTGCTGTTTATTATATGATAGTTATTTTTACTATCATTTTTCTTTTAAAACCATATATTTTCTTGATGATGAGGACATTTTAAACTTTCATTTTCCTGTACTTTATTATTTTTCATTCTTTCATAATTACTGGCTATCTTATCTAATTGAACTTGTTTTATAAATTTATCAACAACTTTCTTATCTTGCTCTTCAGTTAATTTCCAATAAAAATTTTTAATCTTATAATAATTATCTTCTAATCGTAATCTTTTATCATTACCAATAGTTCTATTATACATTCTTGCTGTCATCATTTTTAAATATGCAAAATATAAATCTCTTAAACTATAACCATCAGGTATTATTTCTACACTCATATAATTACAAAATAGTACCTCATCTGCTTGGTCTATAAAGTATTCTGCTTTATTTATATTAGTATCTTTCTTATATATCTTACTTTTATCTTTTATTTTTTTATAATCAAACTTTTCTTTTTCAACTTTTACCTCGTTCCAATTCTTATCAATATATTTTTTTATTTTTTCTCTGAAAGCATACATTGGTTTTGATACTAATAAAATATGTAAATGCCAATCTACTTTTATACTATCTTTTTCACTATGATACTTATTTATAACTTTTTTAGGTCTGCCAACTTTTCCACTATGTTCATAATATACTATTGAACTATTACCCTTATTACTACTAATACAAATCATTGCTTCTGCCGACCAACCTTTATTTTCTTTCTTTTTACAAGTATATCTAATAAACTCTTTTAATCTTTTTGCATACTTAATCGCTTCTTCCTTATCTTTAAATCTCATATTCAAGTCAAAACTTGATATTCCTAGTTTACTTTTACTCATTTTTCCACCATTTTATAAAAACTTATATGTTAATGTGTTTTACCTTTCCTTATTTTTCAATGCTTTTTTACATTATAAGTTTTAATACCGGTGAGGTGGTATGCCAGAAATGACTTTAGAATGGACTTTAAAAGAAGCAGGATTAGATGTTAAATCCGACTTAACAATTGATACTAGCATTGCATTTGCATCTATGTCTGGTGCTTTCATAGGTGGCACTGGAGATTTTGTATCTTTGTTTGAACCTAATGCTCTACAAATAGAAAAACAAGGTTATGGTTATGTTGTAGCATCACTAGGTGAATTAGGCGGCGTTGTTCCATATACTGCTTATAATGCTAGAAAAAGCTATATCGAACAAAATCCAGATGTAATTAAAAGTTTTACTAAAGCCACACAAAAAGGTTTAGATTATGTTCATTCACACAGTTCAAGTGAAATTGCCGATGTTATTATAAAATATTTTCCTGATACTTCAAGAACCGATTTAGAAAAAATTATTGAAAGATATAAAAATATTGATTCTTGGTTCGATACTACATACATAACTGAAGATAATTTCAATCATATTCAAGAAATAGCAAAAAATGCAGGTCAATTAGATAACTTTGCTCCATTTGATAAATTAGTTAATAATGACTATGCCAAAAAAGAAAAATAAATAATATAAAACCCGTTTCTAAATTCAAGAAACGGGTTTTAAATATCTTATATAATTAACTTTAATTTATTTCAAAACATTTTTATAACAATTTTACTTCTTTAGCAGTTTTTAAAATATTGTCAATAAATTCATTCATTGTACAACCATATATTGGTTTATCATATTCATAAACATGTAGACAACTTAATATTTTTTTATCTATTAAATTTGTTTTTTTATTAGAAATAATATGTTTTTCCCGTTGATAATTGATAGCCTCTTCTTCGGTTTCAAATTCATATATACCTCTATTATCAAAATCTGAATGTTCAAAATAATAATACTTTCCATTATTCTCAAACACTAAATATGTATGTGTTGAATATGAATTATCATATGGTAATTCAAACCATATATAAAACGTTTTAAATTTATATCCATTATTTTTAAACCAATCTCTTTCTAATTCAACTTGATCAAAGCAATTGCCATATTTTACTTTAATTAATCGTTTTGGACTAGATAAATGCCAATTTGTTTGACATTTTTTATAAAACTCATTATTACTTGGTTCATATTTATTTTCACCATCAACAAATCCATATTTTATATTATCACACATATATTCCAATAATTGTTCTGGTGTTTTGATATCACTATATTTCATTTGTCACCTTATAATTAATTATTATTCAAATTAAACTTTATTTACTACCATAACTTATCTGGATATACATTGTCATTGACTAGTTTGTTAAGACCATCTACTAAAGCATCTTTATCTTCTTTATAAGTTATTCCCTGCCATACAGCATCTGTTTTAAGTACACTAACTGTGACTAGTTTTCTTTTGATTAAATCAAATACAACATCTGGTATTAAATATTCACATTTAGATAAATCACTTTCATTATCTTTAAAAAACTTAACAAAATCCTCTTCTAAATAATCAAATATTTTAGGTGTAAATATAAACATATTCATTGAAACTAATGTATCATCATATGCTTCAAATTCACTACTACCATTTAGTGGTTTACATATAATTTTACCATTTTCAATAGAAACTGTACTTTCAGTTAATTTACTTAAAAAACCATTTTCTGATTCACAAACACCTCTTTTAACAGAGCCATTTTCTGTTAGTGTGTTTCCTACTTTGTATCCAACCATAGCAAATTCATTTTCATTTTTCATATTTTTAATAAATTTACTTGCCACTAAGAAAGCATCTCTACCATAAAAATCATCAGCGTTAATTACTAAAAAGTTTTCTTTAACAACATCTTTACAACACAAAATAGCATGACCAGTTCCTAATGGTTTTGTTCTTTCGTTAGGTAACTTTACCCATTTAGGTACATTGTCATTTTTTTGAAAAACATATGACACTTCAATCGCATCTTCAATTCTTTTACCGATTGTATCCCTAAAAAGAGAATAATTTTCTTCCTTAATGATAAATACTACTTTGTCAAATCCACATTTGATTGCATCATAAATAGAGTAATCTAATATAAATTCTCCATTACTGTGTACAGGCTCTATTTGTTTAAGCCCACCAAATCTACTGCCCATTCCAGCAGCCATTATAACTAATTCCATATATTCCTCCTAGACTAATTATACCATAGTTTTAAATTAAATAAACTATTTTAATTTTCATAGGTGTAAAATGGTTTTTTACACTATCATTAAATATTATTTAACATATTATAGACTAGTGGGAGGTATACATGGAAAAACCAATTCTAAAAGTTGAAAACTTATCAAAAATCTACCACACGGCAAAAGCTGAGGTTATTGCTGTATCTAATTTTACTTATGAGTTTGTAAAAGGAAATTTTATTGCCATAGTAGGCCCAAGTGGCTGTGGGAAAAGTACAATATTAAATATATTAGCAAACCTAGATAGTGCTTCAAATGGAAAAATAAAATTTGAAGATAATATAAAAATCGGTTATATGTTACAACAAGATGCCTTATTTGACTGGTTAACAGTAATGGATAATTGCCTACTAGGCTTAAAACTACAAAAAAACTTAAATGAACAGACAAAGGAATATGTAGTTAATTTATTAAATACTTATGGATTAGGTGATTTTATAAATAGTTATCCTAATGTTTTATCTGGCGGTATGCGACAAAGAGTTGCCTTAATTAGAACTCTTGCAACAAAGCCTGATTTAATTTTTATGGATGAACCATTTAGTGCTTTGGATTATCAAACAAGATTATCAGTCTCTGATGATGTTTATAATATTATTAAAAAAGAAAATAAAACTGCTATTATGGTAACACATGATATTGCAGAAGCAATTAGTATGGCTGATGAAGTTATAATTTTATCAAAAAGACCAAGCACAATTAAAAAAATAATAAAAATTGAATTAACCGATAAAAGTAATCCAATCAACAATAGGAAAGCCAAAGAGTTTAGTGAATACTATAACACAATATGGATGGAGATTGAACACAATGTATAGTATAGAACATAAGAAATATTTAAGAAAAAATAAACTATATAATTTAAAAATCAAATTAGTTCAAATATTGATTATAGTTTTATTTATATTTGTTTGGCAATATTTAGCCGATAAAGAAATAATTAATACATTTATATTTTCTAGTCCAAAAAAAGTTATAAACTGTTTAATTTCACTTCATCAAAACAAAAATTTATATAGTCATATAGGAATTACAGTATACGAAACGTTAATAAGTTTTGTACTTGGAACTATAATTGGAATATTTATAGCAACAATTATGTGGTTAAGTAAATTTTTCGCTAAAGTAATTGACCCATATCTAACTATTTTAAATAGTTTACCTAAAGTAGCTTTAGGACCTATTATAATAATATGGGCAGGAGCTGGAATGAAATCAATTATTTTAATGGCTTTATTTATTTCCGTAATTATAACCATTATAAATGTTTATCAAAGCTTTAATGAAACAGATTATAACAAAATAAAATTAATGAAAACGTTTAATGCAACTAAATTTCAAATATACACTAAATTGATTTTACCTAATAGTTTAAAAACGATTATAAGTTCTTTAAAAATAAATATAAGCATGTCATTAATTGGTGTTATAATGGGAGAATTTTTAGTATCTAAAAAAGGCATTGGATACTTAATTATGTATGGCTCACAAGTATTTAATCTTGATTTAGTAATAACTGGTATATTTATTCTTTGTGTTGTAGCGTCATTGATGTATTACATAATTCTTTACATAGAAAAAAAACTCATTAAAAATTAAAAACTTTTATGATAATTAACCATAAAAGTTTTTTTAATATTTTAAATATTGATATCAACAAATAAAAGAAATATTTTTAATTTTTCTTTTTATATTGAACCTTAAAACAAAAGCAACAATAAAAATTATAATTAATTCCGATATTAAACTTATTATCGATGGTTCTATAATATTAATTGTAGCAATTTTTTTATTAATTATTAAAGGAAGGATTAGATGTATAATAGTTTTTATAATTGGTAGGCTAATTAAAAATGAAATATTTATTAAAATAAAAATATTAAATAAATATATGTATAACAATTTTAAATTGCTATAACCTATAGATTTCATGATTGATATATCTTTTTCATCGTCAGATATTAAATTACCTATTATTGTTTTAAATACAATATATATAATGAATATAATTATAATTATCATGACAAAAAACAAATCAGTAATTGTATTTAGTATTCTCACTTCTTTTTGTGAGTTAACATCATATATAGTGGCATCATATCCAGTACTCTTAATTTCATTTATCAATTTTTCAATATTATAATTTTCTTCTGAAATAATTATATAAGCATTAATTTTTTCTATTTCATCCATATCTGAATATAAAATTTCAACCAAATCATCATAAGGTATATACAAAACATTTCTTTTATTATCACTTTCATCATATATTCCAATAACAGTTCCAAAATAATCTATCGTTTTATCTCCAATATTTATTGATAAAGTTATATTTTTATTTAAAAATTCTTGTAATGAAACTTCTTGATTGTTAATCATCAATTTGGATGGTAAAATAACACTATTTTTATCATTTTTATCAAAATCTTTTCCTAAAATAATATTTTCAACACTATTTAGCACAGATGAATTTATTTTTATATTGAATTTATCTTGAATAGTTAATGTACCATTTATTTCGTGAACAAAATTATAAATTCCATAAACACCATTAATCTTATTTAATCTCTGATAAACAACTTCATAATTATCATATGTTGAAATAATCAATTGTCTATTTTTTATGTCATTATTTTTTTTTGAAACAATGTTAAAAACACTATAAAACATTGTAATAGTTAGTGTCAAAAAAACTATACAAGCTGTAATGATTAATAAATAAATATAAAAGTTTTTTTTCCTAATAAAATTATTAAACATTATTTTCATAAAATCACCATTGCTATTTATTAATTATATCAATAGGGTTTATATTCTTAATTTTTTTAATAAACATAAGACTATAAAGACAAGGTAATAGAAAAATATATATTAATGATATACAAATACTAACAAAAGAAAACTCTATTATAAACCTAGAAAAAATTACACTAGAATAGTTAGTTACATAATAAGCAATAAAATATAAAACCGAATATACAATCAAAGCCAGTAAAAATCCAAGTATCTCAACAAATAGAGTTTCTGATAATATAAGTTTTAAAATATCTTTGTTTCTATACCCAAAGGTTTTATATATACCAAATTCCCTTTTTCTATCATTTATAGATTTAGCTATATATAAACTAATATTTACAAATGACATTAATAGCATCGAAAAAGTTATAATATAACATATACTTTTTATTCCACTAATTAATTTAGTATCAATATTTATTTGCTTTATAGGAGTATATCCTAATTTTGAAATTTCAGATATTACAATATCTACATTATTAGCATTATCAACTATTACAATAGGATACCAAAAAACTTCACTACTATATTCATTTAAGTTTCCTTCCATTATTTTATTCAATTCTTTAACTTTTGAAAAATTAGCATAACAAACATTATCTCCAGAGTAGTTATCGTATGTATCATATAAACCAACTATTTCAAACGTATCAGTATACTCCATCATAACTTGTGGTATTTCTTTAGAATAATCGTATGATTTATAAGTTACTTTTATTTTTTTATTTAAAAACTCTTTACCATCGATATAATCATCTTTATAAATATCTTTTCGATTATTAACATTTCCATCAGCAATGAATTTAGTAGGACAAACTAAAGTGTTACTATCTTGATTATCTAAAGTTCTTCCTAAAATAACAGCTGGCGTTAATAAATAATCACTTGCTATAATTTTAATCTCACCATCAGTTTTTGAAGTTTTAAACTCATTTACTACGATACTTGTTTGATATTCGTTTTGTTCTAAAACTTTATATATGTGTTTAACTTTTGATAATCTTTTTATGGCGTTATCTAAATTATCATTTAAAACATCATATTTAACGAATATTGAACGATACTCTATATTATTTTCTATATTTTTTTTAATAAAAACAGAAATAGTATTAGATATTGTTAATACAATCATAATAGTTAAAACAGAAATAAACACAACAAAAATATTAACTTTTGTCTTTTTGTTATTTCTAAACAAACTTTTTATTCCAATAGATAAACAATCACGAAAGTTCATTGGAATCACCTTTTATTTTTCCCATACTCATTGTATAAACAATGTCAGCATATTCTTTTATAACATCACTATGAGATACAACAATGACACATTTTCCTAATTCACTAATTTTTTTTAAAAATTGGAAAATAACTTTTTCGTTTTCAGAATCTAAATTTCCCGTTGGTTCATCAGCTAATATTATGTCGGGTTCATTTGCTAAAGCTCGTGCAATTGCAACTCTTTGCTGTTCACCACCTGAAAGTTGTTTTGGAAAATGATTTACCCTTTCAGATAAGTTAAATATTTCTAATAACCTTACTGCTTTTTCTTTTCTTTCTTCCCTTGGAATGTCGTGATTTATAATCATAGGAAGCATAACATTTTCAAATGCTTTTAAATTATCAATCAAATGAAATGATTGATAAATAAATCCAATTTTTTTCATTCTTAAATATGATTTATCACTTTCTGTAAGAGTTGATGTATCAATACCATCAATATAATATTTTCCTTCTGTTAGTTCATCTAAAAGTCCTAGTATTTGTATTAATGTTGTTTTACCACTACCTGAATGACCCATTATTGCATAAAATTTTCCTTTTTCAAATTTTATATTTAAATTATCTAACGCTATGACATTTCCATCTTTCATCGTATAAACTTTTCTTGCATCAATTAATTCAATACATAACACCTCCAATTTTACAAAATATCTTTTTTTAAACAACTAAATTTGAACCTTCTGGCATTATTATGTAACCAATGTTTCTTTAATTAACAACTAAAGCAGTATCCTTTTTACACAATTAAAATGTATGTTGTAAAACATTCAGTACAAATTGATTTATAGATGAAAGATACTGCTTATTCATCTAATAAAATATTAACATTCTTTTAATCTCGTGTCAATCTCAAATAAATAGTATATAATAGTTTTTTGAAAATGAATTTAGTTAAACAATGAGTAACTAAATTGTCATCAAAAACATTGATTTTACTGACATTTCTTTATTTGAACCATAAAATCTTTAAATAAAATAAATTTTATGATATTATTAACATAGGTGATTATATGGATGTTTTAATTGATTTAACTATCAAAAGTATGCTTAAAAATAAAAATAGGACTATTGTTACTATAATAGCGATTACTCTATCGGCAACCTTAATGTTTTTAGCGTGTTTCTTATTTTCAATATATCGAGAAAACGAAATAAATAATTCTATATATTCTTATGGATTACAACACGCCGAAATTAGTAATTTAACTTATAAAGATTACAAAACTATAAACAATAACAATATAGAAAGTATTTATCCTGTAATAGAAGTTAAAAAAAATTACTCTAATACTCTTATAAAAACAACTAAAGAGCATTTAGAAAATTATAAATTAATTTCTGGAAGATATCCAAACAACAGTAATGAAGTGATTACAAATAAAGATAATTGTTTACAACAAAAAGCACCTAAATTTGAAGATATAACTTATAAAATTGTTGGATGTATCGACAATAAAAGTTACAATTCAAATTATAATTTTTATACGGTTTATGAATTTAATGATGATGATATTGTAAGTGCATATATAAAATATAGTGAAGTTAAAAATGTAAGAAACAAAACATTAGAAATAAATGAAAATTTTAAAAATACTTCAATTGATTACAATGACCGATTATTAGAACTATATAATGAATCAACTAGTGATATAGGGCCTATTAGATATGCTCTTATGATTGTTGTATTAATAATTACCGCAACAATTATTGGTGTTTTTACACTATTAATAATATACACATCTTATTCTATATCGGTAATTGAAAGAAAAAAAATGTATGGTGTTTTAAACAGTATTGGTTCTACAAAAGCGCAAATAATTAAATCAATAACATTCGAAGCAATCATAGAATTTTTAATAAGTATAATTATTGGTTTTATCATAAGTTTTATACTTATAACCATAGGTGTTGATGTAGTAAATAGTAAGTTATTAACAAGTTATAATGTAACTATTTATCCAATTTATTTATTAATTTGTACAACTATTTTATTAGTGTTTGTTTTCCTATCAAGTATAATGCCAGCATTTGAAGCAAGTTATGTAAGTCCTATTAAAGCAATCATGCAAACAGAAGACATAAAAAGAAAAAAAGTAAAACCTAATAAATTAATTAACAAACTATTTGGAATTGAAGGAAATATTGCTTTAAAAAATGTTAAAAGAAATAAACGAAAATATACCATAACCACAGTTTCACTTGTTTTAAGCTTTTCAATTTTCGTAGCTTTTGCAATATTTATAAACAAATTTAACAATGTAAAAAACTATACTGGTAGTATTGAACTTTCTAATTATGACTACGAAATAATTTATGATAATACAACTGATAATTTTATTGAAACCTTAAAAAATTTAAATATAGAAGATATTAATATTCAAAGAAAACAAAGTGTTTCAATAAAATCACTTAATAAGTATTATAAAGATGAAGTACCTAAAATACCTTATGAAGAAGAATATGGCTCTTCACTTGATTTAATTAATATTTATAATTACGAGCCTAATAAACCAGAATTTATTAATGAAAGATTTGTATATATACTTAGGGATGACAAAATTGACTTTTATAGTGGACCAGTTTTAAAAAATAACAACATTGAAATTGAGATATGTAAGAAAGAAGATTTTACTAATTTAGTTGATTGTACTACTATTAATAATATAGAAATTAAAAACGAAAGAATTCTTGGCACAAGTAATATTGACAATAATAATACTTTAATTGTTAATACTAAAACATATGAAGAATTAGTTAATAAATATGGTAATGACAATGATAATATGTATCATATATATGTTAAAGCTAAAAATTTAAATGAATTTGAAAATGAATTATTATCCCTAAAAGAACAATTTGATTTTACTGCGAAAAATAAAAAACTAGAAAGCATCGAGCTTACTAGAGAATATAATTTAATTTCAATCATAATATATTCATTTTTAACTTTTATAATTATTTTTGCTTTATTAAATGCTTATAATTCAATATCAACTACAATGAATTTAAGAAAAAGGGAATTTACTGTATTAAGAAGTATTGGTATGGATAAATTTAATAAAATGATTTTACTGGAAAGTATATTCTTTAGTCTAAAAGCAATAATATTTGGAACAATTTTTTCAAGTTTAATCTATTTTTGGATGAAATCTATTTTCAAAGAATTATTTTTATTACAGAAAATTATGGATAAAAATGCTGTATTTGTATTTCCTACTCCGATTAAATATATGTTAATTGCAAGTATTAGTTTGATTATAATAACTTATATATTTATGAAAGTAACATTTAAAAAAATAAACAAAGGAAATATTGCTGATACCTTAAAAGAAGATTTATTTTAAAACCTCACGTTTTGTGAGGTTTTTAACTTATTTGTTCTAATTCATCAATAAACGAAACTAATAATTCATATTTATCATTTTGTATGTTAAACAACAAAGTTAAAATAATGTTGGTGCTTTTTTTACAAACAATAATAAAATATATTATCGAAGGTATTTATGAAAAAGTTTAGTAATTTTATATGTGAAAAAAAGAATTTTATAGTGACCATTTCTATTATTTTATTGTTCTTATCAATAATAGCAACTAAGCTCACTAATTAAAATTAGAAGATGAAATAAAAAAATTGATGGCGTTGCTTTGGAGGCATTTGTACTTTAATATCAAGAGAAGCTATAATAAGTATGTTTGTAGTTATAAATGTACTTCCAGCCACTTTACTTATATTTGATAAATTAATTTTAAAAACAACTTATTATATCACTGAAAGCGTCTCAAAAAGTTAGCTAGTGAGGTTTCTTCAAAAACTGCGATAAATGTTTCTAATAGTGTTAAAAGGAAAACACTTGAAATTGCAAAAAAATAATAATATCGAAGTTAATGAAACATTTTGGACTAGAGTTAAAAATTTATTTAAATAAAAGTGTGAAAACTTTTATTTTTTTAAACTTTTTTTATATTTTGTTTGTTATTATACAAATTATCAAATATACTAGTGACTTTTGTTTATAATAGTGGTATATTAATAATAGGAGATGATTAGATGATTAAAAAACTTAATAAATATATTAATCTTTCAATTGTGCTTTCAATATTATTAATGATTTTAGGAATGATTATTATTATCTATCCTGCAATGTCACTTAAAGTATTCTCTTATGGAATATCAACAATTTCAATTATATTTGGAATTTATTTATTAATTGAAGATTTTAGACTTAAAAATTATTGGTTAGTTTTTGATTTTTCATTAGTTGGTATTGTGTTCTTATTATTAGGTGTAATTTTATTATTATACCCTAATGTATTAACAACATTAATTCCTATCTTCTTAGGCATTTGGTTTATTATAAGTAGTATTTTTAAATTAAAACTTACATCACTTCTATCTAGTTGTAATAATAGTATTTATATGACATCAATCTTAATGTCAATGCTATCAATTATATGTGGTATTTTATTTATAATAAGTCCATTGAACGGAGCTTTTGCAATTGCTTTATTAATTGGAATTTTATTATTTGTATACTCTTTATCTGATATAGTTGATATGATTATATTTAAGAAAAATATTAATGAAATGCACAAATATTTGAAAGATAAAATAATTATTAATTAAAAACTACAATTGTAGTTTTTTTTGTTATATGATAAAATTAATTTGTAATGAATATCATATGGGAGGGAGGTATACTTTGAAAAAATTAGGTTTTATTTTACTTGGAACAATCATTTTATTAACAGGATGTGGAAAAGAAAACAATGATGTTAATGAAAAAGATAAATTATCAGTTTATGAATTACATTATTATGACAAAGACTTCAAACACACAGAAGACTTCATTGTAAAATATGATAAAAATGGTAATTTTAAAGAATTAGAAATGTTTTATTTATATGATGAGAGAACAGATTCTAAATATTGCCCTGAAAATTTATACAACACTGAAGATTATGTAGATTTAACTTATCCTGGCGTTAGTGCTAGTTGTACTGTATCAGAAGAAGGACAATTGTTAACAGCAAAAATGACAGATGAATCTGTTAAAAATGGTTACTTAAAAGATGACAAAGATTTTATGTTAATGCTTAAATATGCTTATGATGAACTAGATACTGAAGAAAAAGCAAAAAGTTATTTTGAAAAAGCATTAGAAGACTTTAAAAAAGAAAACATCGCAGAAGATGAGAGAAATTACATAATTATTAAAGGTGAAAAAGCAAGTTGGTAAAATCTAGATTATTCTAGATTTTTTTGTAAATAATAATATTGGTGATTTTATGATTAATTTAGGTTATGTTTCAATTGCAACTTGTTTAGATGTTACAACATCAACTACTTTAACTTATACTGAATTTTGTAAAAATAAAGATTATAATAAATTAGATAGTATAATAAAATCTAATTTAGAAGCTTTAAGTAATATAATAGACTATAATATTAAAAACAATATACATTTTTATAGACTTACCTCTAAATTAATACCTCTTGCAACTAAAGTTAAGTTTGATTATATAAAAAAATACAAAAAATATTATGATGAAATTGGTAAAAAAATAGAAAAAAATAATATTCGCATCGATGTTCATCCTGATCAATTTTGTGTTTTAAACAGTACTAAAAAAGAAGTTTTAGATAATTCCTTTGAAATATTAAAGTATCACTATAATATTTTAGAAGCTCTACACATTAAAAATAAAATAATCGTTCTGCATGTCGGAAGTAGCGTTTTTGGTAAAACTAATAGTATTAAAAGATTTATTAATAATTTTAATAAATTACCTATATATATTCAAAAATGTATAGCAATTGAAAATGATGATAAAATATACAATGTTGATGACTGCCTTGATTTGTGTAATAAACTAAATATTCCTTTTATTTTAGATTACCATCACCATATATGTAATCATGTTAATATGAATATCGACTATGAAAAAATATTAAATACTTGGACTATTAAACCAAAAATGCATTTTTCAAGTCCAAAAAATAAAACTAAAAAAGATTTTAGGTCACATCACGACTATATAGAACCACTTGACTTTATAAATTTTATTAATACATTGCCATTTGATGTTGATATAATGTTGGAAGCTAAAGCAAAGGATGAAGCTTTATTTAGATTAACTAGACAACTTAAATATTATGATTTTAAATTTCTTGATGAAACTTCATTTGAAAGAAAAGTAAATCATAATAAATAGATTGTTAACATATGTAACCAACTCAATTGGTGTAGAAAAGGTGGCTATACGCCACCTATTATACCCTTTTTTCTTAATATTATTTTTCTAACCCAATCAACTGGTATAACAGTTAAACTGAGTAAAAACATAATTTGAAATTCTTTTAAACTTAATCCAGCAGTTCTGAAAACATCTCCCCCAAAATAAATTAATAAGACTTGAACAATTGCAATAAAACTAATTATAACTATAAACACTTTATTTTTAAACAAATGAGCAAATAAATTTAATCTATGTGTTCTAGCATTAAAACTATTAAATATTCCCATAAATATAAATAATCCAAAGAATGCTGTTAACAAATATTTTTGATTTTCTGCTTCTCTAAACAATTCACTAAATATTGGTAGTTTTAAAAATAAAACACATAAAATTGCTGAATAAGCACCTGTAAATATTATTTCATCTCTCATATATCTATTTAAAATTGGTTCATCTCTTTTTTTGGGTTCTTCTTCCATATATTCAGGAAGTGGTGGCTCATAAGCAAAGGCTAGAGCTGCTAGAGTATCCATAACCATATTAATCCATAACATTTGAATTACTGTTACTGGAGTATCAATTCCAATAAACGGTCCTATAATTGATAAACTTACCGCACAAATATTAACAGTCAATTGAAATATTATAAATTTTCTAATACTTTTAAATATTGTTCTTCCAAACAAAATGGCTTTAGCAATCGATAAAAAATTATCATCTAAAATAACTATATCACTTGCTTCTTTTGCTACTTCACATCCGCTTCCCATAGCAAATCCAACATCAGCTTTTTTCAAGGCTGGAGCATCATTAACGCCATCCCCTGTCATTCCAACTACTAAATCCATTTCTTGACTAAGTCTTACTAACCTACTTTTATCTTGTGGGATAGCTCTAGCAACAATTTTAAGTCTTGGAATTATTTTTTTAACTTCCTCATCGTGTAGGCGTGATAGGTCATCACTTGTTATACATAAATCACCATTTTCATAAAGTCCTGCTTCTTTTGCAATACATATTGCAGTATCTTTATTATCACCAGTTACCATAACTGTTTGAATGTGAGCTTTTTTAACTAAATTTATTCCTTCAATTGCTTCTTTTCTTACTTCATCTTTAATTAAAACTATTCCTACCATAGTAAGGTCACTAACACTTTTTCCAATCGCTAACATCAAAACTCTATTACCTAAATAAGTTTTATTACTAATAAATTCATTTACTTTTATTTTTGACCTCAAATATCTTCTTGTTCCACTTTTATCATAATAACCATTACATTTTGGTAAAATTACTTCTGGGGCTCCTTTAAGGAGAAAATAGTCTTGATTATTATATTTAACTTTAGCTTGAGAATACTTTAAACTACTATTAAAAGGAATTGTATCGACTACATTTGCGCTTACTTTTAAATTAGAACTGAATTTTAATAATGCTCTATCAGTTATATTCCCACCAACTATTTTTCCGTCAGCGTAACAACTATCATTATTTTGTGTTATTGAGAGTAATACTAATTTTTGTAATTCATTAGAAATACTTTCTATATTATAATAACTATTAAAATCTCCATCGATAAACTCTATTACTTCTAATTTTCCTTTAGTAATTGTTCCTGTTTTATCACTAAATAGTATATTTAAGCTTCCAGCTGTTTCTATGCCCATCAATTTTCTGACTAAAACATTATTTTTTAATAATCTTTTCATATTTGAAGATAATACTAGTGTAATCATCATAGGAAGTCCTTCTGGCATGGTATAGTTATGATACTATTAACTTATTAAAAAGTTTAACCCTTTGAAGTTAAAATGTATATCAACTGTCTTATCTTTATGTATTTCTATTTTATTTATAAGTTTTAAAATTATTTCTCTTGAAGGCTCATTCATATCTAAAAAATTCTTAACTAAAACTGTTACTTTTTTTGTTTCATCATCATCTGAATATTCACATAACTGTTTCTTTAAAAATTCTACTTTATCCTCAAGACTGCTAGCTTCTGATTTTATTTTTTCACTGATTCTTTCATACATTGATTCATCAATTTTTCCTTCTAATTTATCAATGTACATTTTATCTAAATTATCTTTTTTTAATTTTAGTTCTGTTTCTGCTTTACTAACAGCACTTGTTATTTTGTTCTTTTGAGTTTCTATAGTATGTTGCTTGGAAACAGAATCTTTTATTTTTTCTTTATCAAGATTGTTTTTAAAAATTGTTCTCATTAAATCTAAAATCTTTTTTTCTAAATCATCATAATTATAACTATGTGATGTACAAAGATGCATTTTAGAATGCATTCTATAAAAATTACAAACAATATAAGTTCTACCATCACTTTTTCTAGGAGCACAAATTGTTATTCTATGCTTACACTCATAACAGAAAAGCAAACCATCCAACAATCTCAATTCTTTTTTTGTATTTCTAGTCATATTACTAATTAACATTTTTTGAATATTTTCCCAGTCTTCTTTACTTACTAATGGCTCATGTGCATTTTCTACAATAATCCAATCTTCTTTTGGGTTATCAACTATTTTTCTAACTTTATAACTAATCCTACTTCTTCGATTTTGTATTAAATCTCCCGTATATAGTTGATTCTTTAAAATTCCCTTAACTGTTTTTGCATTCCATACTCCTTGCTGTGACATTGTGTTGTTTTTTGCAATTCTATTTCTTATCATAGCAAAGGTTGGAATTTTTTCTTGATTAAATAAATCTTTTATATAATATGGTGTTTTTCCTTCACTTGCTAAACTAAAAATTCTTTTAACAATTTCACATTCATCTTCTTTTGGAACTAAATGATTTTTATCATTAGGATCAGGTATATACCCAAAAGGTGAACACCCTCCTACCCATAGTCCTTTTTCTTGCATACTCTTTAAAGCAGCTCTTATTTTTTTTGAATTATCTCTAGAATACATATCATTGATTATTGCCTTAAAAGGAGCTATTTCATTATTAGAATTATCTAAAAATGTGTCAACCCCATCTAGTATTGAAATATATCTAACATTATGCATTGGAAAATATTTTTCTATATACTGTCCAGTTCCAATATAATCTCTTCCTAATCTTGACATATCTTTTGTAACGACCATATTAATTTTACCTAATTCTATATCCTTAATCATTCTTTGAAAATTAGGTCTGTCAAAATTAGTTCCTGTATATCCATCATCTATATAGATATCTACAAGTTCATAACCGTTTTGTTTTACAAATTCTAACAATAGGGATTTTTGATTCGTAACACTTTCAGATTCTCCTTCTTTCTCATCTTCTTTGGAAAGTCTTATATATAAAGCAACTTTATAACAATTATTCACATTATTTTTTTTCTTATAGTACACTATTTCATTCCTTTCATAATACCCTCCAAACAAATTACAATTATGAATTTATTTTAAAACACCAATCACAATTTAACAAATGTATGAATTTTCCTTTTTTAAAATTGACACAATTATTTTTTCTACAAGTTCATTTAATTCTCGACCATCTTCATCGAAATATATATTAATTTTTAATTCATTTTTCATATGATCTTCCTTTCAATTAATACTATTATTTTTTTATTCAAATATTACCAACAAAAAACTACATATTTTAGCCTAAATAAAAACTATACGAAAAACTGATGTTTTATTTTAAACTATAATTTTCTTCTTACCTGTTTAGTTGTAATTTTTATGTTTTTTTAACATAAGGCATATCTAATATTTCGGTTTCATATAAAACAAAATTAACTTGGTCAAATATATTCTTTTTGCTCTTATCGTCTAAATCAAAAATATATTTTTTTGTGATCTTAATTCTATATTTTTTCATAACCTTTACTTTTGAATATAAAAGAAAATATAAAAAAAGAGGCTGAGTAAAAATTATTCATTTCTACTCAGCCTCTTTTTTTATATTTTTATTATCATTATTCCATTTACATCATTTATATCTATAAAGCCAAAGCTCCTACCATCAGTCGAAAATAGTCTATTATCTCCTAAAACAAACAATTTATTGTTTGGAATGACATCACTGGATGTTATGTCACTAATGTTAAAATCGTTTGTAATTGATTTTTGAAAATCTTCCTCGATTGGATTATCATTAACATACAAAGTATTGTCTATATATTTTATGCTATCACCTGGTAATCCTATCACTCTTTTAATAAACAAGTTATTATTTCGTTTAAAAATAATAATATCAAATCTCTTTATATTTTTTTTGCTCTTATAATATAGTATTATATCATTGTCTTTTAAAGTTGGTTGCATAGAGTTTCCATCAACCTTAGCAAAACCCATACTAAATATTAAAACTATAACACATACCAAAATAATTGTTTTAGTACATAAAAATATTTTTTTCACTATTCTTACCAGCAAATAATATCATCGCATTGTTTAGCTATATTTTCATCATGGGTAACAATGATTATTGTTCTTCCTTCCTTTTGAAGTTTTTTTAATATATTCATGACTTTATTACTATTTTCTTTGTCTAAATTTCCTGTAGGCTCATCGGCTAAAATTATGTTTCCTTTTTTTAATATCACTCTTGCTAGGGCAACTCTTTGTTGTTCACCGCCACTTAATGTAAATATCTTTTTTTCATTAAAATTTTTTAAATCTACTAATTCTAAAGCCTCATTAATTTTTCTATTTTTTTCATTTTTAGACAATTTTTCATATTCCAAAGCTAATAAAAGGTTTTCATATACAGTGTCTGTATCAATTAATGCATAATTTTGAAATAAGTAATTAATATTATTTCTAATATATTCATTTCTGTTTTTCTCACTTTCATTAGAAATCATTTTACCATCATATAAAACCTTACCTTTATATTCAATATCTAGTAATCCTAATATATTAAGCAATGTCGATTTCCCACATCCACTTTTACCTGTTACTGCAACCATCACTCTATTAGGAATTTCATAACTGAAATTTTTTATTACCTCTTTTTCACCAAAAGATTTATTTAAATTTTCAATTTTAATCATAGTTACCTCCTTTTAAATCAGAATATATTGTTGTCAATTTTGTTGATTTAATCGATATTAATGTTACTAAAAAATCCAATATTAAAAATATTACCGGCATAAATACAAAAGAAATATTTATTCTTTTTATAATTATTAAAATTAATAAAGCAATAATAATTGAAATAATAGTATTACGTGAATTTTTTCTATAAACATTTCCAAATATATTATCATCATCAAATCCAAGCATCTTTTTTACCAATATTGTCTTTTTTTGAGCTTTTATGTATAATTTCAATAATTGGAATGATATTAGAATATAGATAGTAAGTATTAGTACAATAGTCATTGTCACAACTAACAATATGATTCTACTTGCTAATATTTCGTCATTAAAATAATCCTTATATGTCATAAAACTTTGTCTACTAAATAAATTAGATAATCCAGATTCATCTATGTATCCAAATAAAGTTTCCATCGTTTTTTCTTTATCACCATCAATTAATTTTATTTTTAATCCTGTACCCATTCCTTGTCCGAAAAAATTTATTCCCAAATCATCTAAAAAGGAATGAGACGTAATACTATCATTAACAACTCTTAATATTGGACTTTCTATATATTTTGATGTTACTTGATATGTATCTATTTTTTGGTCATTATAAAAATATACGACAAGACTATAATTTTTATTATATTTTAAATAATATTCATCAAGCTCTAAATGAAATTTTTTAAATAAATCAATTAAACTTTTTTTACTTTTTGGTAATAAATAATAAACACTATTAATTTTATCTATATCTATTTCTTCATCGTTAATATCATATACTTTTATTTTTTTCATTTTTAAATAGTTTTTGTCAATGGAATCAAAGTGAAACGATTTGCCAACTCTTTCAGCCTGTTCTAATCGTTCAAAATCTTGAGATGTATATTGAGAGTAATCTTGAAAACTGGCATAAAACGTATCCATATTATTAATTATTTTGAGATATAAATCATGAATTTTATCATTTTCTCGACTCTCTTGCTGACCTGCTACATAAGACTTAAGCACACTATACTCTAATGTATTTTTTGATTCATTATAAACTTTTAACTGATTATGAAGTGTATTAACATTTTGAAATACTATTACCGTAAAACATATAAGCATTATTGTCATTATAGTTTTAAATCCATATGAAATTTTACCCATTTCTAAAGTAATATTTTCCATTTTTAACATATTAACTAGTTTATAATTTTTGTTAATTATATTACAAGATAGATAGCTTATAAAATAGGTTAATAAAATAATAAATAAATTGATACAGCTTAATATTAACAAATGATATGGTGTTATATTTTTAACAAATATTATAGACAATAACAAAATGCTAAAAAAACTTATAAAATTTATTTTGACATTTTTAAAACATAAATTTTTATTAATATGAAAACTATCATGCCCTAACAATTTCATACAGCCAATTTTTTTAGAGCTATTATAATAATCATACACCTGAAAAACAAAGTAAAAAAGTAACATAAGTAACAAGCTGACAACAATTAAAATTAATATATAATTATCAATGCTATTGTAATATCCCATTGCATAGGTGTCATATCCTAATAGATTATTTACCTCGTTCATGAAATTGCTATAATTTTGAAAATCATCATAAAGAATAGAATAATTACCAAATAAACTATAATTATTTTCAATCATGACATCCATTAAATAATATGTATAAAAATGGTCACCAAACAAATCATTAATTATTCCTATTTGATTATCACTATTTTGGTTATAAGTAGATAAAAAACTTGATTTTGTTATCTCATTATTTGTCGCCTTCACATTAAATTTTTTATTCAATAATTTATTTAATTCATCAATATTTTCAAGTGATAAATATACATTAACCCCATTTTCTTTTTTATAATCGACAGTGGTTTTTACAAGTATAACATTATTTTTTCTAGCAATTTCTTGCACATTATTAACTATATCAGCAAGATTACTGCCATCATCACACTTGATTGAAATAGTTTCCATATTAAAACCTTTCAGATTCATATATGAATTTGCTTCATTAAAATCTAAAAACAATAAAACTAAAACACTTATAACTAATATAGTAATTATTGGAATTATTTTAGTTACCTTTTTCAAACAAATCACCTCATCAATTTAATAACAAAAAGAAAGCTTAAAAATTTTTTAAGCCTTCAATCAAAGTTATCTAATTAAAAATTTTCAAACTTACATACTAACGGATCGATTGGCTTATCTTTCCAACAAGGATTTATCATAGCAAAATCTTTTTCAAATAAGCCCTTAGAATCTTTATGTGTAACTGAGTGTACACTCGGATCTACTAAAGTACTCCATGAACCTTCATTTCCTTCTTGAACATAAAGTTTTTTATGGTGTTGTTCAGAATCATTTGATAAAGTCCCTTCTGACCATAACCATCCTGTTCTTGTCTCAACATATAATGAATTTCTTGGACCAGTATAGTATGCTGCTCTTACAGCTACAAATCCTGCTACTGAAAGAAATACTGCACAGCAGATAACTGTTAAATACTTTTTCACAATTTCACCTCCATCCTTTTTTAGATTTCTACTACTATATAGCAAAAATAATAGACAATTTGAATGAAGACCTACTTTATATCTAAAAAGCAGTATCTTCCATAATCATGGTTTATAACAATCAAACCAAGGTTAAACAAAAGGTACTGCTTAATTATTTGTCTAAATAAATTATACTACTATTGTCAATTTTTGTCAATTTATTTTTCTTTTTTTTTAATGATTTAATACCATATCAAAAAATTAATACACTATCTAATTTGTATACTTTTTGACTACACATATCATCAGTAGAGTTTCATTCAATAGTATAAATTACCTCATTTTCAACTTTCTCAACTAACAAGTTTAACGTTTCCATCAACTTCTCTCAAGTTTGACAGTTGTACACTAGAAAATCTCTGATTCAACACTTAAATTTGATATAATATCTTTTGCTAAATTAGTTTAATTATCAACTAATGTCAGTAAAATACCATCAATATATAGGCTAAGATTAATCGACTTTTTGACCAACATAACATTAGTTATTATTTGTTCTAAATTCTTTGCAACTAAAAATTGTGGTCGAATAGGTACTATTACTCTATAAGCATTAATTGTTAGTAACCCTAAACTAGATATACAATCAATTAAAGTATAATCATACTTATCTTTTATATCTTTAATACTTTTTTTAATATATTTTCTCTACTGACAGCATTATATATACTAGACTCCGTAGCTGCTAAATCTAGACTAGATTGTATCAAATCAACACTTTCATTGTGATGCAATATAAAATTTTCTAAATTAACATCTACCCCAATCATTGTTTGTTCCATAACTATTGATATGCTTTCATTAACATCATAATAATTCATACAAGCTGTTAAATTAGTTTGTGGATCAGTATCTATTAATAAAACCTTTTTACCCATTTTTGCTAAAGCTACACTTAAATTAAAAGTGGTAGTTGTTTTACCTACACCGCCTTTTTGATTAGCTATTGTTATAACTTTTCACTTTGCCATCATTTTCTCCTTTCCACACAAAAAAGATTGCTTTTTTTATTCAATCTTTTATTATAATTGTTCAGATGTTATCATAACTATACCAAACCTTCTGGAACTGCTACTATTATTATAGTAACACAAAGAGTTAATCCATATAATATATGACCAATCAATAATGGAATATTAGTAATTGTATCTTTAATTAGATTAAGTGAAAAATTATTATCAATTACAATAACTGAAAACAAATGAGAAAAAAACACTAAAGCTGCTCCTATATAACCTATTTTGCTTATTATTTCGGCTAATTTTCTTAATCTTACTTTTAATGGACTATCTGGTTGTTTTTCTTGTAATTGTCTTGATATTTCTCCATAAAATGTATTTATTCCTACTTTAGTAACTTTCATTTTAGCTTTTTTTGAATAAACAATCGTTCCTCTAAATAAATTATCATTAAATTTTTTTAATATTTCTTTTGCTTCTCCAGTTATGCTTGATTCATCGACATTAACCATTCCTTCAATTATAACTCCATCAGCTGGTATTTTATCACCGGCTTCTAATGATATAATATCTCCTACTACTACATCATCTATTTTAATTTCAACTAATTTTCCATTTCTTAAAGCACGACAATTTATTTTTGATGATTCTTCTTGTAACTTTTCAAATGCTTTTTCACTTCCATATTCAGATATTGTTGATATAAATGACGCTAAAAAAATAGCAATTACAATCCCTATAGTTTCATACCAATCAAACTGTCTAATTAAAAATACTGTTTTAATAGCTAGAGCGATTAATAAAATTCTTATGATTGGATCTCCTAAAGTAGAAATATATTGTTTTAAAAAACTTAACTTTTTTTGCCCTACTATTTCATTTGTTCCGTACTTTTCTCTTGATTTTAATACTTCTTCATCGTTTAGTCCCATATTTGCCTCCTAGTAAATATTATTTTTAAATATTAAATTTATAAATATTTTTGTTCGACAAATAATTTAACCTATTTTTTCATATAATGTGTTATAATAAATAGAAATTTGGAGTGGTTTTATGAAGGAAAGCGAATGTAAGAAAAAACTTTTAGAAATTGAAGAAAAATTCAAAGGCAAAACTGATGAAGAAATGTGTAAACTTATGAGTGAGGCTTATAGAGAAGTAAAAATAGCAACTGAAAACGAAAAGTCACCAAAAAAAATAAATGAATTATCTAGAAGACTATCCTTTATTAGGTGGTCAGCAATTCCAAGTAAATCAATTATTTGTAAATCTAACTTTGATTACTATATAGAAAGCAAAAAAAATGAATATAAACAAGAAACAGATGAAGATTTTTTAAAATTTCTTATTTTATTAATAAGGAAAAGATTTATGGAAAAATATATTAGTAAATATATAAAAGATATAAATGAAATTGATTTGGCTGATACTTGCCTAGATTTTAGTGAATTAGTAAAAGGTGTTTGTGATTTTTATTGTATTGATTGTATAGTTGTTAAAATTGATGCTGGATTTTCAAAACAACACGAAATTTTCCAAGGTCATGGATATCATTATTTCAACATAGTTACTTTTAAAGATAAGAAATACATAGTTGATTGTTCATATCGTCAATTTTTCTCTTTAAGGAGAAATATTCCTGAGTGTTTGGGAGTGATGGATTTTGACACATTAAATTTAGGTTACTATATGGTAAATTCTAGTGAAAAAAGGGAAATTGCAGAAAAAATAGTAAAAGATGGATTTGTAGAATTAACTGAACATAATTTTAAACATTATCTAGATGGTTTTACATTATCATTTAGAAATGGTTTATTTTATGAACAAAACGGTGGGTTAACTTGCGATACTTGTTATACTTATGACGATTATATTAAATTATTATTTTATAATTATGATTTAATACAACTTGAAGGAAGAGAAAATTTAGGTTTTCAAAAAAAACCCTTAAAAAATCCAAGATTTGAATTTAAAATTAAATAGTTTAAACACTATTTTTTTTATATTTTTTTTTAATTTAACCATAATAATATTGGTGAATAGTATGTTAGATAAAAATATTACTAAAATAATTGATAAAGTAAAGAAAATAAATGATAGTTGTGATTTTTGTGTTCATGAAATTAAACTTAAAAAAAAGAAAGTAATTTATATGTATTATTCTAGTACTGCTAATGACGATAAAATAAGTGATTATTTAGGTAAGAGTTTAAGTTTAGATTATAAAGAACAAAAAAAAATTGATAATGTTTTTGAATATTTAAAAATGACCATTCCAAATAGTAAATTAAAAATAATTAAGACATATGATGAAATATTTTATTATTTATCTTGTGGATATACAATCGTGCTTGTGGATGGCGATAATAAAGGTATTGCAATTGAAACAAAAGCTAAATTAGATAGAAGTATTACTGAATCAACTAGCGAACCTAACTTAAAAGGTCCTAAAGATAGTTTTACTGAAAATTATGAATCTAATATTGGTCTAATTAGGAAAAGAATTAAAGATTATAATTTGATTTTTAATGAAGTTAATGTAGGAAGAAGAACTAAGACAAAGGTTTCTTTAATTTATATAAAAGATATAGCTTCTACGGAAAAAGTTGAATTATTACAAAATAAACTTAAAAATATTGATATTGATGGAATAATTGATTCTAATTATATTAAAGAACTATTAAGTTGTGGACAGGCTTCATTTCTACCTAGAGTTGTATCTACTGAAAGACCTGATAACGTAAGTATAAGCTTACTTAATGGTAAGATTGCTATATTGGTTGAAAATAGTCCTTTTGTTTTATTATTACCAAGTGTTTTCGCAGACTTTTTTAAAACATCTGAAGATGATTACATTAAACCATTTAATGCTACTACTACTAGAATTATAAGATATATAGCCTTTTTTATAGCTATTTTAATACCTGCATTTTATATTGCTGTAATGACATACAATATGGAAGTATTGCCCAATTTATTATTGACATCTTTTGCAATTGAAAGGGAAAGTGTCCCTTTTCCAACTGTTATTGAAGTACTTATTATGATTACAGCTTATGAAATATTAAAAGAAGCTGATACTAGAAAGCCACAAATTATGGGTGCTTCTATAAGTATCGTTGGTGCGTTAGTTTTAGGTGATGCCGCTGTTACTGCTGGTATTATATCGCCAATTGTAGTTATTGTAATATCTCTATCAGCAGTATCTGGAATGGCTTTTAGTAGTCCTGATTTAGTAAATGCTATAAGAACTTGGAGACTTTTATTTATACTATCCGCATGTATGTTTGGACTTGTCGGAATAATATCACTATTTTTAGTTTTTATAGCTAAAACAAGTAGTTTAGAAATTCTTGGCGTTCCTTATTTTACGCCACTTGCTCCTTTTATAAAAAAAGACATAAAAGCTTCGATTGTAAAACAAAAACAAAACAAAATTAAAAATAGAGATTCTTATTTAACAAATAATTTAAAAAGAATTGGAGATGGAAAATGAAAAAAATATTATTATTACCACTTATATTTTTAATGTGCGGTTGTTGGAATTATAAAGAACTCAATAACCTTGCTATGACAACAGGAATTGCTATTGATAAAATAGATAACGATTATCATGTAACTTTATTAATTTCTAATTCAAAAAAACAAACAAATGACAATAACAAACCACAAGCTTCTACTGCTGCTTATGAAGGAAGTGGTAAAACTATGTATGAAGCTATTTCAAATGCATCAGATAATATTTCTAAAGAAGTTTACTTAGGGCATCTGGCTATATTAGTTTTATCAGAAGAAATTGCTAGTTCTGATATGTTGAATGTTGTTGACTTTTTATTTAGATATCCTCAAATCAGAAATGAATTTCAATTAATTTTAGCTAAAAATTCTAAAGCTTCTGATATTTTAAAAGTAACAACGCCACTTGAGAGTTTTCCATCACTTAATGTTTCTGAAAATTTAAAAAACACCAATAAAAGACAAGGTATAATTTATACAGTAAATTTTAATGAGTTTATTAAAACATTTTTAGAAAGCGGAGTTGAAGCTGTGCTTCCTAGTGTGGAGGTAATTGGAAACACTAGTGAAGGGAATAAGAATGAAAATATTGAAAAAATCGAACCAACAACATATTTAAGGTTAAGTCCAATTGGAATATTTAGAGGTGATAAGTTTGTTGCTTGGTCTAATAAAGATGAAAGTTATGGAATTAATATTTTGAATAACAAAGTAAAAAAAATGTATTTAGCAACCAATTGGGATAATGGAAAAATAGTTTCTGAAGTATATAGTCTTAAAACAAAAATAAATGTAATCGATAATAACAAAATATTAATTAATATTAAAACTACTGCTTCAATTGAAGAATTATCTTGCGATGTTAATTTAGAAAATATTGATAATATTAAAAAAATCGAAGAAAATAATAAAGCTTTAATATCTGATTATATAACTAAAGCTATAACACTAGCCCAAAATAACAAAACAGATATTTTTGGTTTTGGAAGAAGTATTTATAAAGAAAAACCTAAATACTTTAAAAGTATAATGAATGAATGGAATGAAAAATATTTTCCTAATTTGAATATTGAATATAATATTGAAGTTAAAATAACAGGGAAAGGTAATATAAACAATTATATTAAAGGTGAATAATGAAAACGATTAGAAAAACTGAATATATATTTTTATGTTATTTTATAATGAGTTCTATGTTTTGGGGAATTACATCTTATGTTTTGTTGCAAACTTCATATCGTGACTCTTGGTTAAGTATAATCATTTCGCTAGTTTTAGGGATTATTCCTTTAATTTTGTTTTATTTAACTTTAAATTTAAGTCCCTGTGATAATATAGTAAGTTTAATAAACAAACATTTTGGTAAATTTGGTATTGTTATTAATATAATACTTATGTTAGTTGTTATAATAATGGCTACTTTATTACTTTGGAATTTAATAACTTTTATAAGTTATCAATATTTATTTAAAACTCCTAATGCGGCTATTGCGATTCTTTTTATGAGTGTTATAGCATATATAGTAAGTAAAGACTTAAGTGTTATTTCAAGATGTAGTGGAATTATGTTTTTTATGGTAATCATTTTATTTTTAATTACTTTTTTTACATTGCTCGGCAAAATAAATTTAAGCGAAATAAAGCCTTTACTGGAAAATGGATTCAAACCAGTTTTAAAAGGTAGTTATTTATACATTTCAAATAATATTTTTCCTCTTTATTTATTGTTAATAATACCAAAAAATAATATTGTTGACAATTCTAATTTGAAAAAACCTTTATTTATAATAAGTTTAATGACAATTATTATGGCTTTTATTGTTATATTTTGTTGTATTACTATTTTTGGAGCAAAAATGGCTGCACTATACCAATTTCTAGAATACCACATTTTAAAAACTATTAACATTGCTGATTTTTTTCAGCGAATTGAATCTATTTTATCTATTCAATTAATTTTTTCACTTATAATGGGTTCAGTTTTATATTTATATTATTTAAAAACTAGTTTTAAACAAATATTTAAAATAAATAAAAAAGACAATTTAATTATAATTTTATTTTCTATAATTATAACTATATTATCTCTTAAAGTTTTTAGAAATAGCATTTCCTTTGAATTGTTTATACTGAATATTTATCCTTTTATTTCAATTATATTATTTATAATTCCTTTGATTATTTTTATTAAAGCTAAAGTTCATCCTAAATTATAACCCAATAAAAATCCAATTATTAATAATATTATTCCTAATATACTAATACTTTCAAAAATACTAAAAAATAATATCAATATTGAACTTACCATAAAACCTACTACTATAGAATAAATGGTAAGTTCTTTATTTTTAAATAAATAATTCATCATTTTTGATATTATAAATGTTGATATTAACATACTTATTCCATATTCAAATAAATATAAATAATTAGATAAATTACCAATTAGATTTAATAAGTTTTGATAGCAACCTAATAACATCATAATCGCTGTTCCACTAATTCCAGGAACCACCATAGTAACTGCATCAATAGAACCTATTATTATATATAAAAGATTGGAATCGTTAGTAAAAAATGTTTGTTTATTAATCAAATCTAATAAGAAAATAAATGTAAAACTAATTATTAATAATAAATAATGTTTGATTTTTAATTTTTTAAAATCTATTTTTTTTATTAAATCTGGAATACCACCTAACATTAATCCTATAAATAATAATAATGTTTGTTCATAATGATTGTTTAAAAAATATATTAAAATTTTACTTCCTAAAATTATAGCTATCATTATTCCAATTCCAAGGGGAAAAAGTAATTTAAAACTATTTTTAAAATCTTTAAATATATTGCTTATTGCTTCTACTGCTTTTTCATATACTCCAAGTGATAGAGCAAGTACCGCTCCACTCACTCCTGGTATTATTTTAGCAATTCCGATTAAAAATCCTTTTATTATTAACATATAATCACCAATAAATTATATGTTTTTATATAAATTAATTGTTGATAATTCTCTTTTCCCAATCTGTTAATTTATTTTTTTCTTTTATTTTTGGAATAGAAATATAATAAAATAATTTATTAGGTTCAATTATTTCTTGTGTTATTGGGCTCATTATTAGGGCTTCCATTATTTCTTCTTTATAGTTTTCTGTAGTTATTATTATGTTAACTAATAGTAAATCACTAGTCGTCGGTAAAACATAATAAGCAGGGTTTATTTTAAATTCAATAATATTGTTTTTAATAACCACTGTATTTATTATATTTTTGACTACTTTCTCTTCTAAGTTCATACAACTTTTAATTAAATTTATTAATTCTTTTTCTCTAAATTGCATATTCCCTCCTTAATGAGGTTTTCTAATTATCACTTATATTTTACCACATTATAATTTATTTAGGAAATATTTATTGAAAAAACTATTCTATTTTTAAATATTACAAAAAAATAGTTAAGTAAAATACTTAACTATCTAGTTTCTATTATTCCATAATCCCCATCATTACGGCGATATAAAATATCAATTTCATCTGTTTTTACATTTTTAAATACAAAGAATGAATGTCCTAGTAATTCTAATTGCAATATTGCCTCTTCTTCACTCATAGGCTTCATTTCAATATTTTTTCTTTTTACTATTTTACTTTTATTTTCATCTTCTTTTTCTACTTCGAAATCTATTTTAAAATCAATAACATTTTGAACATTCTTTTTCTTCAATCTTGTTTTGTTTTTTCTTATTTGTCTTTCTAATTTATCTGTTACTAAATCAATAGCAGCATATAAATCATTATTTGTTTCTTCACCTCTTAAAATGAATTTTTTAGTTGGAATTGTAACTTCAACTGTTTGGTCTTTTCCTTTTACCTTGATTAATACATTGGCTGTTATTTCTTCTGGAGTGTCGAAATATTTATCCAATTTTTTAAGTTTTTCCTCTGTGTGTGCTTGTATAGCATCTGTTACTTTAATTTTTTGACCTCTTGCATTTATTTTCATTTTATCATCCTCCTAGTTTAATTATACCACACTTTTCATTAAAAAAATATGTTATTTTGTGGGTTTACATTCTAACCAAAAAAAACTGTGTAAAACAGTCTTTTAGATTTTATAATTATTTTTCTAAATCATCTTTCCAATTTTCTTTTATATCCATTGCATTTTCACTAGTATATTTTGCAAATAAATCTAGTCCTGTTTCATTTAAGGAAACAATTGAATCGACATCAGCTGATAATTGAAGTTCTTGTTCATTAGCTAAATGTCTTTCAACATAAGAAATAATTTCAATTAGTGTGGCTAGACCCTATTGAGTCTATATCTTCTTTATCCCCTTTAGGGCCTTGAATATAACGATATTTTATATTTTTATTTGCTTCATCTATTATTCTTTTTGCTTTCTCATAACTTTTATTACAAGAACATTTATTTTCTTTGTTATTCATATGTATAAACCTCCCAATATAGTTTATGTTAAGTAAAATAGAATTATAGATAACTAATATATAAATAATTAAAAATGAACAAAAAAAGTCTAGTTTTACTAGACTTCGTTTTGTTTAAGTTTAAATGTTACTCCTATTAAAGTAATTAATGATAAAATACCTGTTGTAATATAAATAGAAGTGCTATCAAAAGTTTTAGGATTGTTCTCACTTGTAGCAATTATACCATATTGACTTAAATGGTTTGTTTCAAATACAATATAACCATCTTCTACTTTTGCTTTTATAGTTTCTTTTATTTCATCATTTAAAATGTAAACTACTTTATATTCGTTAAATCCCTTTAAATTATCAGGTAATAAAATTTTTATTTTCATTTTTGTATCATTAATTTTAACAACATTATTACCATCTAACATGTTTATATCTACTACGAATTTAACATTTTTATCTTCTAATTCTTTTTTTAATTCTACATTTCTAATATCTAATTTATAGTTTTCATTAATACCATTTTCAAAATTAATAGTACCTTTTATAGAACTACTACTATCAAATTCTTTTTTAACATTAATATCTTTAGTCCAACTAGCATATAAAGTTAAATTTTTATATATATTATATTCTTCGTTTAATGTATCTTTTTCAAAAACAGAATCTTCTTGATTTCTTCAAGCACCCCAATAAATATAGTTATAAGTTTCACCGCTTCCATCTTTTTTTGCTTTCCATCCCTT
Organism: Acholeplasma sp. CAG:878; assembly: GCA_000432255.1. Classification (GTDB taxonomy): domain Bacteria; phylum Bacillota_I; class Bacilli_A; order RF39; family UBA660; genus Faecisoma. Next base: position 19,488 of record HF989903.1, on the reverse strand, counting down.
AAACTTATAACCTTCTCTTACTGGTACATATTGAAATATTGACATTTCTGTTGCTGAAGTTTCACCACCTACATAGTTATATTTATTAACATCCATTCCATCAATTTTACCACCATTAGCATCTAAAACTAATATATAAGAATCATCTTCTTCAAATGTATTTTTCTTATAAACTGCTGTTACTTCAATTACATCAGCATTTTCAAAATAACTGCGGTCAATTGAACTTATAAATCTACCATCATAACCCCAACCAATAAATGTATAACCATTTCTTTCTGCTTTATATTTACTTAAATCAATTGTTTTAAACTCACTTTCGCTACTAGTTAATTTTATTATATCCTTACCATCAACCTTACCAGCAAAAGGATTTATTGTTATATAATATGTTCCAGTTCCTTTTAAAGCTTCTTCTGAAAATTGAGCCCATAGTTCTAAACTATTACTATAATTTACGCCTTCAACTAAACTTTCCCAATTAAAATCACTAGCAGTTAATTCTTCTTTTGCTTTTGTATTATCAAAAATATTTTTTCCCCAATGTGAGAAGTTTGTTCTACCATTGAATGGAACAATACCTTTAGTCAAATCAGACAATTTTATGGTTTCATTTTCATCTAAATCAAATTTTATAACCTTTGTCGATAATCCCTCAATTTCTCCTTCGGAAGCCCTTAAGATTAGTGAGTACTTTCCATCACTAGATATAGTATACGCATCTGTACATCCTAAACCAATACAAAACGAACATACAAAAACAGCAAAAAACAATAGTATTTTATTTTTCATATCATCCCTCCATTATTATTATAATACTATTTTATACAAAAAAACAATTCTATTACCACAATATACATTGCTTTTGGTGGCAAGTTTTTTATTAAACATTCAATTAAAAAATGCTTCTACTTAATTGTACTAATCAGTTTAGTTTTACTTAATTTTTCATATAACAAGTTTCTTTTACTAAACATATATTTCATTGCTGATACAAAATAAAATAGTAATACTAAAATAATAGTTAAAATACGAAGTATTGTGTTGAAGTAATCATTATTTATTCTTATTTTAAACAATAAAATGGGAATTACTATATAAATTAAAGTGAACATAATTCTTCTTAAAAGTAATCTCATTATACTATATTTATTATTATAATCAACAACAGTTATATTTAAAAATTTTTCCGCTAATGTACTTCCTTTTAAAAATAGTGGTAGTAAGAAATAATATAAAACTATTATTAAAATAATTATGTATTTATTTTTAGTAAATAAAATTGTTAATAATAAAATTATACCTAATATGAATAAGTCTAGAATGAATGTTGTTGTTCTTCTAAAACCGCTTATTATTTTTCCTTTTTCTATAGCATTTTCATTTATTTTTTCTCTATTTGGTAATATTTTAGTAAATGGTTTTGCAATTACATATCCTAATAATCCACCTAATGTATTTAACATTAAATCGTCAACATCAAATAATCTATAGCCTCTTGGATAAATAAAATATAAGCCTGTTAATTGTGTTAGTTCAAAAAATAAACTTAATAAAAATGTATATAAACATGTTTGTTTTAAATTACATTTAAAATAATATCTTAAATACATTCCAAAAGGAAGAGTTAAAAATATATTGTAAATTGGTACATAAAAACAACTTTCACTTAGTGTTTTTACATATGTAGAAGGTATTTTTATATTAAATGATGTTTCCTTAATAAAGTCAATTACAAATGAAAATGGTATTAATTGAGTTGTTTTAGTTGTAAGATTTTGTACTTCTTCAATTGAAGGAAGTGGTAGTATTACTAAAAAATACGCACAAATTAAATATAAAACAAACGAATATATAATTAATGATTTCAAAACTGATATTGAACCATACTTATGGTATTGAAGAAGGATAAAAGGAATACTAATTAAAAATGCAATTAATGGAAAAAACAAAAATGCTTCCCTTATTACTTCTATATAATTGTTCATTTTAAGTTTCCTTGTACTTTTGTTATATCATCTATTTTAACTGCTAAATAAGGTTTTTCTTGGTCTTTTTCTTTCAAGAATAAAGCAAAAGTATTATCTAAATAAAATTTTCTTTTTTCCTTTTTTATTGGCTTTTCAGCACTATAATTTTTCATATCAATTGCCGCTTCACTTTTTACTTTACCACCTTTAGAATTGATGCTAAAAGTAATAGTTTGAATTGCTTTAATTATTTTTGCTTCGTTATTATCATAAGTTAGAAATACTTTATTAGCTAGTTCATCATATTCTCTTTTTACATTAAAATCAATTACAGGCATTTTTAATGAATCATTTTCACTAAATTCACTATTTCCTTTAAAATTGTTTTTTAATTTTAATAGGTTTTCATATATCTCATTAAATGTATTACCTTTGGGATTTTTATACAATATAACTTCATCATTTCCTTTAGTTTGAATAGATATAGCAAAATCATTTTCATTATTATAAAATATTACTTTTATCTGTTCTTTCATTTCTGCATTATTTTCTACTCCAAAAAAATTAACATTTTCAACTTCTTTAAATGTTCCTGTTGTTTTTGTAAATTCTTTTTCAAATTCAAATTCTTTATAAAGCATTACATAAAAGAAATAATTTACAAAATTATCATCTTTTGGATTTTCATCCCAGTCAAATTCGTTTAAAATGTCACTTTCTTGGTTGAATTTTTCTTTGATTTCTTTTTCTATTTTTTCTTTTAATTCTTTACTTTTAATTTCATAAATTTTATAATAAGAATCTTTCGATAACATATTTTCATTAAAATCTTCTTTATTCAAATTATTAGCCATAGTTATTTGTGGATTAAAAACAATATCTTGTTTTACTACTTCGTTTTTCATATCATTCCATACTAATTGAAACGTCCCACACCAAACACTATCATTAGTTATTAAATCATTCATAGTAGGTAAAACGTTAATTCCTTGACTAAATTGTTTTTGTTTTATTTTTTTGTTCGGTAAAAGTAAAATTGTAAATGTGAGCATTAGTATTAATGCTATAAATATAATTAAAACTTGTCTTTTCATAATTTCTCCTATTTTATTAATTTATTTTTTATACAATATGGTATAACTTCATTTTTTAATGTATTAGATAACAAACAATCATTTATAGTTGTATCGTACCACAAATGATTAGCAATTTCTTCTGATGTTGTAAGTTCTCCTTTTAGTTCTCCATTATATTTGAATACATAAAAGTTAATTGGAGTTGTTCCATCACTAGTAGCTATTTCATTAAAGTTCATTACTAATTCAAATAATGTTTCATCAAATATAGCATTTTTTCCTAATTCTTCATGGCATTCTCTTATTGCTGCTTCAAGTGGTGTTTCAAAATCTTCTACTCTCCCACCAATCATTTGATATGTAGGTCTTTTTTTTGGTTTATCAATTAATAGTTTTTTGTCTTTAAAAAACATTGTTCCAACGACATCCATATATTCCTCCTTTATCTTATTATTTTTCCTTTTCCGCCACAATATTTAGTAGTTAAAGTAATAATTTGATTACAAACTAATTCTAATTCTTCATAAGTAGTTTCTGTATTTCCAATAATTAAATATAAAATATTTTTACTATCACTAGTTACTTTTGTTTTATCTACTTGTCTTATATCTAACCAACATATAACATCATTGTCATCATCTACGAATGAATATTCACCTGGTTTGATTGGTTTCGGTTCATCATTGCCAAGTGGTAGGAATGACTCACTACCATCAGTTATTTTTAATGTCACTTTTCCACTTACTTTATCTATGTCATGAGCTCCTAAACATAATTTAGATTCGATTGATAAAATATTATAAATATCAACTGCTTTATTTATATTTACTAAATCTTCTCTTTTAACTAATAATCTAATTAAATTTTCACTTGCAGGTAAATTTTTTCTTCTTGGAACACCTACTTTTTCGTGTAATTGATAAAATGCTTCAATTACATCATCATCCTTAATAGAATAGTCTTTATATTTTTTGATTAATTCTTCTATTTTTTCTTTTCTCCATATTTCATATTCTTCATTTTTGCTTTCGTTATCAATATCTTCCATAACAACTGCTTTTATTTTTAATCCTAAGTCTAAAACTCTTTCATCTACATTAAAAATCATTTTTACATCTCCTAAAAACATTATATATTTTTTTTAAAAATACTACAACTATTTTAAATTAAAAATTATTTTATCTATATTTTAAAAAATTAAAATAAAATCTAATTTTTTCTTTCTTTAATTAAATCATCTTTCTCTATTCTTCCTACTAATAGTGATGAATCTTTAAAATGACTATTAAAATTATTGTTTACTTGTTTTTCATCGTAATTAGCATAACAATATTTACAAAAGTGTTTACATGAATTATAAACTCCTATATCGACCATTTCTACACAGTTACAATTTGCTCCTTTTCTTGCTTTCCAAGTTTTATATTTTTTTCCTGTTAATTTATAAGCAAGTTCATGTGATAGACATTCGCCTTTTATAAAGCCATATTCCACTAAATTTCTATTTTCAAAGCAAGTTTGAACAGTCATGCTATTTTCTTTGGCAATTCTACTAAAGTTTTTGCCTATTATTTCATAATCTTTTTCGGTAAATTCTCTAAAGTTTAAAATCTTTTCATTTTTTCTTACATTTTTATAATCATCTATAAATGAAACTATTATTTTATTAACATAACCATTTAATAAACTACATAATTTATCAAATGCTTTTATGTGGTAATCTAAATTATATTTTTCACTTATAAATATTGGGTCATATCTAATAGTTAAATTATCTATTCCAATTACTTTAGATAACTTTTTTATTGTTTCTATTATAATACCTTTTGGTAAAACATTGGGTTCAATATCTTTTTTGTACGGCGTTAATGTTACATGAAATAAAATAGGTTTATCTATATATTTTAATTTGTCTAAAATAGGAATAGGATTCTTAGTACAAAACAAAATTAAATCAACATTTTTAAAGTATATTCTACTTATTAATTTAGGATAAAAAGGATTTCTAACATCAATGTATCCTTCTTTATATCTTTCTATAAACCAATCACTATAAAAAGCAACTATATCTGTTCTTCCACTTACATTTAAAACCATATTTTCACTGCTTTCTTTATTTTTTATGAAACTTAAATTTGCTCATATCATTTTTTTCTAGTTCTAATAATTTGTATTTATTTTCTAATCCTCCACTATACCATTTGCGCCAATAACTCTGCGACATGGTATAATTATACAAATTGGGTTATAACCTACTGCTCATCCTACGGCCTGAGCAGACATTTTTTTATTCCTTTTGTTCTTGCTATTTTTTAGCTTAATTGTTATAAGTTACAACGTTTCCATATGGTATTCCATTCATTAGTATTGTAACTTTTTCTCTAAATGATATTTAGTCTAATTTATATTTTGGCTCTTCGCTATTAAAATAAATATCTAACCACTTACTAAAGAAAATATAGGTAAATCTTTTTCAAAAAAATTTTCTTTATGTTTTTTAGTATCTTTTGATTTTACAAATCATAATCCGGTTAGATGTTTGCTATCACTTTTCATAATAATATTTTCAAAACCAGATGGTGGTTTATAATTTTATATACATTAAAACCTCTTTATATAATTATATCAACAATCAAATATATTTCAACTAAAAAGAGTTAGAATTTTCTAACCCTCAATTTTTCTTTTTTTTAAAACTATTGCACTAGTTAATACTACTGCTGATATAATTCCTGTTGTAATATAGTAAATAGTTTTATCACCAGTTTGTGGATTTTTTATAGTGCTTCCACCTTGATTAACTACATCATTATATGCGATTACACCATACGTACTTAAGTAAGTTGTTGTAAATACTACTTTTCCGTCAACCAATTTAGCATCAATTACTTCTTCAATATTTCCATCTTCATTTAAGTAAATAACTTTATAATTTTTGAAATTTCTTAAACTTTCATCAATAGCAAGCGAAATAGTAAACTTACCGTCTTCAACTGGCACAACTTCTTGACTTTTTAATAATGAAATATCGTATAAAGAAATTAATTTTAAATCTTTAATTTTCTCGTTTGATTTATAAGTTACATTTGGTACATATTCCCATTTTGCTTTTAAAGTAATATCTTTGGTTACTTTTGTACTAAAATCATATGATTTGCCATCTAATGTCCATTCTATAAATACGTAACCTTCTTTTGTTGGTTCTTTTGGTTTTGTTGCAACAGAAGATACTTCTTGTTTTGATACATTTGTTCCCCCGTTAGAATCAAATGTTATTTTATATTTTTTTTCGGTTTTGACAGTCCAATTTGCAACTAAAGTGATATCTTTGCTTACTTTAGATGTAAAATCAAACAATTCATTATCAAGCATCCAGCCATTAAATTCATATCCTTCTTTAACTGGCTCGGTTGGTTTTGTAATTATTGAATTTTTCCTTCCTTTTAAATTAAATTCAAAACTAAGTAAAATACACCTCCTTATATCCTTAGTTTCTATTACAACACAATTGTCCCACAAACACAAATCAAAATCAATTTTAACAATTTTTTTAATAAATTTTTTTTAAAAAATATAGCATAATATTTATAATAATTTTATGCTATATTTTTTGTTTATATTTCATTTGTATCTATTACAATTAATGGAATTAAGATTTCATCATCAGTATAACCAGCATGATGTGATTTTAAAACTTCATCACCTTCATACAGTATAGCTTTATCGGTTTTAGCAATTGCTATATAATCTCCTAAAATATCATCTACAGCTTTGTTTTTAATTCCATCACCAAATAATTTTGAATCAATTATATCTTTTTTAGTGTATAAAGAAAAATCTTCACTAAAATAATGTTCAAATAATTTTTCAAATTCATTTTGTTTGTTTTCTTTTATAAAGAAATTAACTGCTCTTGGTTCAAGTGAAGTATTCATTTTTAAACATGAAACTACTGAAGGATAATCTTTTAAAAATATATTTTCTACATTTATATGTCCATGATCAGCAATAACGAATATAATTGTATCTTTCAATTTTTTGCTTAATTCTTCAATTTTAAAATTAATTTCCTTTATTATTTCATCTACTTTTTTTGAATCACTACCTAGTTCATGCATTGAACTATCTGGTTCTGTATTATAAGCATAAATGTATTTTTTCCCTTCTTTTTTACATAATTCTTCTATTCTTCCACACATATCATCTAAAGTTTCATATGGCTCATTTCCAAATGGGAATAAAATATAACTAGAATCATTTCCTTTTTCATTTATTTCTTCCATAATTGATTTTGTTATCATATTTTTACGCTTATATTCTTCTGCTTCTTTTAATTTTATATATTTAGAATCACCTTTTTCACAATTTAAGAATGTTGTTATTATTTTATTTAATGGTTTATAATACATATTCCACCCAAGCATAGCGGTTTCTATTGGGTTTAAACCTGTCATTGCTGATGTTGTAGCTGCTACAGTTGTTGCTGGAAAAACTGTAGTTATCGGCTTTATTCTTTGTTTTATAAGAAATGAATCTTTTGTTAAAATTCTATCTATTATATTTGAACCCATACCATCACATAAAATAGTAACTACATTTTTTGGTTGTTTTTCTTCTAATATTTTATCTATATATTCTATTGTATTGTGTTTATAATCTAATTTAAAATATTTTCTTATTGAACAAGCAAGATTTGTTATACATTCATTGTAATTGTTTTTTACTATCATATATTTCTCCTTTCATATTGATATTTTTTATTATTAGTTTTAAATTAATTATTTATTTTTATTATTAGATTTTATATTTTCTTTTACATCTATTAAATATCTATATTCCATAATACCTTCATACATAGATGGTACAAGTGATAGACTATTTCCTATAAAACTTTCCATAGTTTTTTTTGAAGCAATGTTGTTTTCACGACAAGTTACAAGTGCATTTTCAATTCCTAATTCATTCATTTTTTCTAAAAGTAATCTTAATTGTAAAGTCCCATATCCTTTATGTCTTTCACTTGGTCTAATAGCATATCCTACATTACCACCAATTTCATAAAGTTTCCCTTTTAATTCATGTCTTACATTAGCACATCCATAAATATGCCCATCTTCATCAATTAAAATATATGTTGTTTGATTAGCAAAATCAGGCTTTATTCTATCGATATGCTTATTTAAAGTTACTTCTTCAAGAAATTCTTCATACGAAGTTTGAACTTTTTTAAAATTACTTACTCCTTCGAACGGATATTCATCATTTGCTTTGAAAAATTCCTCTACCATTTCTTTAATTTCCTTTTTTTCTTCCATTGCAGGCTCTTTTAAATATAATTTTTTCAAAATATCACTCCTATAATTATTTATTTTTAATTACAAATTTATAAAATACATATATTCCTGCTATCCAAAATGGAATTGTGAATAAACACATTATATAGGCTTTTACTTCAATTATTTTTATTGTTAGAAATATTAGAAAAGCAAACCAAAATATTAAGAATATAATAACATAACTTTTTAAAAATATATTTTGCAGTTTTGGTTTATTAAATATTTTTGCTAACATATATCCGATACCGTTTATTGTGCATAACAGGAATGGTAAAAATATAATTTTAGATTTTAAATCAGACATTTTAACATATAAATTAATTACGAATAAACATATTCCTAAAGCAAAAATAATAGCTAAAATGTTTTTTTATGTTAAATATGATTTAAGTAAATTTATGTCGTCTACTTCATTATTTGATGATTTTTTTAATTTTATTTTGTATATTAAATCATACATAATTATATAAATCGGTACTATACTAAATATAATTCCAAATATTTTTTGTTCACCCTTAGACATGATAAAGCTTAAAATGCTTGGTATTAATATGACATAAACGATTGGTAATAAAAATAAATTTTCAAAATTACCTATTGGTGAATAAAAATTTAACCAATAGCTCTTTTTTCTTTTAATGAAAAATTTTTAATATTCCCACTATATTCTTCTAATATCTCATAAATATAGTTGTGTGTTTTAAGAACATAGTAATATTTGTTTATTTTTTTATCATATTTATCAATATAGAAAATTTTCCCTTTTTTGTTAATAAAAGTATGATTATCAATTAATAATAATATTTTTTTTGGTTTTATTAAAACATTTATAATAAATGAAAACCAACAATATAAAGTAATAAAAAGGAAAAATATTCCAAAAATTATGATTATTCCATTCTTAGAAAATATTTGAAAGAATTCATCATAAGTAGTCACTTCAAATATACCAGTTAAATAAATGAATAATAATCCTAAACTACCTAGAATAGTTGTAACAAATAATCCATTAGTTGAATAATACTTTTTTCTTATTTCTTTTCTTTTTTTATTATATCTTGTTTTATCATAATATCATCTTTCATTTTATATTTAAATTATTAGGTTATTAAAACTTAAATTTGTCATTATTAATGTCATAATCTGGGTAATGATTAAGTTTATTACGAACAATATTATAATTATAGATTTTATAATTAAATTTATTTCTTAAAACTTTAAATAATTTCCAAAAACTTTCATTTCCAATTGTTATTTTATCTTTAAATGTTTCTTTTAATTGTATAATAAATTTAATAGTTTGACTAGGTGACATTCCTAATAATTTAAATATTTCTGCTATTTCAAGGATTTTTTTCTCTTCTTTTTTAGTCTCATCGTCAAATGATTCAAGTGTTAGGGTATCATAATTACTCAACATATAATACAAATATGAACAATATAAGATTTCTTGATTACTCATTAATTTAATCATTTTATAAAAGTCTATAGAACTGATAGTTTGTGGTAGTACATATTTATTTGAAAATAATGTAATTATTTTATTTTTAGCTTCTTCATTGTTGGCAATTAACTTAATTAATTCTTCAGACATCAAATGTGAATGAAATGATATAAATTGTTTAATTTCGTTTGGTAATTTAGAAATTTCATCATCAGTTATAGAAAATTTTTGTTCATTTTTAGGTTCTATTATAAATTGAGCTACTGCTCTAATTTGGGTAGCTAAGTGGTATAAAAACTCAACATTAACATCATATTGTTTTTGGCCTGAATATCTGGCTTCTTCAAATGTTTTTTTATGTTTTAAAATCCAACTAGTATATTCTTCTTCCGAAATTTGGTTATCTCTTTGTAGCACACCTTTTTCTAATAATAAATCTAATATAGATATAGAACTATTATTCTCAGTTGAACCCATTGGAATTGTTAACATTCTTGTTTCCAATAATAGATTTGAAGATGGCGATAGTAATTCTATTAATCTGTCTAATTGATGTCCACTCCTTTTTATTTTGGAACCCCTATTGTTTTCATTATAAGTGTTATTATCAGCATCAAAATATACTAACTTACCATCTTTATCTTTGATTGGTTCACCATTTAAATCATACTTAACAAATGTATATACCCCAAATGAAGTTATATAAATTAGGTTCCCATTACTATCCGTTTTGTACTCCTGATTTTTTAATTTTTCCCAAATATCATCAATTTTATTTCCAGGAATATTATGTTCAGATATATATATTGCTTTTAAGTACATTTCACAACATTTAGCTAAATCTGATGCAATCGCATGGCATTCATCATATATATCTTCTTCTTTTGAAAGTTCTTTTGATAAAATTCTTCTTTCAACATCTTTCATATATAATTCTTCTTTTCTATAAAAAGAATTAGCCTCACCATATGTTCGTAAAGAAGATTCTCTTATATCTTGTAAATTTGGATTATATGTATTTTTAATATCTAATTCTCTTGGTCCAAACAATTTAATCACCTCCATTTTATTAAAGTTTTAATGTTTGTGTTGGCGTAATATTTTTATATTCTTCATTAGAGCATAATTTAGTAATTGCTCCATCGCTTATTAAGTATGACTCTCCATAAACTATTATTTGTTCATCGGTTTCTAATATATGTGAACCATCACATAAAGCATAAATTTTTCTTTTTTTTGATTCATTTAATAAATGATTTCTTTGATAAATTTCATAATCATCAAAATTGGAACTATTCAATTCAAAGTGAGGTTCAACATTGATTTGACTTAAACCAAGTCCTTCAAAATAAATAGGTTCTGAATCAATGCCTTCTTCTGGACTATTATACGCGTGTTCTGCTAAATTAATAGCCCCAGCACTTTGACCTACAATTATTCCGTTATAGCAACTTAATAATTCTTTTAACCTGATTTTTTTAAAAAATTCATTTTCAATGTAAGTATCCCCACCACTTAAAAATATTAAATCTGCCTTTGAAATGTATTCACGTGCTTGTTCTATTGTTCTAGAATCTAATACTAAATTATTAGCAAATTTTACTCCTGATAAATTAAATCCTTCAAAAATAAGATTTGAGTATTCTTCGTTTTTTTTAAAATCATCAGGACTTGCCGCTATATATAAAATTGTTTCTTGTTTTTCCAACAAGTTTTTTATTTGTTCTACTATACCGTTTATATTATCAATTTCGTTAGCTACTTTTTTATTATTTATTTTGTGATAGTGTTTAGTATTGCTTGTTAAAAAAATAGTTTTCATAATATCAACCTCATATTAATTATATCATGTATAATGTTAAACATAAAGATTTCAAAGTTAGAATTTTGATTTTTTTATGTTTTTTGTTATTATAACAAACATCGGTAAAGACGGATTATAACAGGCACTTCGAGTGCGTATTTTTGAATGTCTGCCATATAATTATTTATTAATTTGGTTGTAGATAATGGAAACTAATTTTAATATTAGAGTTCGGATGATTAAGCATGTAGGAATATAGGTAATTCAATATGTTGTTAACTGAAATATTAAAGAAAGGAGATTTTTATGAAATATATTTTAAGTTTTGATATACGATATAATAATCTTTCAAAAAAATACATTTGCATTATATCTTGATGTTCTAAATTATTTTCATGTGCTTTAGTCTTAATTTTTATTTTTAAATTTTCTGCATCTAACACTACATTAACACCTCCAAATACTTGTTTATATCATCTTCGACATTAAACTTTTTAGCATATTCCATAAGCTTTGGTAAATCTCTTTCCTTTTTATTATTTAAATACTCAGTAATAGCATATTTTATAGTTTCAATATCTTTATTATCTTTATCTCTTAATAAATCACATATACATCTTTCTGCATTATAACAAAGGATATTTTGTCCTTGTGGACTTTTAATAGTCATCTTTCCTATTTCAAATATTTCCTTTTTTACATAATGTAATCTAACATTATCATATTTTTTTAAACTTCCATTATATCCTCTATTTACTGTAATATGATATGTGCTTGGTACAGTCTCACATAAATTTAAAAAGTATAAAGCAGTTTCATACGAAAATACAGCATTATTTCCATAAGTTAAATTAAAATATTCATCACCCCAAGTAGAAGGCAATATATATAAACCATTTTTTACTCTTTCCAATTGTCCTTTATTAACTAATCTAGTTAAAAACACTCTGTTAATATCATTTTGAGCAATTTCTTTAGTTGTAATAACTCCATTGTTATCTTCTATAAGTTTTAAAATTTGTTCTTCTTTATTCATAAATATTAGTTCCTTTCTACATACAACTATAACATATATGTATGTTATTTGGAACAAATTTATATTATTTTCTTTAAATTTTACATTTCTATTTGTCAAAAGAAAAATGTTATCACGTTTTCTGTGATAACATTCCTTATTTTTCAATGATTTTAACAGTTTTTTTAATTTTTATGAGCACAAATTTTAATTATGTACAAATTTTTAAAAGTTCAAAAAACCTTTTAGTCCCTTATTTTATACTACTTTCCGCAACATTGTTTATACTTTTTTCCCGAACCACAAGGACCTTTGTATTAGGAATTTTGAGAGCTTTTCTGAGCAATTGGCTCGTTAATTCGGTACTTGGGAGCACTCCATAGCACTCGACAAACCTAGCAGAACTTATCTAAAAAATAACGAATTTTAATAAATTACAATTATCTAATAATGCTTTGTAAGTGTCCTATGATATGGTTTTGTCATTTTTGATTTATCTTGACCTAACAACCAAATAAAATCATTTATATCCATGCGAGAATATTTTTTATCTAATTTTTTATAAATGTAATCAATTACTTTTAATGTATTTGCTCTAATTTCTATTTCCTCAATTGAGCCATCTTCAATTTCTACTTTACTATCTACTCTATCAGCAAGACTATCACTAAATCCTAGCATTCCATAACATCTCATTACTTGAGGTATTTTATAATCCGCACATCCAATTAGATGAGAATAGTCAACATCAATTTGTTCTTTCTTTTCTCTTACATGAAGTATATCAGAAGTTAATAACTGTGCTCTTTTATAAAATAATACTTCTTCTCCATCATATGTAGATTCATCTTTGAAATAATCTAGATTACTAACTATAAATTCAAAAAGTTGACTATCGACATTTAAATCTTTAATAAGTTCATAAAATGATTTTCCACTTCTTTTAAGTAAATTATTCATTTCAACTAAATTACTATATCTATCTTCAAATAGTGGAATAGTTACATTACCTTTTAATAATTCTTTAAATTCATCAGGACTCATTTCAAAATTATTATTTGATTTAAACCTGTTTAGTATTAAATACATTATTGCATAAGAGCCATCCATTGTTCCTAAATCCGTTTGGATTTCCCATTTAGGATCTCCCCAAAAACAATAATCTCCTATTGCATGATATATAAATAAGAAATTAACTATACTTTCTACATCCATATCCATTAAACCATACGGATTTGAATCTAGCCAATAAGCAACCGATGAATTTCTAATTTGATCTATCATTTCATCAATCTTGCTATAATTAATTTTCACATTTTCAGAATTATCACAAACAAATTTATAGCTATTATTTAAATAATCTATTAAATTCATAGTATCAACTCCTATATAAATTATACCATATATTGCTACTATTAATTTTGGTTATTACCACTTTTGAGTAATAAATTACAATTTAGATAATTTTTAGATACGTTTTATATTCAATTTGAAAATTATTTTTTAATATGCGTTTAACCTTATTTTACAAGGATTTGCAAAGATTTAATTGCTTATCTAAAACTTATCTAGAATAAAAGACATACTTAAAATCACCTAAATATTGTAATCATAGAAAAACCCGCAATCCCTTATTTTATGCGGGTTTGTGAGTTTATTTACCACAACAATTTTTATATTTTTTTCCCGAACCACATGAAGTTTAAAATCCTATATTATCAGTATTATTTGTACTTATAGTATTATCTGTATTTATTGTATTCTGGTATTAGGTATCATCTGTATTATTTGTATTTATTGTATTATTTGTACTATAAGTATTTTCTAATGTGGACAAATTGTGGACATTGTCCACATCCGTTCACTGCAATCATTCTACTATATAATAATAGAATAAACAAATATGCGATTAAATAAATTACACATTTGTAATTCGTATATATTATATAATATTAGATTTTTATAGTCAACGAATCCAAGTAAAATCAAAAATCAATTTTATATTCTATAATCTTATTTATTGTTTCTGATTTTGATATATTATCAAATATTTCTGTTGCATATTTTCTTGAATCTTCTGTACTAGATATATAAAAGTTTTCTGTTGTTTCAATATTCTTATGTCCAAGTAAATCAGCGACATCTCTTATCTCTACTCCATTATTTAATATTTTGGTAGCCTCTTAAATCATAAAATCTACATTTCTTTATACCTAACTCATTATGAATTATTTTAAATGGTATTCTAGTAATATCTGTTCCAAGATATAAACCGTTTTCTCTCATGAATATTAAATTTATTTTTTTAGAATCTTTATTACTTAATTCCTCTCTTACTATTCTATGTTCAACTACTTTACCAGACTGATTTTTAACATCTTCAACATTATAGTAAATATATCTTCTTCCATATATCTTTTTAAAATAATCTTGTTTCTTTTTATAATTTTGTAATGCTATCTTTAAGGTTTGACTTAAATGAATTTTTCTAGTTCCTGTTTCTGTTTTTGTAGTTCCAATATACCATCTACCTTTTCCATCTTTCGGTTTATCATAAACATTATGTTGTATATTTATAGTTTCTTTTTCAAAATCAATATCATCCCAAGTCAATCCACATACTTCTCCTGTTCTCATACCCGTATAGCAAGAAGTTAAAAAGACACAAGTAAATGTGTCATTATCATAAAATTATTAATAACGATAATTTAGATACTATTTGTAATGAATGTAAGACTGGTAGTAGAGGTTGCGTTCAATGTAAGAAAGAACTTATAAATAATATGACTGAATTTTTAAAAGATTATAGAGAAAAAAGAAGTTATTATGAAAATAATAGGGAAGAAGTAAAAAAAATACTACAAGAGGGTACAATTGCTGCTAAAAAACAAGCTGAAGAAACTATGAAAAAAGTTAGAGCAAGCATGAAATTAGATTACTTAGATAAGTAGTATTAATAAAAATCAAACTAATAAGGTTTGATTTTTAATTTGATTATTCAACATTTTTTAATGATTCAATCATATTTATTTTTTTTAAATTAAAATGTGTAACAATATTTACAATAATGGTAAATGTTGTTGTTATCAGTATTGAATAAATATAACTTATAGCAAAAACATTTCTATCAAACATTATATAATCTGGTTCACATGTTGATATAATAAAATGGCTTAAATAAGAACCAAATATTAATCCAATTATTATTCCTATTGTTGTTAATATAAATGTTTCACTGTTAATGTATTTATCAACTTCTTTTGGATAGAATCCTAGTACTTTTAATGTTGCTATTTCTCTTTTTCTTTCACTAATATTAATGTTTGATAAATTATATAATACAACAAAGGCAAGTGCAGTTGCTGCGATAATTAGAATTGCTACGATAGAATCTATTGATGATAACATGTCATTTATAGAATTTTTAATATCTTCGTTGTTAACTATTGCACTTACATATCCTTCGCTAATATATTTTGTATCAAACGATTCTTTTTCTTCGTTATTTATTTCTTTTAAATCTACTAAAAATGAATTAATATTATAATTATTAAATATATTATTGTATGTTTCTTTTGTTATATATATATATTGATTAATATAATTTTTTGTAATATAAGATACTTTTATTTCTTTATTATTATTTTCGTTATTTATTATTGCTAGTGTGTCTCCAATTTTAATATTTAATAGTTTTGATGTTTTTTCACTTATAATACAAGTATTATATGGAGGTTCTTCAATTTCTTTGCCATCATCTATATTAGATAAATATATTATGTTTTTTAATTCTTTAAAGTTATTTGGAGTAACTAAGGTTACATCTTGTTCTTTATTGTTATATTCTACTGTAATTGTTTGTGTATTAACTTCTGTAAATTTATTTATATCATTGTCATTAGTTATATAGTTTTTGATTAGGTTATAATCCTTATTTTCGTTAATTATTAAAGTTTTATCATATTTAAATATATTATTAAATTGATAATTAGTTACTTCTTTTATTGAATCTTTTAATCCGAAACCTGCTAATATTAATGCTGTACATCCAGCGATTCCAAAAATTGTAGTAAATACTCTTGCTTTATATCTAAAAATATTTCTAATTGTTATTTTTTCTGAAAATTTTATTTTTTTCCATATAAAGTTTATTTTTTCTATAAATATTTTTTTGCCACTTTTTGGATTTTTTGGTCTCATTAAATTAGCGGGTTTTTCTTTTAAGTTATGAATACAAACAAATATTGCTGTTCCACATATACAAAGTGTACATATTAGTAATCCTAATGCATTAAAACTACTATTAATTAAATATATGAATTTAGGTATAAAGAATAATTTTTTGTATATATTCCAAATTACATATGGTATTAAGTAAGAACCAATAAAAACACCAGATATACTTCCAATAATTGTTGCAAGTAAGGAATATATGATATATTTTAGTGTTATTTCAAAATTGTTATATCCTAATGATTTTAAAGTTCCGTTTTCTGTTCTATCTTCTTCAATCATTCTCATCATTGATATAAGACTTACTAATATTGATATTGCAAAAAATATTAAAGGAAAAATATTTCCTAGCTTTTTAATATTATCACTTGCATTTATAAGTTCTTTATATGATTCGTTATTTAATCTGTTTTGAATATACCATTTTGGTTTAATGAATTTGGTTTGATCAATGCTTATTCCATATTTTTTACTATTTTTTATAATATCCCCATATAATTCATTATATCTATCTTTTTCTTTTTCTGCTTTTATTTTTTCAATACTATTTGTTACTTCTTTGACAAGTGATTTATATTTATCGCTATTTGTTAATTCTTTTTTAGCATTTGATACATTTATATAAATATTTGAATACACTTCGTTTTTTATTTCATCTTCTATTAAATATGCATAGTAATCTATTTTTCCACTTCCAAGTGTTGTATTTGACTTTTCTGTTGAAAAATATAGTGGACTTATAATTGTGCCAACGATTTTATAATTTTTATTTTCAATATTTATGTTATCATTAATTTTTAAGTTATTATCATTTAATAATGATTTTTCTACTGCTATTTCATTGTTGTTATTGGGTAATTTTCCTTCTTCTAAATAAACTTTATTTATTTCATTATTTAGTGCAATTAATTTTAATACATATTTTTCGTTATTGGTATTTAAATAAACATCTTTTGTATATATTCCAATAGCTTTTTCCACATTATTTATTTTTGATATGTCTTTTAAATTTTCTTCTGTCATTCCTAGATTTGATGTAATTTCTATGTCGTAAACATTATTATTATCATAAAAATTATCTAATGTTTTTAGCATATCTGGACTACATGCTTGAATACCTGAATAAAATCCTACTCCTAATAGTGCCATAGATAATAAAGATAAAAATCTTTTATAATTAGCTTTTATTTTAATAAATATATGTTTTATTAGCATGCTTTTCATATTACCACTCAATATCCGCTATATTTTTTGGAGTTTTATTTATAATTATATCACTAACTGCGCCATTTTTAAATTTAATTATTTTGTCTGCCATTGGACTAATTGCTGAATTATGTGTAATAATGATAACAGTCATTTTTTCATTTCTACAGGTATCTTGTAGTAATTTTAATATTTGTTTTCCTGTTTTATAATCTAATGCTCCAGTTGGTTCATCACATAAAAGCAGCTTTGGATTTTTACATATTGCTCTTGCTATGGCTACTCTTTGTTGTTCTCCGCCTGAAAGTTGTGAAGGAAAATTATTTTTTCTCATTTTTAATCCTACTTTATTTAGTATTAAATTTGGGTCTAATGAGTCTTTACATAATTGAGTGGCAAGTTCAACATTTTCAAGTACATTCATATTTTGTATTAAATTATAAAATTGAAAAACAAATCCAATATCATTTCTTCTATATTTTATAAGATCTTTTTCTTTAAGTTTATCAATTCTAACTCCATCAACAATAACCTTTCCATTTGTTAGTGTGTCCATCCCTCCTAAAATGTTTAGACAAGTAGTTTTTCCTGCTCCTGAAGGTCCTAATATACATACTAGTTCGCCTTTTTCTATTTCAAATGTTGTGTCTTTTAAGGCTTTGATTTCTACTTCTCCCATTTTATAAATTTTATCTACATTTTTAAATTCTATGTAGGCCATATTATCATCTCCTTATAATAAGATAATTATAGTAATAATTGATTTAATCTTCTAAGTAAATTATATAGGATATAATATTAAAAATCAATGGTTATATAATAATTTTAATAATTTGTGTTTAAATTAATTTAAATGTATAGTTGTAAATGATGTGAGACCAAAAATCTAAAAAGTCTGCATAAGACATCTTTTCTTTTAATTGAGTTTTAGTTCCATTATAGTAAAAGTCATTATATGCTTTGGCACCCTCCTTAAATGCTTCCGACTTTGTTGGATAACCAGACTTTGTTATCCATTTTCTAGTTCCCTCAACTGTTGCAATTTCAAAACGGTATTCATATACCTTTCCACGTTTTCTAACGCTTACCATAATTATCTCTCCTTCACTAATTCATTTAGTGAACGAAAAAATGCCAACATTTACGAATGCTGACATTTATATAACTTTGTCCACAATATATGTCCACGTAGATAATCCCTTAATTTATATAGGTTTTATCAATTCTTGTTCACAAATTTATATTTATGTGGACAAGATGTGGACATTTTGTCATCTGTGGACAATTTCTTTAATTCTTTATTTTTTACAAACCCTTATTTTATAAGGTATTGCGAATTATTTTCCACAACAGTTCTTATACTCTTTCCACTTCCACAAGAACTATTTTTTCTAGTATTTATAG
>HF989902.1 GCA_000432255.1 Acholeplasma sp. CAG:878 | reverse complement strand
ACTTGTAGATATTTATATAGCTATATTTTCGGACAGGAGTTCAAGTCTCCTCGGCTCCACCATTAAAGATTTATTCGAACTAGAAATAGTTCTTTTTTTCTCGTTTAAAAATATATAGTGACCGAAAAGTGACTGAAAAGTGACCGAATATGTTGATATTATTTTTAAAACTGTATATACTATAATTGAGATGATAATATGTACATAGAAGATGAATATACAGAATTGAAAATTGAGTTAACAAAAGATATAAAAAAAGAAATAATTGCATTTGCAAATACTAAGGGTGGAAAAATATACATTGGTATTGATGATGGCGGAAATGTTATTGGCCTAAATAACGCAAAAGGAGATTTAGAATCTCTTTCAGGAATGATACGAGAAGGAATTAAAAGTGATTTAACATTATATACATCAGTTAATTTAATAAATATAGATGATAAAGATATTATAGAAATTAATGTAATGGAAGCACCTAACAAACCATATTATTTAACTGATAAAGGCATAAAGACTTCTGGTGTGTATTTAAGATATGGAAATACGAGTGCTTCTGCAAGTGAAGAAGTTATAAAGAAAATGCTTATTGAAAATCAAGGAGATTCATTTGAAACACTTGTTTCTCAAAATCAAAATTTAAATTTTGAAACGCTTAAATCAATTTTCAATAAAAATAATATCTCGTTAGATAATAATAAATATAAGAGTTTAAATATTATTAATTTAAATAATCAATATACAAATTTAGGATTATTATTATCTGATGAATGTCCTTATTCAATAAAATGTGCGATTTATAATGGAACAAATAAGTTAGAATTTAAAGATAGAAAAGAATTTACTGGATCAGTTTTAAAACAAGTAAATGAAGTATTTGATTATTTAGACTTATTTAATAAAACTAAAGGAAGAATTGTCGGATTAGAAAGAATTGATACAAAGGATTACCCTGAATATGCGATAAGAGAATCATTATTAAATGCAATTATTCATAGAGACTATAATTACAAAGGAAGTATTCTTATTTCACTTTATGATGATCATTTTGAAATAACTTCATTGGGTGGTATTGTTAAAGGGTTAAGCTTAAATGATTTATATTTAGGAATATCCGAAAGCAGAAATCCTAATTTGGCAAATATATTTTATAGATTAAAATATGTTGAAAGTTTTGGAACTGGAATTGGCAGAATAATTCAATCATACGATAATTATAATAAAAAACCTATATTTGTAGATACGGATAATGCATTTAATGTAACATTATATAATGTTAACTATGTTGAAAATCATGAAAAAACATTACCTTCTAATTTAACGCAAGAAGAAAAAATAGTAGAATATTTAAAGAAAAATAAAAAGATAAATAGAAATATAGTTGAACAATTATTAGATATTTCATCGACGAGAGCTAAAAATATATTAAATAAAATGTGCGAAAATAAATTAATTGTTATGGTTGGAAGTGGAAAAAATATTATATATGTGTTAAAATAAAATTAGATTGATTTATGTATTAGATTCGTTAACAAAGTTGTAGATCTCTACGTCGTCAGCACCATTAAGAAAATAAACTCTTATTATATAAGGGTTTTTATTTTGATTATCAAT
>HF989901.1:789-2126 GCA_000432255.1 Acholeplasma sp. CAG:878 | reverse complement strand
AACCATACTATTAAAATATTTCTTATTTGTTTATATATACCATTTCTATTACCTCCAAGTGGAATATAAACATAATCTTTAAACCATGTACTAAGAGAGATGTGCCATCTTCGCCAAAACTCAGTTATACTTTTTGATATATATGGATAATTAAAGTTTTCAGGAAAATGAAATCCAAAGATTCTTCCAAGACCAATAGCCATATCACTATAAGCAGAAAAATCAAAATACAACTCTAGCATGTAACTTATACCAAATATCCAATAAAATATTACGGTTGTTTCATTTAGAGCAAAAGCTTTAGTACAAAGTTCTCCCAAAGCATTTGCTATTAATACTTTTTTAGCAAGACCAATAGTAAATCTTCTAATACCATATGCAAAATTATTAAAGCTATGAACCCTATCATCTAATTCTTTTTCTACTGTTTGATATCTAACAATAGGTCCTGCGACTAACTGTGGAAATAAAGATACATATGTTGCTAATTTTATAATACTCTTTTGAACTTTAACTTTACCATTATATACATCAATAACATAACTTATAATTTGAAATGTATAAAATGATATTCCTATTGGTAATGCAATATTTAATAATTTAATATTAGCATTAGATATATCATTAATTGATTGTATAATAAAATCAGTATATTTAAATATTATTAATAAAAATATATGTATAAATATAGTTGTTATTAATATATTTTTACTTTGATTTTTATATTTATCAATTAGAATAGCCCCTATATAAGCAATAATAATTTCTATAATCATTAAAAAAACATATTTAGGTTCTCCGTAAAAATAAAATACTAAAGAAGCAATTAATAAAATAATGTTCTTATACTTTTTAGGTGTTAGAAAATATATAAGAATTAACACTGGTAAAAAATAATATAAAAAACTAATACTAGTAAATAACATTTTCTCCTCCTTTTAAAAAGGCACCTTAAAGGTGCTTCATTATTCTGCTGCAGGCATTTCTGGCGGAAGTTCTATATTTTCTTCATCATTTGATTTTTCTAATTCTTTTCCAATATTATTATTTACATATTTCTTAAAATCATTATATACTGCTTTAGCAACATCTTTATCAGCCATTACAGAGAATATTACATTACCACTATTAGTGATATACAATTGTTCTGCAGAAACACAAATCCAACGTCTCATATCAATATTATCTAGCATTTCTTGTTTAATTTTTTCTACATCTACATTATCTTTAACTTTAACAATAGCCACTGAATAAGCTTGTGAGGTCATCACTGGTACTGATACAGTAATTGATTCAATTCCATCATTTGTTTTTAAACCAGTATAGCTAGTAACTTC
>HF989901.1:455-776 GCA_000432255.1 Acholeplasma sp. CAG:878 | reverse complement strand
AGTATAGCTAGTAACTTCATCAATATTCTTCACATTTATTTTCATAGTTTCAAGTTCAGGTAAAATATCTTTATTATCTTTATTTATGGTATTAATTAAGGTTTTTATATCTTTCGATGTATTAAAACTACCTTTGTCACCACTACCTGACACTACTATAAATGTTATAAATGCTATAATTGCAAATAATATCAATCCTATAATTAAAAAATTTTGTTTTTTCATAACTCTCCTCTCTATATTTAAATTATATCATACTTTTACAGAAATCAATAAAAAAATTAATGCTTTTTACAAAGATTAAATTATAATTATATTATT
>HF989901.1:0-385 GCA_000432255.1 Acholeplasma sp. CAG:878 | reverse complement strand
TCTTCTTTAAACTACTATATGAAGATATTAATAACGATATTATAAGAACTAAAGACATAAATAAAACTACATATATCATTAATTTTGGAGATATATTAATTTCTAAACTTGTTAGTGTTTTATTAAATCCATCTACTTCAGCTCCACCTCCAAGTTGACTAGAGGCTCCTTGTTTAGCAATTTGTTTTGCTATAGTACCAGTGACTTTACTTAATATGTTATTTCCAATCATACTTGCTGTATAAACAGCTAGAAAGTATGATCCTACAAATGCTGGGATTGATATAAATACTAGTTCAATAACAAATTGTCCAAATATTTTAGCTTTTGAAATTCCTAATGAAAGTAAAATTGCAATTTCTTTTTTTCTAGCATTCATCCATAA
>HF989900.1:3980-15859 GCA_000432255.1 Acholeplasma sp. CAG:878 | reverse complement strand
GGTATTTCCAAATTTAAATGCTGGATGTGTATATGTTGATATTTGATTAATAGTTCCACCATTTAAATTGTCCGTACACATCTCACTACCATCATCGATAGTACGACATTGAAGGGTTCCAGTATTACTTTTTCCGTGTTCGAATGTTATATTTATTAATTTTGCTGTTACTCCCTCATTATTTCCATTAAATATTGTATATTTATATCTTGGAATCCATACGTACCATAAAGATATTTCTTCTTCTGTTATCTCGTTACCAATATTTTTTGTAACACCTTTATTTAGCACAACTGCATTGGCCCATTCTTTATTGTTATAGTCATACCACTTTTGACTTGTATCAGCTACTATCCATTTATTATTTTCATACTTGATTGGTACCATATTTTTAAATAATTCTGGTCTATTTGCCCCACTGTTATCGGCATAACCTTTTGCTATTTCACTACATTTTTCGTTATAATAAACGTTAAATCCTGTAATTTCATCACTATAATTAATTGTCATACATCCAGATAATGGTTCATTAGTTTTAGGATTAATAACCGATGATTCTTGGATATAACCACTATTTTTCAATTCTTCAAATGTTACATTCCTAGAATAACCATCAACAAGTTCTAGTGATTCCACATTTTCACTAATCCAAGTTCTTGTATGTCTTTCCAATTCATCTATTTGTTTGTCGTATAAGTCTTTTCTACTATCATTTATAACACCATTAATGATAGGATATGTTACTAATGCTAGTACTGATAATAGTATTATAATTGCTAGTATTTCAATTAGCGTAAACCCATCTTTCAATTCTTACATCTCCTTTTTCAATGTTTTTGAAGGAGCACCAAATATAAGTTCAGCGTTGTATTCATCCCTTGCTCTTTTTAATTCTTCTTTTTCTTTTATTCTTTTTAATTTGTCTTTTTCAATTTCTCTTGCTAAAGCATGTATTCTTTCTCTTTCTTTTTGTGCATTTTTATAAGTTCTTACTGCTTCAACAACTGAAGTACAAGCAAAGAATATACCCATACCAACAGCAGTAGTAGCATCTGTTGTTTCAATCATACTATTTGGATTAATTGGCATATTAGCAACAATACAACATAATCCTGTTGCAGCTCCACACCCAAAGAAACCGATTCCAGATTTTAATGTTTCAGGGAATAATTCAACTACTCCTTTTATTACTTTTGTTTTATCTAATTTATACATAAAATCACCAACCTTAATCTATATTATAACACATTTATCACAATTTGTTTCACAAACTTGTCCTAAACAATAAGGATAAGAAACTGAATCTATTGTAACTTCAGATATTTGTTTTAATAAATCAATACTACCTTTGCATTTTATAGATAAATAATTACTAGTATGACCATACAAATAACCGTCCTTATAAGTTTCAAATAATACTAATACTTTTTCTCCTATAAACTTATTCATATAATTAATTTCTAATTGTTTAGATAATTCTAGAAGTTTATGACTTCTTATCTTTTTTGTATTTTCATCAATTTGTCCATCCATAAGACTTGCCTTAGTCCCTTCTCTTAGAGAATAAGGAAACACATGAAGTTTAGAAAAATTGATTTTCTTAATATTTTCAACCATTTCTTCAAAATCTTCTACTGTCTCACCTGGAAATCCTACAATAACATCTGTTGTTAATGATATGTTAGGTCTTGCTTCTCTTATTTTTGAAACTTTATCAATAAAATAATCAATATCATATTTTCTATTCATTAACTTTAATATTCTATCACTTCCTGATTGAAGTGGGATGTGTAAGTGACAAGTTAATACTTCATTTTTTTTCATTAAATTTATAATATCATCATTAATTTCAGTTATTTCAATCGAAGATAATCTCAATCTTTCTAAACCTTTAATTTTTAAAATATCTTTTAATAAATCATATAAATGGTAACCATTATCATCATAACTTCCAGTATGAATACCAGTTAATACTATCTCTTTATGTCCATCATTTACTAAATTCTTTACTTCATTTAAAACTAAGTTTCTATTTTTACTTCTTAATCCACCTCTAGTATATGGAATAATACAATATGAACAAAAGTTATTACAACCATCTTGAATTTTAACAAAGGCTCTTGTGTGTTCGAAATGAGATAATTCCATATCTTCAAAATCAGTATTTTTTAAATCATATATTTTTGTTATTGGTTCTTTGTATTTTTTAATATAATCGACAATTTTGCTCTTATCTTTATTACCAATTATAATATCAACACCGATTTTTTTAACTTCTTCACTAGCCATTTGACTTAAACAACCACAAACAACTATAATGGCATCTTTATTAAGTCTTTTGGCTTGTCTAATTATTTTTAATGATTTATTTCCAGCTACATTTGTTACAAAACAAGTATTAATTATAAATATATTAGCTTTATCTTTACTAGTTTTAACAAAACCAGCATTTATCATACTATCTTCTATAAAGCTGCTTTCGTATGTATTTACTTTACAGCCTAAAGTATAAATATAAAACATTATAAATTACTCCTAAAATCTTTTAATGATTGTAAAAATTCATCATTACTTTCTTTCGGTTTATCCTTACCAAACACAGGTGAGATAAATTCACTATTTTTAAATTTCTTTTGTTCATCTTCTTTTGTATTAACTACATCTTCAATTATTTCTGGTTCTTCTAAAGCTTCAATTTCTTTGCTTTCCATACTTATTTGATTAATTAAATCTGCTAATTCAGGATTATTATCTTCAACTTTTTCCTTTTTTTGTCCATTAGCAGCTGCTAATAATTCTTGATAACTTATAATAGCATTCTCTTCTTGTTCTTCTTCAAAAGATAATTCTTTTTTTGCAGGTTTTTCTTCAATTGCTTTTAATACAATATCTAATTCTTTATTTTTTTCTTCTTTTGTTAAACTTTTAGTTTCTCTAGGATTTTTTTTATTGACAAACATCACTAAAAACAAACCTATAATAAGTACAAGCACTGCTATAATATATCTATATTCTATTATTAAATCTAACATATAATCACTCCTCTAATTCTAAATAGTTTATAACACTTAATATATATAGTGGGACAGTTTCAACTCTCATAATTAATTTACCCAAACTAGTTTTAATAAAACCTAAACTAACCAAAATTTTTTCTTCTTCTTTAGTAAAACCACCCTCTGGTCCGATTGCTATATTTATTTTATCATACTTATCCATATTTTTCAAAGTATTCTTTAATGTATTGCTATTTTCACTTGTACTACAAATTATATTAAGCCCATCTAAATTAAGAGAAGACATACTCTCTAATTTATCTATCAAAGGAATATTAGTTCTTTTTGATTGTTCACTTGCTTCTTTGCATATTTTTTGCCAACGAATTTGTTTTTTTAAATAATCTTGTTCATTCAATTTTATAATACTTCGTTCCATTCTAACTGGTATTATTCTACTAACTCCAAGTTCAGTTGCTTTTTGTAAAATTAAATCCATTTTAGTTTCTTTTAGTAAGGGAATTATTAAAGTTATATTTTTTAAAGTTACCTCTTCGCTTAATAATTCATCTTTTTTTATTCCATTACTAGTAATTATACCAGAATATACATTGTTTTTAAAAACAACTTCAACTTTATCATTTTCCTTCATTCGCATTACTTTGTTGATGTGGTATAAATCATCATCATTCAATATAAAATAATCATCAACTAATTTATTCGTAAAATATCTTTGCATAAAACCACCTTAAAAAAAGAGAATTTATCTCTTTTCATTAATCCAATCACTTAATAATTCTATTGGTATATAACCTACTTTTTTATCGACTAATTCACCATTTTTAAACATAATTAAGGTTGGAATAGACATAACTCCATAAGTTCTTGCAACTTCTTCATTTTTATCAACATCTACCTTAACAACCTTAACGCCTCTTGAATTTTCTAACTCTTCTAAAACAGGTGATAGCATTTTACACGGTCCACACCAATTTGCATAAAAATCAACTAAAACAAAATCATCATTAACTAAATTATTAAATTCTTGTAAACTCATATATTTTCTCCTTTATATTTTTCAATTACTTTTCTTATTTCAACAGTATCTGTAATTTTATCTTTTTCAATTAATTTCTCAACTGATGAAATTGTGACTACTTTATGTTTTAACATTACATCCATAGCTTCTTCATTAAATTCATTAGAACTTATACTATTATCTTTTAATTTGTTTTTTAAAACTACAAATTCGTCAATTACTTTAACGCCGTCATCGACTAAACTCGATAAAATTGGCGTTTTAGATAAAATAGTAGGTCTTAATTTAGAATCATCCAATAAACTATTATTAAATATTGGCATTGATAGTATATAAAGAATTAAAAATATAAATACAAAATATTCTAAAATTCCTAAAACCCCACCTGCTATTTTAGATGGAATACTTAATATAATTGTTGCTTTTAAAATTTTTTCAAATATACTTGAAGCTAGTATAACAACTCTCAAAACTATTCCTAAGATTGCTAAAACTATTAAAAAAGCAATCGCTTCATATAAAAATATATTTATTACTTCAACACCTTTTAAAATCCCACCAAATTTAAAAAACGGCAAATTTTCATATAAAATAACTGATAACGGATTTTTTAAGAAAAACGCTAAAATAACTATAGCAATAAATCCTAATCCTTTAACTAATTGTTCAGTAAATCCTCTTTTAAAGCCTAGTAAAAAACCAAATATTAGTATAAAAATAATTCCTACATCAACAATACTCATAACAAATCACCTATTAATATTATATAACATTTTTTAATAAAAATAAAGAAAATATGTTTTTTGTATAAAATTACTTATTTGTATAATTTTTTATAAATTCTTCTCTATATTCCAAAACCCTATTCTCATCAATTGCTACTCTTAATTCTTCTACTAATCTAATTAAAAACCTTATGTTATGAATAGATAATAATCTACCGCCCAATGTTTCATTACAAGTTATTAAATGTCTTATATATGCTTTGGTATAATTTTTACAAGTATAACAATCACAATCTTCAATTGGTGTGAAATCTTCTTTATATTTTGCATTTTTTAAATTTATTTTACCATGTCTTGTAAATGCATTACCATGCCTTGCTATTCTAGTCGGTAAAACACAATCAAACATATCAATTCCTCTAATAACACCTTCAATAATATCAATAGGATCACCAACTCCCATTAAATATCTCGGTTTATCTAGTGGTATATACCTAATACCATCTTCAATCATTTTATACATTGTAGTTTTATCTTCACCAACACTAGTGCCACCTATAGAATAACCATCAAAACCTATTTTCACAGTTTCTTTCGCACTATATTCTCTTAAATCTTGATATTCACCACCTTGAACAATACCAAATAATGATTGTCTAGGGTTATTAAATACTTCTTTTCCTCTTTTTGCCCATCTAAGAGTTCTTTCTGTACTTTTTTTAGCATATTCATAAGTTGCAGGATATGGAATACATTCATCAAAACTCATCGCTATATCACTATCTAGTTTATTTTGAACTTGGATTGATATTTCTGGAGTTAAAAACAAATTAGAACCATCGATGTGGCTTTTGAATTTCACTCCTTCTTCCGTTATATCTTTTGGTTTAGCAAGTGAAAAAACTTGAAACCCACCACTATCTGTTAAAATTGGTCCATCATAGTTCATAAATTTATGTAACCCACCGGCTTTTTCTATTACATCAGCTCCTGGTCTTAACCATAAATGATATGTATTCGATAAAATAACCGCACTATTCATCGCTTTTAACTCTTCTGGCGTTAGGGTTTTAACATTTGCTAGTGTACCAACAGGCATAAACATAGGTGTCTCAAACACACCATAATTTGTATATAATTTTCCATGTCTTGCTTTATTATCATTTTTTAATAATTCATATTTTATTTTCAAATTAACCACCCAAAACATTATAACTAAAAAAATAACATTTGACAAGTGCAATTAAGTGTGTTATTATATCTAACATTAAAAAAGGAGAAATAGTATGTTTGGTAAAAATTTAGTTAAAGAATTTGAATTAGAAAAAACTTTTTCAATTGAAGAGTTTATGGAAGAATTAAAAAGAATTGAAGAAGCAGAAAATAAAGAAGTTTATGATGCTTTAATCGAACGAAGCAAATCAATACTAGATAAAAAAGAAAATGGAAAAGATGTTATAGGTTTTATAAAAGCAAAAGATTTAACTAAAAGAGTATGTAAACTAGAAAAAAGTTATATTATCACTAGAGCAATCGAATTAGCTGATTCAATTGCAAAACAACTAAATTTGAGTGAAATCGGAAAAATGATTATAGCTATAAAATTAATATTCAGAAACGGAGTTGAAAGTTTAATTAGTTTTTTATTATCACATAATATTGGTCTAATGAATATTGAACAAATTAACAATATAATAAGTAGTATTAAAACTAATCCTTATCAAATATCAAGACAAATTGAAACAACTAGAAAAAATATAATTTATATTTGCAATAGAATGCATACATATAATGGTTGTTTTGAACCTTCAATGGTTATAAATATACTAAATTATTTAGTTGCATCAAATAAAGACTTATATATTGAAATGGAAAACGGAAAACAAAAGAAAATATAAAACCTCGTAATTAACGAGGCTTTTTCAAATCATCAACTATATATTTCAAATTCATTTTTGCCGAACCTTTGATTAAAATAAGTGAATCAGGCCTTAATATTTTATATAAATAATTTAAAAGAGAATCTAAATCATCAAAATGAATACCATTTATAACTTTAGTATATTCACCAATTAATAATAAATGTTCAATAGGAATTTTTTTGATTTTTTTATTGATTTTTTTATGAATTTTATAACTTTTGTCACCTAACTCCAAAATATCACCTAAAATAACTATATTATGTGTTTTTTTATTTAATAAACTTAAACTCCCCATTAATGATTCAAAACTACTGTTATAAGCATCATCGATAATTGTTAATTCATCTTTTAAAATGATATTCAATCTTCCATTAACGGCCCTATATTCATCAATACTAGAAATTATATCTTCAACCTCAACATTAAATAAAAGGCCTACTTTAATTGCCAACAAAACATCCATAATTAAATGCTTACCGGGTACATTAAATTTAATACTATATTCCTTGTTATCAATGTTTAATTTAAAAGTTGTTTGACTAAATTCATAACTTAAATCATACGCATCATTTTTAACTTTTATAATATTTTTATATTTAACTTTCTTTAAATACTTATCCTCACCATTAACGATTAAAATTCCATTTGAAATGCCATCCGTAATTTCCATTTTTGCTTTTAAAATGTTTTTTTTACTTCCTAAATTACCAATATGAGATGAACCTATATTAGTTATTATTCCATAATTTGGTAGTGCTATATTAGATAAATATGAAATTTCATTTTCATGATTCATTCCCATTTCTAATACTGCTACATCATACTTATCATTTAAATCAAGTAATGTCATCGGCAGGCCTAAATGATTGTTTAAACTTCCTTCATTTTTTAAAACATTATATTTTTTTGATAATATTAAACTTATTAACTCTTTAGTAGTTGTTTTACCACAACTTCCTGTAATTGCAATTAGAGGAATATTTTTATTTTTAATTCGATTAGCTAAAGCAAGGCTTCCTAAAGCATTAATAGTCGAAGTAACTTTGATAATAGGAATATTTGTCTCTATATTTATATTTTTTTCACATATAATTGCATTAGCTCCAGCTTTAATCGCATCATTAATGTAATCGTGACCATCTTTATTTTTTCCTACAATTGCAATGAATAAATCATTTTTTTTAACTTTTCTGCTATCAATTTGAATTTTCCTAATTTTTTCTTTAGCATCTACATTGTTAATTATTTTTCCATTAGTTATCTTTAAAATGGTTTTTAATTTCATAAATTCACCTAGTTAATTATATGCAAAAAAAAATCAATGTTACATATATTTTGACATTGATTTCATCATTTGATTTACTTGTTTTTGGCTTGGAGTTCTTCCCATTTGACTCATCATAGCCTTAATCATTTGTTCATTAATTGGTGGGTTTTGTTTAATATACTTTTGCATTACCTTACGTGCTATAAAAAAGCCTAGAACTCCACCTATAATTATTCCAATTACTACATATAGTATATCCATTAACATTCTATCACCTTCCTATATAATTGTACTAAATTTATATTATTTAGTCAAATGTATTCATTAATTTTTATTTTTATACTATCATTCAACCAAAAATAGTTTTCATTTTTAAAATCACAAACAAAGATATTTCTATTATATAAATTAAATATTTTAATTATATTAGGCATATAATGGTTACTTTTAATAATAATTCTGCTCGGCTTTATAATAACAATCGAATTTTCAATATAAAATACTTTTTTTCTACTTAAATTATACCTATCATTTAGATAATTTGATAAAATTGATGTTCTAAAAGGTATACACAATTGTTTATATAATGATACTCCATAATTTAAACATTCTCTCATGGTAGATAATTCGTATAAAATATTATATAAATCAAAACTTTTATATAGATTTTTCTCTTTAATAATAAATAAGTGGTATTCAAACATATAATCACCTATTTATAATATAAATAAAATTGTCTTAATAATTTGTCGATTATTGGGTTAAAAAGTATTTATTTTAAATTCATACTAATATAATTTTCATCTAATATACTATTTTCTTCCTCTAATCTTACATTATAATCAGTACTTAAAAATGTTACTCCTAATACAATAACGATAAATAAAATAATTGTTTTACTTTTTAATAATTCTTTCATGTTTTAACTCCCTTTCTGTATTAACTATATCACGAACATTAATTCGTGTCAATAAGTTTTTACAAATATTTGTTTGACAAACATTTTTTCATGTGATATAATGTCAATAGAATGTTAAAGGAGGAATTTACATTGGAAAAACTAACTAGCCAACAACAAAAGTTACTTGATACAATTAAAAAATTTATTGCTAATCATGGATACGCACCAACCATTAGAGAATTGTGTAAGGAAATGAATTTGTCATCAACTGCTACCGTTTATGTTCATTTAAACAACTTAGAAAAAAAAGGTGCGATTAAAAAAGAAGATTCAAAAAATCGTACTTTAGAATTACTTGTCGATAATGAATATGAGGTAAAAGATGAACATGTAATCGAAGTTCCCTTACTTGGAAAAATTACAGCTGGAAACCCAATTGAAGCAATTGAACAACCTGATGAATATTTTTCACTACCTTCTTATTTAGTACCAAACAATAAAGAAGTATTTACATTAAAGGTAGATGGAGAAAGTATGATAAATGCCGGAATATTAGATAACGATATAGTAATCGTTGAGAGAAGAAATACAGCTAGGAATGGCGAAATCGTTGTTGCCATGACCGAAGATAATGAAGTTACATTAAAAACATATTATAAAGAAGAAAACCATATTCGCTTACAACCAGAAAACGATACGATGGCACCTTTTATATTTAAAAATGTTACTATTTTAGGAAAAGCAATTGGTTTATATCGAAAAATATAAAAACCAAAATTGTTTTTCTCATTTGAAACAACAAAAATCAAGATTTAAATCTTGATTTTTTGTCATCTTTGTAAACATTTTAAATATGTCTCGTAATTTTCTTTCTATCTTGAACAAATAATAAAGAAATTTACTAGTTTTAGTTCAGTCTTCATCATCTATTTTTAAAACTGATAAGAATGCATCTTCAGGTATTTCAACTCTACCAACCATTTTCATTCTTTTCTTACCTTCTTTTTGTTTTTCAAGTAGTTTTCTTTTTCTAGATACATCCCCACCATAACACTTAGCTAAAACGTCTTTTCTAACTGCTTTTATATTTTCTCTTGCAATTACTTTAGAACCTAGTGTTGCTTGAATAGGAACTTCAAATTGTTGTCTTGGAATTAATTTTCTCAATGCTTCTACAATCTTTCTACCTCTTCTATAAGCAAAATCTGAATGAACTATTATACTTAAATCATCAACTAATTCACCATTTAATAAAATGTCCATCTTAACTAAATTACTACTTTTATAACCAATTAATTCATAATCAAATGAAGCATAACCTTTGCTTAAACTTTTTAATTTATCGAAGAAATCATAAACTATTTCTGATAAAGGAATTTCGTAATGAATGTTTACTCTTGTTTTATCAATATATTCCATCGATATATAATTACCTCTTTTATTTTGACATAATTCCATAACTGGACCAATATAATTTGATGGTACAAATATTGATGTTCTAATGTACGGTTCTTTTATATCTTTTATTTTTACTTTGTCAGGCATTTTAGCAGGACTATCAATCATTACAACAGAATTATCGGTTAAAGTTACTTCATAAATAACCGATGGACTTGTAGCAATCAAATCTATACCAAATTCTCGTTCAATTCGCTCTTCAATTATTTCCATGTGAAGTAATCCTAAAAAACCACATCTAAAACCAAAGCCTAAAGCTTGACTTGTTTCCGGTTGGAATTCTAGGGAAGCATCATTTAATTTTAATTTTTCTAACGCTTCTCTTAACTCTTTATATCTAGAAGATTCAATTGGATATAATCCAGAAAATACCATCGGTTTCATTGGTTTATAACCTGGTAACACACTACTTGCTGGATTACTTTCTAGTGTTATGGTATCTCCTACTTTGATATCGCTAATACTTTTGATGCTGCCACAAATATAGCCAACCTCACCAGGCACTAGCATATTAGTCTTTTTTTCTTTTGGAGTATTAATACCTAATTCAACAACATCATAAACTGCGTTTGTAGCCATCATTTTAATTTTATCATTTAATTTGACTTTACCATTAACAATTCTCGTTAATGCCACAACACCTCTATAAGAATCATAAAAACTATCAAATATTAATGCTTGTAGTGGTTTATTGATATCTCCTTTAGGGGCAGGAATACGTTTTATAATAGCTTCTACTAGTTCTTTAATACCTATTCCATTTTTTGCGCTAGTTAATAATATTTCATTTTCTTCAAAACCAAATGTATCTACTAATTCCTTTTTTACTTTAAAAGGATCAGCATTAGGTAAATCTATTTTATTGATAACTGGAATAATCGTTAAATTATTATCTAAAGCTAAATACAAATTAGCCAATGTTTGAGCTTCTATACCTTGAGCAGCATCAACTACTAAAATTGCTCCTTCACAAGCAGCCAAACTTCTTGAAACTTCATAGTTAAAATCCACATGTCCTGGAGTATCAATTAAATGTAGTATGTATTCTTCTTCATTATATTTATATTTTAACTGAACAGCATTTAATTTTATGGTGATTCCTCGTTCTCTTTCAATATCCATATTATCTAATAATTGTTCTTGTTTTTCTCTTTCATCAATTGCTCCACATATTTCAAGTAATCTATCAGCAAGGGTACTTTTACCATGATCGATATGTGCGATAATTGAAAAATTTCTTATGTTTTCTTGTTTCATGCTACCACCTTTAATAATTATATTTGATTTTGAAAAAAAAAGCAACGATAATCGTTGCTTATATTGTATAATTAATTATTTTGCACAAGTTACTTTACCTGTAGCTAGGTCATTTGAACATTTGTAACCAGCCATTGAAGCAAATGTTACATCTGTTACTTTAATACCTCTTTGTCCATCTTGAACAGCTTTTTCATTTGAAATAGTCCAAGTTCCACCTGTTGGTTGTTCTCCTGATACTGTTAAATCAGCAACATCACCTGTTAGTGCAACTGTTCCATCAGTACTGTTCATTAGGTTTTCCATGTATTGCA
>HF989900.1:0-3938 GCA_000432255.1 Acholeplasma sp. CAG:878 | reverse complement strand
TACAGCATCTACTACACCATATGTACTATTTTCAAGTGATTTTAATTTTGCATTTTCAATTACGTTGAAGATAATTGGAGTAGCGATTAATGCGATGATAGCTAATACAATGATTACAGCTAATAACTCGATTAATGTGAAACCATTCTTTTTCATTTTTTTCTCACCACCCAACTATTTTAACTAACATTATTATAACCGAAATATGGAAAAAAAGTCAAGATGTTTTTGACTTTTTTCGGCATTATTTTCTAAACGACTAAAATAATGTTGTTTTAGCTTCTATTTATAAGGATTTTTCTAATTTTATTTTAATTTTAGTGAAATGACTTCTAATTCTTTCTTTTCTTTCTCTAATGATTTTTTTTCGTTTTCAACTATTTCTTTTGGTGCTTTATTAACATAATTCTCATTGTTAAGCAAATTTTCTCTTCTTTTGATTGAATTAGTTAAATTTAATGCATCTTTTTTTAATTTTTCGATTTCACTTTCTGATAATGTTCCATCATAATAGATTGTAACTATAGAATCTTCAAAAGGTATTTCTATTTTGGATAAGTCTGATTGATAGTTTTCTAATATTTTTTCATTTTTAATTAGTTTTCTAATTATATCAACATTTTCTTTTATTAGTTTGCTATTATAAGAAACAATAAAATCTTTTCCTAAATTGTTTTCTAATTTAATTTTTCTTATTTTAACTATTAAATCAATAATCACTTCAAAGTTAACATCAAATACTTGTTCTTTGTTATATGATGGATATTTACTTATCATAATTGATTCATCGTGTTTTGGTAACATCATATATATTTCTTCTGTTACATAAGGCATAAATGGATGTAACATTTTTAATATGCACTCTAAATTATATAATAATACAGATTTTGTTGTATTATTCATATTTACTTTAGATAATTCAATATACCAATCACAAAAATCATCCCAAATAAAATTATATAAAATAGTTCCTACTCCATTAAACTCATATTTGTCCATATGTTTTTTTACTTTTTTTATTGTTTTATTTAATTTAGTTAAAATCCATTTGTCACTTATAGATAAATTTTCAAATGTATAATCAGTAAATCCTCCTGTATTCATAAATACAAATCTTGAAGCATTCCATAATTTATTAATGAAATTCCATGTTGATGATACTTTTTCTTCGTCAAACCTTAAATCTTGGCCAGGAGCTGATGAAGTTGTTAAGAAAAATCTCATTGAATCACAACCATATTTTTCAATTACATCCATAGGATCAACACCATTTCCTAATGATTTACTCATTTTTCTTCCTTTTGAATCTCTTACTAATCCATGAATTAAAACATTTTCAAATGGTCTATTATTAGTAAATTCTAAACCTTGGAATACCATTCTACATACCCAGAAAAATATGATATCATATCCTGTTACTAATACATTTGTTGGATAATATCTTTTTAATAAATCAGTATCATTAGGCCATCCTAATGTACTAAATGGCCATAATGCGCTTGAAAACCAAGTATCTAATACATCTTCATCTTGAACCCATCCCTCTTCTTTTGGGGAATCTCCAACATGAATTAAATCACCTTTATACCAGGCTGGAATTCTATGACCCCACCATAGTTGTCTTGAGATACACCAATCGTGACAATCTTCCATCCAATGAGTTAATATTTTTTCAAATCTTCCTGGAATAAAATTAACTTTATTGTCTGTTTTTTGATTTTCTAATACATGTTTTGCTAACTCATCCATTTTAACAAACCATTGTTTAGATAAATATGGTTCAACCATACAATCAGTTCGTTCAGAATGTCCAACACTGTGTTTGATTGGTTCAATTTTGATTAATAATTTTAATTTATCTAAATCTTTAACAATTTGTTTTCTACATTCAAATCTATCTAAGCCTTTATATTTTAAAGCATTTTCATTCATTTTTCCATCCGGTCCAATTACTTTGATGATTTCTAAATTATGTCTTTTAGAAACTTCAAAGTCATTTGGATCATGAGCAGGAGTTATTTTTACAATTCCTGTACCAAACTCTGGATCTGCATGTATATCACCAATAATTGGTATTAATTTATTAACAATTGGTAATATAACATTTTTACCAATTAAGTGTTTATATCTAGAATCATTGGGATTTACTGCTACTGCTGTATCACCTAATAAAGTTTCTGGTCTAGTAGTTGCTACTTCTAAATAATCACTTTTATCTTCTAAATAATATTTAATATGATAAAAAGCACCACTAACTTCTTTATAAATAACTTCTTCATTACTTAAAGCTGTCATAGCTTCAGGGTCCCAGTTGATAATTCTCTCGCCTCGATAAATCCAACCCTTGTTATACAACTTAACAAAAACTTCCTTAACAGCATTAGATAAACCAGAATCTAAAGTAAACCTTTCTTTTGAATAATCTAAACTTAATCCTAGTTTTGCCCATTGTTCATGAATATTATTAGCATATTCTTCTTTCCAATCCCAAGCGTATTTTAACCATTCTTCTCTAGTTAATTTCCTTGGATTAATACCAATACTTCTTAATTTAGCATCTACTTTTGCTTGGGTTGCAATACCAGCATGGTCCATTCCGGGTAACCATAGTGCATCATAACCTTCCATTCTTTTATATCTAATAATTATGTCTTGTAAAGTTGTATCCCAAGCATGCCCTAAATGTAATTTACCTGTTACATTTGGTGGTGGGATTACTATGCAAAATGGTTTTTTTGATAAATCACCACTTGTAAAATATGGCAACCACTTTTCATATTTTCCTTTTTCTACTTCTAAATGATTATATTTTGTATCTAACATTTTACTCTCTCCTTTATATATTTATCAATATATTCAAAATATTCCCTAAATCTTTCTTGGTCTTCAATTTGTGAAAATATTTTCCAAATCAAACTTGTTTTTTCTAAATATTCAAAACTATATTTAAAGTTCAAATCATAAACCATTGCTATTATCAAAATTATTCCATCACTATAATTTTTTACATCAACTTTGTTTATACATTGTTCATTAAAAAATTGTTCTCTAACACTATTTGATATTTCTTGATTATCAATTAATAAATTATTATAAGTTCTTAAATAAAATATATCTAACTTATCAGCATCTCTTATAACTTTACATAAAAGTTCATTATGCTTACTTAAACTATCTGGTATAGAATATTTATTATGATATTTAATAGCATCATAAACTTCATCGTAATCATTAAAATCTAATTTATAATCAACAATTTCGTTGTCTTTGAATAATCTTTCTACTGCTAAATCACCATGATCGATAGAATCTTTATCTTTATAAGTTTTGTACTTTGTCCATTGTTCAAATCTTCCATAATCATGTAATAATCCTGCAATTGCTGCAACTTCAGTATCACAATCATTAAAGGAAGCATATTTAGCAATTAATATTGCAAGGTCCATGACTCGAATCGAATGATAATATTTCCTTATGATTGCTGGTTCAGTTATATCATATTTTTCAAAATGTTTTCTAAATTGCTCTTTTCTCTCATCCATAATTTACCTCCAAAAAAAACACATCCAATAAGGACGTGTTTAACGTGGTACCACCTTAATTTGTAGAATAATCTACCTTGAAACTATAACGCGTTACCGTAACAATTTACTTAATTTCAAAAGTTCAACTCCCAAGCTACAAATACCATCTTTATTACTAGTTTTCACCAAACACTAGCTCTCTTTGAATAAAATAATAATATTCCTCTTGTTCACAGTTTTTTTCTATTAATAATTATATATTATTTTTTTATATAAATCAATACAAAATCAAACTAAATTAATTAAAAAAGTGAAGCTATTTCTTAATGGCTTCACTTTTATAAACTATTCTTGATTGTTATTTGTTTTTGGCATCTCAGGTTGTACTGGTCTTGGTTGTTGTACATTACCTTG
>HF989899.1 GCA_000432255.1 Acholeplasma sp. CAG:878 | reverse complement strand
TACAAGAAACATACGAAGCACCAGAAGTACCAAAGTATGAACCATATACTGAACCAGTACAAGAATCAGAATATGATATACCTACTGATTTAAGCAATAATAGTTTTACTGATTTAAATTTACCAGATTTTGAAACAGATACTGAACAAAATAATGAATACTCTGATATGCCAAGTTTTATGAATATTTCTCAAATTGAAAAAAATGCTGAAGACATCATTAAACCTGAAAAACCATTAGTTGACATGGATGAATTGCTAAAACCAGATGCTAATATGCCAGCTAATGAAAATAATCAAGATGATGAGAGTGAAAGTGACAATGGTGAAATTTTAAAACCAGGTAAATTCTTTAATTTCTTTGATAACGAAGAAAATATTGATGAACCAAAAGAACAAGTATCAACTAATCAATTTGATTTAAACAATTTCTATACTGAAGATAATAATGCTCAAACAGATGAAGTAAGAAACGAAGAACAACCTGCTTCAGTTCCTACAAATAATACATATGTCGCAAATGATATTAAAACTGGTATTAATACTATTCATGATTGCATAAAAACTCTTGAAAAATATGGCTTTAAAGTTAACATGGAAGAGTTAGATTTAAATGATAAGTATCAAATAATGCTAGATATAGACAAAAAATAATCGCATAAATATGCGATTTTTTTTAAATATTTTTAATTCGTTCACTTATTAATTCGTCAAAAAATATACTGTTTTGATTAGGAATAATACCCAAATTAATTATTTCCATCATGTATTGTTGTGGTTCTAAATTTAAATTTATTTCAATAATTTTTTCAATTAAAAACCATGCTCGAGCTTTATCTTCAATAAATATTTTATATAATTCAATTGCAATAATATATGAAAAACAATACATAAAAGAATCATCTATCTGAACTCCATCTTTACTGAAATATTCTAAAAACTTTTCTTTACTTTCAAAAAATGGTGTTTCTTCATTCTCTTTTCTTGAAGCAAAATATAAGTTTAAAAAATAAGCATCTTTTTTTGTGTTTTCGTGATATCTAGCCATAGATACTATACTTTGTTTTGAAAATTCAGGGACCTTAGAAAAATGTTCTAAACATATTAATTCAAAAAATGTACTAATTATTTCTAAAAAAATTTTATTTTTTCCGAATATATTTTGATTATAATTGTTTAATTGTTGAATTCCATGTCCGAATTCATGAGCCATTATGGCAACATCTCTAATACTATTTCTAACATTTAATCTTGAAAAAAATTGTTCCTTATATGGAAGGTATAATGAATCAGCATAGCCTATAAAAGAAGGTTCTCTATATATTTTGAAATTTTTTCTCCTATTTTTAAATAATTTTTCAAAATCAACAAAAATCTTTTTATTTGCTTCTTCTCTATAAAAACTATGAACTAAATCAAATAATTGTTCATCACTTAAAATAATTTTTTCATTTATTTTTGGTATATGTATTTTATTTTCATTTAAAATAGAAAAATCACTAATATTACTCCAAAATGCAGAATTTTTAATTAAAAAATATAGTCTAACAAAGTATTCATCTTCTAAATCTGTTTCATGAAATGGAATACTTTCAATTGCTTTGATTGAACTTAAAATAGTTTTTGTTTGTTCCATTTTTTTTAATTGAGTTAATGTTTGTTTTAAAATACTACGATAAAAGTTTTCCATATAAATACCTCTTGTGCTTTATAATAACATCAAAATAAGAAAAAGTAAATAAAAAAGAGTAATGAACTCTTTAATTTAAAATATATATTCCAATAGTTAAATAAGTTGCAAACAATATCCATAGTATATAAGGAATGTTTAAATAAAATGATTTTTTCTCATGTTTAAAGTATAAAATATTTAAATGTATTAACAAAATTAATAAAATAGTAATCCATATAATAGCAAGTAATCTAAGTTTTAAAGTAAAAAATATTATTGGCCATAACGCGTTAACTAATAATTGACTATAATAGTATTTATCAACCTCTAAATCTTTGTCACTGTTTGTTTTATAAAGATAAAAAGCAATTCCCATTAAAATATAAAGTATTATCCAAGCAATTGGAAATAAGCTACCAGAAGGTGATAGAGGTGGTTTTGTAAGTATAGAATAATCTATACTATTTTTAGTAATTAAACCAATTATACTACCTATAACAAGAGGTAGAAATAAGTAAAATAATTTTTTAAATTTGTTCATATTTATCATCTCATTATAATTATAATCAAATTTTAAAAAAATATTCTGAATATTGTATAGACATAAAAAAAATAAAATGGTATAATTACTATAGTTTTTGATTTATGAGTGACACATAAAAATACAAACAAAAACTAAGCAATTTAATAAATTAATTAAGAGCACGCAAGTGAAATAAGGTGGCACCGCGGAATTTCCGTCCTTATGTTTATGTTTGGCGTGTTTTTTGTTAGGAGGAATTTATGAAAGAAAATATTTATAGAAATGTATATTGTGGGAATGTAGATTCTAGTTATGTTTCTAAAGAGATAAGGTTAGCAGGTTGGGTAAATTCAATTAGAAATTTAGGTAGTTTATTATTTATTACTTTAAGAGATGAAACAGGAATTGTTCAACTTATAAGTCAAGATGTTGATAAGTATATAAATATTAATCGTGAAAGTACCGTAACAGTTACAGGAATTGTTCAAAAAAGAACTGATGATATGATTAACCCTAATATGAAAACTGGAGAAATTGAAGTAAACATAACTTCATTAGAGGTTTTAGGAGAATGTCAAAATGTTCTACCTTTTGAAATTTCTAGGTCAAAAGAATCGACAGAAGATACAAGATTAAAATAT
The DNA here is from genome assembly GCA_000432255.1 of Acholeplasma sp. CAG:878. Lineage (GTDB taxonomy): Bacteria > Bacillota_I > Bacilli_A > RF39 > UBA660 > Faecisoma. Next base: position 10,020 of record HF989899.1, on the reverse strand, counting down.
CGTTACTTAGATTTAAGGAATAAAGAAGTTCATGATAACATTTTATTTAGAAGTGAAGTAATTGATTTCTTAAGATATACTATGAAAAGTATGTCATTTACAGAAATTCAAACCCCAATTATAACTGCAACATCTCCAGAAGGAGCAAGAGACTTTATTGTTCCATCTAGAAAATTTAAGGGAAAATTTTATGCCCTACCACAAGCCCCACAAATTTTTAAACAATTATTAATGGTTTCAGGATTTAATCGTTATTTTCAAATCGCTCCATGTTTTAGAGATGAAGACCCAAGAAGTGATAGATTATATGGAGAATTTTATCAATTAGATTTTGAAATGTCTTTCGTAACAGCAGAAGATGTATATGAAGTAGGACAAAAGGTATTCTATGATACATTTACTAAATTTGGTGATAAAGAAGTGTCACCTATTCCATTCAAAAGAATCCCATATAGAGAATCAATTTTAAAATATGGAACAGATAAACCAGATTTAAGAAACCCTTTAATTATCGAAGAATTAACTGAAATATTATCAAAATCAACATTTGAACCATTTAAAAACACAACAATTAGAGGAATTAAAGTTGAAAACATAGAAAAATCAAACTCATGGTTTAAGAGTATGGAAGATTTTGTTAAAAATTTAGGAGGAAATTTAGGTTACATAAAAGTGATAGAAAATAATACTTTTAAATCTTCATTAGATAAATTTTTAACTGATGAAATAAGAGAAGAATTAATTAATAAATTATCTTTAAAAGAAGGAAATGTATTATTTATAATTGCTAACGAAAAAGATAAATGTGCTAAATTAGCAGGTCAACTTAGAATTAAATTAGGAAATGAATTAGATTTGATTGATAAAAATAAGTATGAATTTTGTATTGTTAACGATTTTCCATTTTATGAAAAAAATGAAGAAGAAGGAACAATTGAATTTTCACACAATCCATTCTCTATGCCACAAGGAGGGCTAGAAGCTTTAAATACTAAAAATCCTTATGATATTCTAGCATATCAATATGACTTTGTTTGCAACGGATATGAAATGGCGAGTGGTGGGGTTAGAAACCACAGTCCAGAAATATTAAAGAAAGCATTTGAAATAGCTGGTTATGATGAAGATGTTGTTAAAGCTAAATTTCCATCTTTATATGAAGCATTTAAGTATGGCGCACCTCCTCATGCAGGAATGGCGCCTGGAATTGATAGAATTTTAATGTTATTAAAAGATGAAGAAAACATAAGAGAAATGGTAGCGTTCCCACTTTCTGCAAATGGTGCTGATGCGATGATGGGATGTCCTGGTGAAGTATTTGAAAAACAATTAAGAGAAACACATATTAAAATTAGAGATTAAGATGTATTAAACATCTTTTTTTCTGTAAAAATATGTAAAAGTATGCATTATTAGTTTATTTTTTAACATAATTATGGTATTATTAATAATAGGAGGAGGATTAGAATGAAAAAAGTTTTATTAGGTACAATTTTTACAATGCTTTTTACTTTTGGTTTTATTTTCAATGTTGATGCCAAAGAAACAATTAAAAATAAAATTGAAAAAATTACTACTGGTGAAATAGTATTAGATGAAGATTATACTGAAAATGTAACTATTCCTGAAGGGAAAAATATTACTATCGATTTAAATGGTAATACTCTAACAGGAGAAATCAATGTTTTAGGAACTTTAACAGTTAAAAGTTCAAAAGAAGGTGGCCAAATCGTTAAAACTGATGGCGAACAAAATAATGCAGCAATTTATGTAGGAGATTTCAATGAAGAAACAAAAACAAAAATTGAAGGCAAATTTACTTTAGAAAGTGGTAGTGTTATAAGTGAAAAAGGATTTGGAATTGCATGTTTCAGTGGAAGTACAGCAACTATTAATGGTGGTGAAGTTAAAGCTGTTTATTCAGGATTATCTGGAAATAATACTTTAGGTTCAATGAATTTCATTATTAATGGTGGGGTAATCACTGCTCAATATGGACCAGCAATTTATATGCCAGGACCAGTATCACTTAAAATGACAAATGGAACTCTTAATGGAGGTATTTCATTAAGAATGGGTAAAGTTAATATTTCAGGTGGTATTATTAACGCAGCAACAGCAGATTTTGACTCATTTGGTGATTATTATTATAAATCTTTAAATGCATGGTTAGAGGATGCTTTATATGTATGGGGTGGAACTTATACATCAAAAGATGAAGGAACAACAAATATTTTAGACCTTAATATTACAGGTGGAACATTTAATGCTAGTAATAAGTTAGGAAGTGCAGTTGCAATTTATGATATTGGTAAAGTTTCTCAAGAAATAAAGGTTAATATTTCAGGAAATGCTAAATTATTAACGAACAGTTTAAATCGTAATGCTTACGATGTTCTAACACTATCAGATGCAGGAGTTACTAATATTAAAGCAGGTTATAACAATCCTGAATTTGTTGGAAAAATAAAAACATCAATTACAGGTGGAACATTTTCAACTTCAGTTTTACCTTATTTAACAAATGAATATGTTGAAACAAAAATAAATAATCAATTTGTTGTTGAAAAACAAAAAGTTAATGTAGATGCCCCAGTAGTAGATGGAACAAATGTAAAAGAAGTAACCATGGGCGTTAAGAAAACTTTAGAATTAGAAGAAGTTTTAAAATCTTCATTAACAAAATCACAAATCGATTTTGAAGGATTTAATCCAACAGTTAAAATTACAATTGTTAAACAAGACGGAGAACAAGTTCAAGAAGAAACTTTAAAAAATATTAAAAAATTTATTGAAGAGAAAAACAACAATATTAAAACTTCAGATTATTTTGATATTACTTTAAATGTACTTGAACCAAGAACTCAAGAAATTATGGGAATTCTTAATGAATTAACTGGAAAAGTTCAATTTGAAATAGCAATTCCTGATAGTTTAAAACAAATATCAAAAGAATACAGTAGAACATTCTACATTATAAGAGAACATGAAGGAGAAGTAGAAATATTACCTACAACTCTTAAAGATGGAAAATTGTTATTTGAAACAGACAAATTTTCTACATATGTTCTAGCATATGAAGATATTAAAAATCCAAAAACTTTTGATAGTACTATTAGTTATATTACTTTAGGTTTAACATCATTGTTATGCTTAAGTGGAGCAAGTATAGTATTAAAATCAAGAAAAGAAAACGAATAAAGTGTACGAAAGTACATTTTTTCTTTTAATCACAAATATATAATTGACTAACAAAAATTTGTTTGTTATAATTGTAGTGCATAAAAAGTCATATTGTGTTCAAATTAATGTTTACTTATAACATTGTGATATTCAACAAAAAAATAAAAAATTAACAAATAAATTTGGTAATGGTTTTTCTGCAGTCTCAATAAGAAGAATGCGTAGATTTTATGAATATTACCCAAACTGGTCGACAGTGTCGACCAAATTATCTTGGGCTCATTTTCAAAAGTTAATTAGAATAGAAAGAAAAAAGAGATTTTTATCAAACAGAATCAATTAAATCTAATTGGGGTTGCAGAGAATTAAGACTCTAAATTAACACTAAATTATATGATAGATATTTAATTTCTCTAGATAAAAATTTAATTATGATAGAATCTAAAAAAGGCGAAATAGAAAAGCAATCTGAAGAGTTATTGAAAAGCCCATATATTTTTGAATTTGCTGGCTTAAAAGAAAACAAAAATTATTTAGAAGAAAAAGAAATAAAAAATTTAAATAATTTAGTGAATTTATTTTTAGATATTGCGGAGAGTAATGCAGAAAGAAATTTACCAATGAGTATGAAAGATTGGAAGAATGAAGTAGAGACATCTTTAAAATTATTTCATTATGAAGTATTAGAAGACAAAGGCAAAATTTCTGCTGAAAAAGCAAAACAAAAAGCAGAAAGTGAATATGAAAAATACAAAATTATACAAGATAAAAAATTTGTTTCTGATTTTGATAAATTACTAATTGAAACAGAAAAGATAGATAATCATTAGCAATAATTACAAGATAATTTGAATTATGTATAATAAATGTTTAAAAAGGAGATATTGTTAAATGATATTTTTGAGTCATAATTACAAAGATAACTGTCAGTTAGTTGAAAAAAGAGTAAAAAAGTAAATTTGTGAACTTTAAACATTGATTGAAGCGTTGAAAATAAAGAAAAAAATAAATTGGACAAATCTGTTTTGTGACTTTTATTCGTTCTTAATAAAAAAATGATATAAGAGGTGAGTGAAAAATGTTTAAATTAGAATCGAAATTTAAACCAAGTGGTGATCAACCACAAGCAATAGAAAAATTAGTTGAAGGTATCAAAGAAGGCAAGAAAGAGCAAGTCCTACTAGGAGCAACTGGAACAGGTAAAACATTCACAATTGCAAATGTTATTGCTAAAATAAACAAGCCAACTCTAGTTTTAGCTCACAATAAAACGTTAGCTGGTCAATTGTATGCAGAATTTAAAGAATTGTTTCCTAATAACCATGTTGAATATTTTGTTTCATATTATGATTATTATCAACCAGAAGCATATGTAGCTAAAACTGATACTTATATTGAAAAAGACGCTTCTATTAATGATGAAATTGATGAGTTAAGACACTCTGCCACTGCCGCTTTATTAAATAATAAAGATGTTATAGTAGTTGCTTCTGTATCATGTATATATGGTATAGGAGAAAAGGAAGAATATTTAAATAAAATGTTAACTTTAAATGTTAATGATAATGTTGATAGAAACAAAATATTAGAAAAATTGGTTGATATGTTATATGAAAGAAATGATATAGATTTTAAAAGAGGAACATTTAGAGTAAGAGGAGATATAATAGAAATTATTCCTATTTCCCAACACAGTACAGGAATTAGAATAGATTTTTTTGGTGATGAAATAGATAAAATAAGTGAATTTGATGTTGTAACTGGAAAGACAATTCAAAACAAAAAAACAGTTTCCATTTTTCCAGCAAGCCACTTTGTTACAAGTGAAGAAAAATTAAAAATTGCAATTAAAAATATAAGAGAAGAATTGGAAGAACAACTAGAATACTTTAAAAAGAACAATAAATTACTAGAAGAACAAAGATTAAGAGAAAGAACAAATTATGATTTAGAAATGTTAAGTGAAACTGGTTTTTGTAGAGGTGTTGAAAATTATTCAAGACATTTAGCTTTAAAACAAAAAGGAGAAACTCCAACGACTTTAATTGATTTCTTTGGTGATGATTTTTTATTAGTTATCGATGAATCACATGTTACTATTCCTCAAGTAAGAGGTATGTATAACGGTGATAGAGCAAGAAAAGAAAGTTTAGTTGAGCATGGTTTTAGATTGCCAAGTGCATTAGATAATAGACCACTAAAGTTTGAAGAATTTGAAAGTAAAATAAAACAAGCAATATATATTTCTGCAACTCCAGGTGATTATGAATTAGAAAAAGTAAATTATAACTATACAGAGCAAATAATAAGACCAACAGGTTTATTAGACCCTAAAATAGAGGTAAGAAAAACAAAAGGTCAAATTGATGATTTGGTATCAGAAATAAATAATTGCATTAATAAAAATGAAAGAGTTTTAATTACAACATTAACTATAAGAATGGCAGAAGAATTAACTAATTATTTAAAACAGTTAGATATAAAAGTTGCTTACTTACACACTGAAGTTAAAACTTTAGAAAGATTACAAATAATTCATGACCTAAGATGTGGTAAATACGATGTATTAGTAGGAATTAATTTGTTAAGAGAAGGATTAGATATACCAGAAGTTAGTTTAATAGCAATTTTAGATGCTGACAAACAAGGATTTTTAAGAAGTTCTAAAAGTTTAATTCAAACGATTGGAAGAGCCGCAAGAAATGAAAACGGAAGAGTTATAATGTATGCTGATACAATAAGTGAAGCGATGAGATTAGCAATTGACGAAACACAAAGAAGAAGAAGTATACAAGAAGAATATAATAAAAAACATAATATAGTACCTAAAACCATTATTAAAGAAATAAGAGAAGTAATAAGTAATAAAGATTTAAGCAAAGAAGAAAAAGTTAAATTAAGCAAAGAAGATAAGAAAAAAATGATTATTAAAGTGGAATCAGAAATGAGAGATGCTGCATCTAAATTAGATTTTGAACGAGCTTTAGAATTAAGAGATATTTTATTTGAACTTAAAAGTGAGTAATTTACATTTTTAAAATAAAATGTTATAATAAAAAATATAGAAGAGAGGTTAAATATGAATCCAGTTTTAGTTGATTTAGGTTTTATTAAAATTTATTGGTATTCTATTATGATTTTTTTAGGATTACTAGTAGGTGGTACTATTATTATGAAGGAAGCTAAAAGAAATAAATTATCAGATGATTTCATGACAAATTTAATATTATTTTTAATTGTATTTGCAGTTATAGGTGCAAGATTATACTATGTAGCATTTAATTGGTCTTATTATAGTAGTAATTTAATTGACATTATTAAAATTTGGGAAGGTGGACTTGCTATTCATGGTGGGATTATATTTGGAGTAATATTTTTAATAATTTATAGCAAAAAATATAAAGTTGATACTTTTAGATTAATGGATATAATTGTTCCGGGTTTAATTATAGGTCAAGCAATCGGAAGATGGGGTAATTTCTTTAATGGTGAAGCCCATGGTGGAGTAGTAACACTAGAATATTTACAAAGTCTTCATCTACCACAATTTATTATAGATGGTATGCATATAAATGGACTTTATTATCATCCAACATTCTTATACGAAAGTTTATGGTGTTTATTGGGATTTATATTTTTAATGCTAATTAGAAGAAGAAAATACCAAAAAGTAGGACAAACAACTGCCTTATATTTAATTTGGTATGGAATAGGAAGATTTTTTATTGAAGGATTAAGAACTGATAGTTTAATGCTTAATAACTTTAGAGTAGCGCAAATAGTATCAATTGCATTTGTAGTAATCGGTTTAATTTTATTTATAGTTAAAGGACTAGGCTCTAAATTTGATAATCAATATAATAATACAAGGGATTTAGATGAAATCAAATTTTGATTGTGTAATAGTAGGCTGTGGTATTGCTGGAATGACCGCAGCCATTTATTTAAAAAGAGCCAATGTTAATTTTTGTATAATCGATTTTGATGCTCCAGGCGGAACATTAAATAAAGTTAAAACAATTAGTAACTATCCTGGATTTAAAGAAATCAGTGGACCAGAACTAGCTTTTAGAGTTTTTGAACAAATTAGTAGTTTAGATATATTAATAAAATATGGAAAAGTATTGAAAATTGAAGATAATATAATAACCACAGATAAAGAAGAAATAAAAGCTAAAAAAATAATAATAGCAACTGGAAGACCTCCTAAACATATAAAATTATTAGAAGATTTAGATAATGTAAGTTATTGTGCTTTATGTGATGGAAGTTTATATAAAAATAAAAATGTAGCTTTAATCGGAAAAAGTGAAACAGCATATAATGAAGCCATATATTTATCAAGTTTGTGCAATAAAGTAACTATTATAAGTGAAGATGAAATAAATTTTGCTCCATTAAAAAATTATAATAACATTGTTTTAAAAGAAAAAAATAATTTAAAACTAATTGAAAAAGAAAAAAATTTAGTTAAAAAAATAATAACAGATAAAGAAGTAATCGATGTAGATGCTGTATTTGTATATAATGGTTATGAACCTAAAACTGATTTTGTAAAAGGAATTAATTTAAAAAATGGTTATATTGTAGTTAATAAAAATATGCAAAGTTCAAATAAAGATATATATGCCTGTGGTGATATTATCTTAAAAGATATTTATCAAATAACAACTGCAGTAAGTGAAGCTACAATAGCAGCTATTAATGTCAAAAAAGAATTAAGTTAAAAAGTTGTAAAATAAATACAACTTTTTAATTTGAAATATTATAAATTTTTTAAAATTTTTATTAAAAAAAATAAAATAGATTTTATAATACCTAAATTTTCAATTGAACAAATTTTAAAACGCAATTAGTTCCTTAAAATAGATTGTAAAAACTCTCTTTTTTTGGTACAATTGTCTTACTTATAAATATAATTAAGTGGTGATATAAATGAATAAAAAAATAGTAGCTTTAGGTGGTGGAACAGGATTATCCACATTACTTAAAGGTTTAAAACAATTTCCAGTTGACATAACAGCCATAGTAACTGTAAGTGATGATGGTAATAGTACTGGAAGATTAAGAGAAGAATTTAAAACACCTGCTGTAGGAGATATAAGAAGAGTAATAACATCACTTTCTGAAACTGAGCCTTTAATTGAAAGTTTAATGAATTATAGATTTAAAACAACAAGTGACCTAGATGGTCATACTTTAGGAAATTTATTATTAACAGGTTTAATTGAAGTTTCAGGAAATATGTCAAAAGGTATAGAATCCCTATCTAAAGTATTAAATTTAAAAGGTAAAGTTTTACCTTTAACAGAAGATAATGTTAAACTAATGGCAGAAATGGAAGATGGAAATATTATTTCTGGTGAATGTAATATTACTAAAGATAAAAGAAAAATAAAAAAAGTTTTTTATAAAGAAGAACCCAAAGTATTAGAAGAAGTTATAAATGAAATTAAAAGAGCAGATTTAATTATACTTAGTATGGGTAGTTTATACACAAGTATAATTCCTAATTTAATATGTAAAGATGTAATCGATGCCATTGATGCAAGTAGTGCTGATATAATGTATGTATGTAATATAATGACCCAACCAGGAGAAACAGATAATTTTAAAGCTTCTTGCCATATAAAAGTATTAAATAGTTATTTAGGAAAAAGAAAAATAAATATAGCTTTAATTAATAATGGAAAAATAAGTGAAGAAATTAAAAACAAGTATTTAGTTGAAGAACAAAAAGATGAAGTAATTCCAGATATTGATGAAGTAAAACAAAATAATGTAAATGTTATAACAGATAATTTTGTAATAATAAGTGATAATATGATTAGACATAATATTAATAAACTAGGATTTCATATATTTTCATATTTAATTTTATAGGGGGTAATATATGTCATTTGCAAGTATAGTAAAAAACGAAGTAAGTAAAATTAATACAAATGATAGTGAAAAATTAACTCTTTTATCAGCGATAGTTCATGATAATTATAATGGTAATATTAAAATAACTACTGAAAATGCTAGTATAGCAAGATTAGTTTTTCAATTATTTAAAGATGTTTGTAGAAAAACACCAAAAATAACTGTAAGAAATAACTATCAAAACCATTATTTATATATATTAGAAATGAATAACCAAGAATGTATTAAACAATTAAGTTTAACTAATATACCACCTAAATATTTATTAGATGATGAAGAATGTGTAAGAAGTTATTTGATGGGTTTATTTTTAATGTCAGGTTCTATTAATGACCCTAAAACATCAAGATATCACTTAGAATTTAATGTTGATAATTTAGAATATGCTAATTTTATAAGTGAATTATTAAATAAATATAACTTAAATAGTAAAGTAATTAAAAAAGGAAATACATATATGGTATATATTAAAGAAGCAGAAAAAATAGGCGATTTTTTAAGAATAATTAAAGCCTTTAACGCAGTTTTGTATTATGAAGATATAAGAATATATAGAGACCATAAAAATATGACAAATAGATTAAACAACTGTGAACAAGCCAATATGGATAGAGTTATAAAAACAGCTTTAGAACAAGTAAAACAAATAGAAACTATTATTTCTAAAGGTGGATTAGAATTATTAGATGAAAAAGAACAACTAGTAGCCAATTATAGAATGAAATATAAAGATGTTTCCCTAGAAGAATTAAGTGAAATAATATCTTTTGAAACAAATAATAAAATAACTAAATCAGGACTTTATCACAGATTTAAAAAAATAAAAGATTTAGCTAATAAATTAAGTAGTTGATAATATATTTATTGTATAAAAATAACTTGAAAAATAAATAGTTGTGTGTTATTATTTAA
>HF989898.1 GCA_000432255.1 Acholeplasma sp. CAG:878 | reverse complement strand
AGTAGAGCAAACTCAGATAAAGAACATATGGGACTAACTAATTGGAAAAATTCTCCTGATGGTTTAATATATAAATATGATGTAATTATTGCAAAGAATTATTTAAACGAAGAAGAAATGAATAATTTGAAAGATTTAACAAATTTATTTTTGGTATTTGCAGAGGATGAAGCAAAACAAAGACATGTTATGACAATGAAGGATTGGATAGATGCAACAAATGATTTATTAAAATTTAGAAGAAAAAAAATATTAGATAATAGTGGTAGTATATCTCATAAAGAAGCAGTAGAAAAAGCAGAAAAAGAATATGAAAAATTTAGAGTTATACAAGATCAAAAATACATTTCTTCAATGGATGAATTTTATAATAAATATTTAAGTGAAAATAAAGAGAAAAAATGATGAATCCATTTGATAGTGCAGGGAGGTAAAAGTGATGAAAAACTATATATGTAAAATTGCTACTATTGAAGAAATGAATAAAAAATGGGATTATGAAATATCGGTGGCAACCAAAAAAGGAAATTGGATTATTTGGAAAGAACAAAACATTAAAAATTATAAAAATGGTAAAATTATTCCTTACTATGGAATAATTAATGACCAAATAATATGTGAGGCCACTGCTGTATTAACTAGTGATATTGTTCAAAATAGTAATAAATTAGTAGATGATACAACTGCATACTTGACTGCTTTTAGAACTAACAAAGAATACAAAGGAAAAGGATATTTTTCTATATTGTATAAATTTATGGAAGAAGATTTAAAAAATAAAGGTTATACTGTATTAACATTAGGAGTAGAACCAGAAGAAATAAGAAACAAAGAGATATATAAACATTACGGATTTGTAGAACATATTAAAAATGCTAAAGAAGTATATCCAGATGGAACAGAAATTGATGTTGAATATTATGGTAAAAAATTAAAATAAAAAGGAAGTGATTAAAATGGATATGTATCAAAAGAGAAAAATGAGAC
>HF989897.1 GCA_000432255.1 Acholeplasma sp. CAG:878 | reverse complement strand
GAGATGCAACAAAAGAGACTTTAGCTACTTTTGGAAACACTAGTGGTGGATGGTATTCAGATTACGCGGCCTTCCCGCACTCGAGCAGCCCTTGGTTCTATCGTGGGGGCTACTACGGCAGTGGTGCTGCTGCAGGTGTGTTCGACTTCAGCGACAGCTTCGGTGGTGACTACCTCAACTCTTCTGCCCGCGCTGTCTTGTCGGCGCCATAGACTTTGTAAAGCGAAGCGAAGCAAAGGCTATTTCCCTTTGACTTCAGCAAGATATGGAATAGAAGGGAATAAATATAAAATAAAAAGACTATTTTCTTAAACAAATAGTCTTTAATTTTTATATCTAATTGTCTCATTTGATATATTAAATATAATTCCCATCATAATCATATAACTAAGCAAACTAGAACCACCATAACTTATAAATGGAAGAGTAATTCCAGTAATAGGCATAATACCAAAAGTCATTCCAATATTTTGTAGTTGTTGATATATAAGCATACCAACACAACCAGCAATAACATATTTATTAATTAAATTGTTATTTTTTAAAGCTAATAGAATTAATTTAATATCAAATATAGCAAGTAGAGTAATTAAGATACATGAACCTACAAAACCAAAGTTATTAGCATATACAGCAAATATAAAATCTGTTTGAGGTTCAGGAAAGTAAATTGGCGTATTATTTAATCCCATTCCAAATATTCCTCCAGCGCCAATTGAGGCCATTCCATTTTGTAATTGATATCCACTACCACTAGACCAATCTAATAATCTATCGATTCTTAAGAAGAAGTCTGTTCCAAATATTTTAATAAACAAATCAGTATCTACAAAGTAAGTTAACAATACAAAACCTACTGCTAAACCTAAAATAGAAAAGGCTATAATAAACCATCTATATCTAATTCCTGATATGAACAACATAATTAGAGTTATAAGTAAATATATTAATACAACGCCTGTATCTGGTTGTAGAAAGGTTAAAACACTTGGTATTAAAACAACAATACCTATTTTTAAAATAAACCAAAATTCTTCTTTAACTGTATGATTAGAATCCTCATTAAAATCTTTAATCATAACTGCTTCAGTTAAAATTAGAATTATTTTCATAAATTCACTTGGCTGAATTGTTCCAATCCCAGGAAGTGTGTACCAACATCTTGCATTATTAATAGGTGTTCCGAAAAGAAGTAATCCAAATAAGGAAATAACGCCAACAACATACAAGAACCAAACATGTTTAAAAATACTAAAATTACCTATAAACATAATAAAATACGCTAAAATAAATCCAGCAACATACCACAATAATTGTTTAATAACCAAAGTATTAGTATTTATTAGCATTTGAGCACTATTAATAGTTAGTAGACTTATAATTATAAAAATAAATAATAGAATTAAAATACCAATATCTACTTTATATTTTGAATTTCTCATAATATTCACCATTATTATCTTACACCAAAATTAATAATTATACAACATAACTATTTTATTTTAATTAAATTTATAGTATAATTAAATAGGTGATAATATGGAAAATTTATGGCAATATATTATTATAATTATAATCATGATTTTAATTGCAATAGCTATTATTAAAACAAAACAGAAGGATTTTAAATTAGATGCTAATAAACTAGTATCATATCTAGGTGGTAAGGAAAACATTGTGAATTATGAAGTAAATAAATCAAGATTTATAGTTACATTAAATGATGTTTCCATTGTAAATAAAGAGGGAATCCAAAAAATGGGAGCACAAGGAATTGTTGAAATTGAAAATCAACTAAAAATTATTTTAGGAGAAAATGCTAAGCAATTAAAAAAATATATTGACGACTTAAAATGATCATTTTGAACATTTTTTTTCTTTTTTCGACAAAATGCGACAAAATAAAGGTATATAATGTACTTGGTGATTAGATATGACTTTATTTGAAAATTTAGTATTAAATTTTATAGTTTTATTATTTCCGATTTTAGTTTATTTACTTTATTTAACTTTTAATAATGAATTTATGCAAAAAGAAAACAAATTATATTTGGATTTAGCGTTATTAAGTTCAACATTTTTAATTTTTAAAGTATTAATTACAACTAATATATATACGTTTGCTGTATTTTTGAATGTTCCTTTAATTTTAGCTTATTTAAGTAAAAGATATAAAATAGTATTAGTTATAAACTTTTTGATTTTTCTAATTTATGGATTTAATAATACATTAATTATAGTAATAATAGAATATTTGTTAATATTTTTAACATACAAAAAGTTTAATAGTGATACATTTATAAAATTATTTGCAATCATTAAATTAGTTTTTAATTTAATCATCATTAAAGATTATAATTTATACAATATTATATTAACTGTTATAAGTGTATTTATGATGTTTGTATTATCATACTTTACAATGTATTTGTTTAATAAAAGCAATAAAGTATTAAATATGTATATATCATTAAAAGAGTTTGAAAAAGAAAAGAAAATAAGAGATTCATTATTTAAAATAACTCATGAAATTAAAAATCCAATTGCTGTTTGTAAGAGTTATTTAGATATGTATGATTATAAAAATAAAGAACATCAAAAATATATTCCAATTATAAAAGAAGAAATTGATAAAATATTATATTTATTACAAGATTTCTCATCGATGAGTAAAATAAAAATAGAACCTGATATTATGGATATTAATATGTTACTTGAAACTATAGTAGACCATTTTGAACCTATTTTAAAGGTAAATTATATAAAATTCAATTATGAAGTAAGACAAGATGAATTATATATAAATGGTGATTATAATAGGTTAAATCAAGTTTTTACTAATTTATTAAAAAATAGCATCGAAGCTATGGATAAACAAGATAAATTAATCAAATTATATACTAAGTTAGATAATAATCAAATTACAATCTATTTTGAAGACAATGGAATGGGAATAGATAAAGATGATATAAATAAAATAAAAGAGCCATTTTATACAACTAAAAAAAATGGAACCGGATTAGGAGTTTCTCTATCGTGTGAAATAATAGAGGCTCATAAGGGAACCATTTTATATCGCTCTAAAGTAGGTGTTGGGACAAAGGTAATTGTAACGCTACCTATATTAAAAGAATTTAATTAACCGCTTCAACAAAATATTCTTCGTTGAAATCATGATAGCCCGTATTTAGGGCTTTTAATTTGTCTGTTGTTATTAAGAAAAATTTATCTAAAAGTATGTTTTCTCCATTAGATGTAACTGGGTCATCCCAAGTTAAGTCAAGATGTAACCATTTACCATCTAAGTAAACTAAATTCCAAACGTGGTCTTCACCAGAAATTTTATAATTTGGAATTCCGATTTTATTTAAGAATATAGCCATTAAATCAGTATAGCCACCACATAAAGCTTTACCATATAATAGTGGCCCTATAGCTGTGTGTGATGGATTATTAATATCGGTTAATTTACTTTCTACATATTCAACATCATATTTAGTATTATTAATTACATAATCGTGAAAAGCTTTAATTTTTTCTCTATCACTCATATTATCAGTAATAATTGATTTCATTATACTATCTACTTTAGTATTAATAAATGATATTTCTTCTTGGTTGTATGTTTTAATAGGTGAAATTTCAACTCTGCCAAAAGAATTAACTGATAAAAATATTTTTGTATAACTATTGTATGGATGTAAGAAATTATTTAAAACTAAATGTTCGTCATTATTAGAAAGCTTATTAATATCATTACTACAATTATCATAATTGCAATAAAATGTAAATGAATTCCAACCATTGTTTAAAACAGTATACACAATTTTTGATAATTGTTCTTTTGAATTAGCATAGAAATCATATGTTTCATCAACATAAAAGAAAGTATCTTTTAGTTTGTATTCATTTGCCTCTAAAGCAACTGGTGTATCACGATAAATTATTTTTTTAACTATAAAATTTTGAATAGCTTTATTATTTAATAAAACTATAATAAAAATAGCTATCAAAATAAATAATGAAATTGTTTTTTTCATATGTCACCCCTTATAAAATAAAAAGCCAATTATTCCATGGCATTTACTTTTTTTGATAATCTAGATTTTTGTCTAGAAGAAGTATTTTTCTTAATTACTCCAGCACTTGTAGCTTTATCAATTCTTTTAATTGCAGTTTTTAGATTATCACTAGCTGTTTGTTTATCTTTGTTAGAAATTGCTTTTTCAACACTCTTAATCGCTGTTTTCATACTAGCAGCGTAATTGTTATTTGCTTCTTTTTGTTTTGCTATTACTTTAATTTTCTTCTTCGCATTTTTCATATTAGCCATAATTTCACCTCCAAGTTCTTAAGGACAACCTAATTTTACCAAAAATAAATGCAAAAATCAACTATTTATTGTAAATTGTTTTGCTTTTTCTCTTTCATTACGACTTGTAGTGAATGATTTTATATATTGTCTTAAAAAATATACTTTATCTAAATTATTATCAAAAATTAAATCACCAAGTTCAATAGCTTTTTTTAAATTTATTTCATTATATTCAAGAATACTACATTTTTTAACTGCAATTAATCTTTTTAAAATAGTTTCATAATCAAAATCGTGTCTTTTACAATAATTTAAAAATTTTATAAAAAAGTTAATATTATTTTGCCAAATTACAGCATCTAAACTGGCATTTGGACATCTAAATTCGATTACATTAGCAAATTCACATTTCCTAGGATTTGTTGCTCTAAATAAGTTAACTGAAGTATATCTATCAACTGGACCAAAATACCTTGTAAATAAAGTATTTATTTTATATATGAAAGTTTTAGTATCGTATTCTTTTAAAAGAAGAGGATTAGTTTTTAAACTTTCTTGTATTTGCTCGAAAAACTCTTTATATTTGTAAGCAACTGGTTTAGCATAATAATTAGCACGTAGACGTATACTTTTAAATTCTCCACTTGTGAATCTGAAAATAATATCTTCATAACTTGCCCAAAGTAATACAAAGTTTAACCAAGTTTTGTTATCATCACCAAGAATTTGAGTTCCAATATTTACATGACCACTACAATTTTCAGCAATAGTTCCATATGATTTTACTATATCTAAAACTTCTTTAATACTTTTCCAAGTTTTAATTTGATTTCTTAATATACCACTATTAACTTCTACCTTTTCACAATCTTGTGTGGCTGAGAATGTTTTAAAATGTTTACTATTAAATTCTTCACTTAAATCAAAAATTGTAAAATCTTGTCTTGAATTACTATTAAATTCTACCTCTAATCCAAAAGTTGAATTTGAATCTATTTTTATTTGATTTCTAAGTTGAAGGTAAAAACTATTTATAAGAGTGATTATATATTTTAAATCATTATCATTCATTTCACTTAATAAAACATTTTTTTTGGGTTTTAATTCATCAAAAATCATTTTAAACCGTCCTTGTGAATTTCTTGGCTTTATAATATGGTTCAGTCCTAATTTTAAATGATTTTAAATATTGTTTTAAAAAGTAAACTTTATCTAAATTGTTAGTAAAGATTAAATCGCAAAATTCTAAAGCCTGTTTTAAGTTAATAGTTTCATTGTATGCTCTTAAATTATTAGGAATTCCATTTTCTACTAATTCACTATGTCTTTTATTTATTAATTCTAAATCAACTTCACTTTTACAACGCATTATCAATTTAGTAAATAAATTTAAATTATTTTGCCAAATAACTGGATTTAGTGTTGCGTTAGGACATCTAAATTCTATAGTATTGTAGTGGTCAAATGATTCTAAATTATTTACATTTAAAAAATTAATCGCATTTCTTTTTTTACCTAATGTTTTAATTATTTCATTTACGCTTAGTCCTTCTTGTAAAGCTTTATTATAAATCTCCCAAAAAGTATTTGAAAGTGGTGCTGCATATAAAATAACACTTGGTCTTGTAGCTAAAAACTCACCACTTGTAAACCTAAATATTATATTCTCATATGTTGACCATATTTTCAAAAAATTTAACCATGTATTTAGATTACTTCCCATAGTTTGAGCACCTATATGGATATGCCCACCACATTTACTTGATATAAAAGCATCTTTATTAACAATTTTACAAACTTCTTTTATATCTTGCCAATTCCTTTTGTTGTCGATTAAAACATCAGTTCTAACTTCAAAACCACAAGTTAAATCTTTTGCTATAACCCAAGCTTCTTCTTGAAATTGTCCAAAATAATCGGCTAATCTTTTTTCGATTCTTTCTTTCATAGCATCTTCAAATTCAATTTCAAAACCAAAAGTTGTTTCATAACCAAGTCCAAGCTTATCCCTTAATGTTAGATAATATTCTTCAAGTTTATTTATTAACTCTTGTAAATCATTTTCGTTAAAATCTTTAAAACAGTCATTTCCATCTTTGTTTATTAGATTAAATATATCCATATCAATCACTCGCTTTTTTGCCATTTATTCTAACACATTTCTATAAATTGTCAATAATTTATACATAATTAATATTAAAAAGTCAAAACTAATTCTAGGTGATTACATGAAACATGAAATTGATTTAAAAAAATACAACATGCGAACTGATTTAGTAAGTGATGTAGTAACAGAAGAAATAGATGGAATAGTTAAAAAGGTAGCAAAAGAAGACGATATAACAATTACAGAAATTACTGTTTTAGAAAGTGGAAGTATTAGAATAAATAAAAAAGAGGGAACTTATATTACAATTGAGTTTAATGATGTGACTGACTATGACAACAAAGAAAAAGTTAAAAAGGTATTTAGCATTTATTTAAAAAAAATGTTAGAAAAGTTAAAAATTAAAAAAAATGATAGTTGTTTAATCGTTGGACTTGGAAATGATAAATCAACCCCAGATTCCCTAGGACCTAATTCGATTAATAACATTATAGTTACTAATCATTTGTTTGAAGTTGGAGAAATTGATGAGGGATTTAGAAGAGTTTTTGCGATTGCTCCAGGTGTTATGGGACAAACAGGAATTGAAACTAGCAAGGTAGTATTAAGTTTAATTGAAACTCTAAAACCAGATTTTGTTTTAGTAATTGATGCTTTAGCTAGTCAATCGTTAGATAGAGTAAATAAAACTATTCAATTAACTGACACAGGAATTCATCCTGGTAGTGGGGTTTCAAATAGTAGAAAAGAAATTAGCAAAGAAGTAGTAGGTATTCCAGTTATAGCGATAGGTGTTCCAACAGTGGTTGATGCTGTTACGATTGTAAGTGACACAATTAATTACATGTATAAACATTATTCGTACTCAAAACAAAATATTGATAATCCATTAAATAAACTATTATTTAATATTCAACCAAATTACTTAAAAAAGGATGTAAAAGTTTTAAAAGATGATAAAGAAAAGTTATTTGGAATAGTTGGAAGTTTAAGTGAATATGAAATGAAACAATTAATCTTTGAAGTTTTAACTCCGATTGGTTATAATTTTATGGTTACAGTAAAAGAAATAGATTTCATTATTGAAAAGTTAAGTGATGTTATAGGTAACGGAATAAATATGGCACTACATGATAATGCTATCACAAAATTATGAAATGAAATGCCACAAAATTATGAAACAAAATACCACAAAATTATGAAATGAAGTTGCAATATTGTTGATTTTTATATATAATATATGTAGGTGATAGAAATGAAATACATTAATAGAATAGTTGATGAAGAAATTAAAAACAAACTAAATATAACAGGAGCAGTTGTTATAAAAGGACCTAAATGGTGTGGGAAAACAACTAGCGCTAAACAAATTGCTAAAAGTTTTTTAGAGATGCAAAATCCAGACTTACAAGACAATTATATTGAATTAGCAAACACTAAACCTTCATTATTATTAAATGGTGATAAACCTAGACTTATCGATGAATGGCAATTAGCGCCAAAATTATGGAATGCTGTAAGATATTCAATCGATAGTACAGGACTTACAAACCAATACATTTTAACAGGCTCATCAACACCATTAGAAGATTCAACACTACATAGTGGGGTGGGAAGATTTTCTTTTGTTACAATGCGCCCATTAACATTATATGAAAGTGGTGATTCAAACGGCAAAATATCTCTTAACGATATTTTAAGCGGCAATAGAGATATTGATGGAATAACTACTGATTTAACATACGAAAAAATTGCTTATGCATTATGTCGAGGTGGGTGGCCTAACTCTTTAAAAATGGATAATCAAAATTCTTTGCTTGTTGCTAAGAGTTATATTGATGTTTTAGTTGAATCAGATATTTCAAGAATTGATGGTGTAAAAAGAGAACCGGATTTGGCTAGAGCAATCCTTAAAAGTTATGCAAGACAAGTATCAACTATTGATTCTAATCAATCGCTTTATGATGATGTTCGTGCAAATTATCAAGATGTATCAGATAGAACAATTATGGATTATTTATCAACTTTAAAAAAATTATATATAATTGATGAAATCGAATCATGGAATCCAAATATAAGAAGTAAAACTGCTATTAGAACATCACCTAAAAAAAGTATGGTTGACCCATCACTTGCTGTTGCTGCATTATCTTGTACTGTTGATGATGTAATACACGATATTAAGACATTTGGGTTATTATTTGAAAATTTGGTTAATAGGGATTTAAAAGTTTATGTTAATAGTATTGGAGGAACATTAAGACATTATCGTGATAGATATGGATTAGAATGTGATAATGTAATTCATTTTGATAATGGTAAATATGCTTTAATCGAAGTAAAACTTGGTGGAAATAAGATAAAAGAAGCAATCAAGCATCTTAATGAACTTAGGAATTTGATTATTGAAAATCAGCCAAAATTAGGAGAACCTGAATTTATGATGGTTATAACTGGTACAGACATGGCATACAAAGATGATAATGTTTTAGTTGTTCCAGTTGGGTGTTTAAAAAATTAATTCTTGACAAAACACACAAAAAAGTATATAAGTATTAAAAGGTGATTTAAATGATTTATATTTTTGGACATAAAAAACCTGATACTGATTCAATTTGTTCAAGTATCGCTTTATCGTATTTAAAAAATCAATTAGGTTATAAAACTGAACCAAGGACTTTAGGAAGTTTAAATAATGAAATTAAGTTTGTTTTAAACAAATTTGATTTCAAAGAACCTAAGTACTTACATGATGTTAAGTTACAAATAAAAGATTTAGTATATCAAAAAAATTGTTACTTAAATGAGCGATTATCAATATATGATGGTTATTCATATATGAAAGAAAATGGGTTATCTGGTATTCCTATTGTTAATAATTTACAAAAATTAACTGGTTTAGTAACACTAAAAGAAATCGCTAAAGAACTAATTGAAGGAGACTTTAGTAGGTTAGATACTAATTATGATTTACTACTTAAAGTAATAGATGGAGTCGAAGTACTAAGATTTAATGATGAAATTAAAGGTACAGTAAAAGCTGCTTCATACAAAAGCACAACTATTTTAGAAACAGTAAATTTTAATAGCGATGATATAGTAATAGTTGGTGATAGACACAGTGTATTAGAATATGCTATTAACTCGAAAATACAATTATTAGTTGTTGTAGGAGATTGTGAAGTAAAAGAAGAACATTTAAAACTAGCTAAAGAAAATAAAGTAAGCATAATTAAAACTCATTATGATACATTCACAACAACAAAGTTAATTAATTTAAGTAATTATCTTAAAACAGTTTCTTTTAAAGAACCAATTTCTTTTGAAACAAGTGATTATTTCTCTAATTTTGAAGAAAAAGCTCGTAAATACAAACATACTAATTATCCTATTTTAAATAATAAAAATGAATGTGTTGGAATGCTTAGAATGATTGGTTTAATCGAAAAAAAACCAAAACAAGTTATTTTAGTTGATCATAACGAAAAAGAACAAAGTGTTGATTATTTAGAAGAAGCAGAAATCATTGAAGTTGTTGATCACCATAAATTAAATCCGATGTCTACATCAAGACCAATAAATTTTAGAAATATGGCAGTTGGAAGCACATGTACAATTGTTTATAATTTGTTTAAAGAAAACAATATTTCTATTCCTAAAAATATAGCAGGATTACTAATTTCTGGTATTATTTCTGATACACTTATGTTAAAATCTCCAACTAAAACAAGATTAGATGAAGAAGCAATGGCTGATTTGCAAAAAATTACTGGTATAGATTATATTGAATATGGAAAAGAAATGTTTAAAGCTGGTTCTTCACTAGTAGGTAAAACTAAAGAACAAATATTGTTTACTGATTTTAAACGATTTACAGCTGGTGATTATTTTATTGGAATTGGTCAAATTAATACAACAGATGTAACATCTATTTTAGATGAATTAGATGAATATGTTTCATTGATTAATAAAATAGCAGTAGAACAAAATTATAAAATAACAGCTTTATTTGTAACTGATGTAATAAACAATGGTTCATATTTAATATATAATGAAGATTCAAAATTAATATTTGAAAAAGTATTAAACAAAGATATAAAACAAGGAATATACTTAAAAGGCATAGTTTCTAGAAAAAAACAAATAATTCCTGTTTTAATGGAAGAATTAGAAAAATAAAAAGTTAGTAGCTTTTTATTTTTTTTGACATATTATTTAGTAATATTTTGATACAATTCAAATATATTATACAAGGAGATTAACTATGAAAAAAATTATTAAATTAGTTTTAATTGGTTTTAGCTTATTTTTAATTTATGAAGTTATATCTTATTTTTTAACAGATGTGAAATTAGTAAATGGTAATAGTGAATTTGTAAAAAAAATATTGCAAGATTCTAATTACCACCTTTTATATGAAAAACAAAATAAAAATATTATATCTAAATTTATTAAATTGACTAACCATGTTGAAATAAACAAACCGGTTACATTATTAGAATCTAGTTTTTCATATAATAACAAACCATCACTTGTATACATGCAAAATAGTTTAGAAAGTAAACCTAGAGTATATATTTATAGTACTCATCAAGGGGAAGAATATAGTGGCGAAGGACTTTTAGAATATGGAATAAATCCTGGAGTTATGATGGCATCATATATTATGCAAGATAAATTAAATAATTTAGGTATTGAAACTTTAGTTGAAGAAAGAAGCGTAGCAGATTACTTAAAAGAACACAATATCAACTATAAACAAAGTTATCAAGCAACTAGATATTTTTTAACAACAACATTAGAAAAGTATAACGATTTCGATTTAGTAATCGACCTTCATAGAGATGCATTATCAAAAAGTTTATCGACTATAAAAATTAACGGAAAAAGTTATGCTAAAATACTATTTGTAATGAATCCCAATTACGATTCAAATATTGCTTTAGTAAAAAGATTAAATAATACTATCAACAAAAAATATCCAGGTTTAAGCAGAGGAATATATGATAAATATAGAGATACATTCAATCAAGATTTAAATAAAAATGCATTGTTATTAGAAGTAGGTGGTCAATTAAATACAATTGATGAAGTTATAAATACAATTGATGCGGTAGTCGAAGCAATCGAGGAGAATATATGAAAGAGTCTAAAACTAAAATACAAACTAAAATATTTAGATTGCTTTTAGGAATTAGTTTTACAATATATATAACTACTTATATTAGTAACAAATACGGATATTATGAATATAAAAAACATGAACAAGCCACACTAACACAAGAACAAATAAAAAAATTTGAACAAGATGTTAAAGCAGGAAAAGATATTTCTTTAGAAGACTATTTATTAAACACTGATAAAAACTACCAAACAAAATTATCAGGAGTTGGTTTAAAAATTTCTAACGGAATTTCTGATGTGGTTAAAGTTAGTGTTGAGAAATTCTTTAATTCGATTAATGAAGTAGTTACTGAATCAAATAGTTAAAACTATTTTTTTCTTGTTTAAATAAACAATTTATTATATAATATTTAAACAACATATAGTGTAGGTAGGAGGTATATGTATTTATCAAGAAAAGATGCTAAAAAAATTAACTATAAAGGAAATATAGAAGAAAGCAATAATAATTTTATTAATGAAAAGTTAATAGAATTAAAAGATTATTTTGATAATATATTTGATGATATTATATTAGATGAAGAACAAAGAAAAGTGATTTTAACTGATGAAGATTATAATTTAGTAATAGCAGGAGCAGGTGCTGGCAAAACAACAACCCTAGCGGCAAAAGTAAAGTATTTAGTAGAAATTAAAAATATAAAACCAGAAGAAATATTGATAATATCTTTTACAAATAAAGCCGTACTTGAATTGATTGATAAGATAAATAAAGAATTTAAAATTCCTGCCAAAATATGTACATTTCACAAATTAGGATTAGATATTTTAAAACAAAATAATATAAATTATAAAGTAGTTAATTCTTACAATGTTATAAACAATTATTTTAACAATATACCATTTAGTGCTTTAAAAAACATTATATTATATTTTAACGATTATATTAAATATAAAAATAATTTGATAACTCTTAATAATATAAAAGTTAAAAATATTAAAGATTTAGAAATTGCTAATTTCTTATATTTAAACAATATTAATTTTTCTTATCAAAATAATTTTTTGATTTTTCAAAACAATAAAAAAATTGTTATAAATAAAAGTCATAAT
>HF989896.1 GCA_000432255.1 Acholeplasma sp. CAG:878 | reverse complement strand
TACAAGTCATGCAAGAGGAAAATTAGGAGATGCAACGAAAGAGACTTTAACTACTTTTGGAAAAACTTTGGGTGGCGGATGGTATTCAGATTACGCGTACTTCCCGAACTCAAGCTTCTCTTGGTTCATTCGCGGGGGTCGCTATGACGATGGTACTTATGCTGGAGTGTTCTACTTCTACGGCGCCAATGGTGGTGACTACAGTTACGGCTCGGCTCGTGCTGTTCTAACAGCAGAATAAAACTGATTAAAAATCAGTTTTTATTTTACTTATTAAACTATATTTGATAAAATATAAATATGAAACATTATATAAAAGGAAATTATAGAAAAAGTATATTTAAAACAGACCAAGGATATGTTATTGGTCTTTTTAAGGTAAGAGAAACAAATAGTGAAAATTTAGCTGATTTTGTTAATAAAACAATAACATTTACTGGATATTTCCATGAACTAAATGAAGATGATTTATATGTTTTTTATGGTGAAGATATATTTCATCCGAGATATGGATTACAATTTCAAGTAACTGAATATGAAAGACTAACGCCTAAAGATAAGGATGGTTTAATAGAATTTTTATCAAGCGATTTATTTAAAGGAGTTGGAGAAGCACTTGCTACTAATATTGTAAATGAATTAGGTGAAAACGCTATTGAAAAAATATTAGAAAATGAAGAAATTTTATATGATATACCAAAACTAACTATAAAAAAAGCTCATAAAATATACGAAACATTAAACAAATACGAATCATCTCATCAAGTCATAATTTACTTAACAGAATTAGGATTTAATATGAAAGATTCCTTAAATATATATAATACTTATAAAGAACAAACAATTAATAACATTGAATATAATATATACAAATTAATTGATGATATAAATGGTATTTCCTTTGTTAAAGTAGATGAAGTTGCAAAAAAATTCAATATAAAAGAAGATGATGAAAGAAGAATAAAAGCAGCTATAATTTATGTTATGAATAAGTTAGTTTATGAAAAAAGTGATACGTATTTAGAATATAATGAGATTTATAACGGCGTTTATGGATATTTGAGATTAAATTTAGATAATGACTTATTTAATAGATTATTAAGTGAATTAGAACAAGAATTTAAAATTGTAATTGAAGATGACAGATACTATTTGAAAGAAATGTATGAAGCAGAAGAAAATATAGCCAATAAAATAAAAATTATAACCAATTTAAATGAAACAAAATATAAAAATTTAGATGAAAAAATTAATTATATTGAGGAGATAAACAATTTAAAATACAGTGAAAATCAAAAAAAAGCAATTAAAAGTGCTTTAATTGATAATTTACTAATTATAACAGGTGGTCCAGGAACTGGAAAAACAACAATAGTTAAGGCAATTTGTCAATTGTATATGGAATTAAATGATTTAGATTTTGATAATGCAGTTAATAATATAGCGCTACTCGCACCTACTGGAAGAGCAAGTAAAAGGTTAAGTGAATCAACAAATTTACCAGCATATACTATTCATAGGTTTTTAAAATGGAACCAAGAAAAGAATGAATTTGCTGTAAATGAGTATAATAAAAATGTACATAAGTTAATTATAATTGATGAAGTTAGTATGCTTGATACACTTTTATTAGATAGTTTATTTAAAGGTTTAAATGATAATATAAAAGTAATATTAGTAGGCGACCATAATCAATTGCCAAGTGTTGGTCCGGGACAAATTTTAAAAGATTTAATTGAAAGTGATGTAATACCTATAGTTTATTTGGATTTATTGTATAGACAAGATGAAAATTCTTATATTACGACACTTGCTCAAGAAATAAAAAATGATAGTTTAAGTGAAAACTTTTTGGAAACGAGAAGTGATTATACTTTTTTAAGATGTAATAGTCTATCTTTAAAACAAAATTTAATAAATTTATGCGAGCAAATAATAAGTAAAGGTTATGATTATAAAAGAGTTCAATTAATGGCTCCTATGTATAAAGGAGAAAATGGAATTGATGTTTTAAATAGTGAACTTCAAAATGTATTTAATCCGGCTGCTCCTACTAAAAAAGAAATCAAATATGGTGATGTGATTTTTAGGGAGAATGATAAGATATTACAATTAGTAAATATGCCAGAAGAAAATATCTATAACGGCGATATTGGTGTAATTAAATACATTTTAACTGAAAATACAAAAAGTAAAAGAACTGAAATATATATTGATTTCGATGGTAATGTTGTAAGATTTTTACCTAAAGATTTAATTAAAATAAAACATGGATTTATAATATCAATTCATAAATCACAAGGTAGTGAATTTGAGATGGTTGTTATGCCAATATGTAAAAGTTATAAAAGAATGTTATATCGTAAACTTATTTATACTGGTATAACTAGAGCAAAAAGAAAACTAATTTTAATTGGTGAGGATGATGCTTTTATTTATAGTGTTAAAAATAATAGTGAAATGTCAAGAAAAACTAGTTTAAAAGAAAAACTTATGAATAAAATTTTAAATTAATGACAAACTATTAATGTATGTTATTACATACCATCGTTTTACTAACTGTGAGGTGAGATAAATGAAAATAGCTAAAAGTATGATGTTAATAGGCTTAGGTGTCACAGGGACACTAGCTTACCAAAAATATGGTAAGACTGCAATGAATGAACTTGAAAAGGTTGTTGATAAAACAATCAATAAAGCAAGTTGTAAGTTAGATGAAATGATGTAATCAAAACCCCTTTATGGGGTTTTATTATTAATAAGAAATTTAAATTCTTAAATATACAATTTTTACTTGCTCTATTTTTAAATTAATTATATAATATTAATATGAAAAAAGAATACAAAAAACAAATGGAAAAAAGAAAAAAAATCAATATTAATTGGAACTGGATAGTTAAAATAACTTTATTATCATTTTTAATTAGTTTAGTTTTCTCAGGATTATCAGAAGGAATAATTGCTAATGTTAATCTACCACTTAGTGTAGTAATACTATTGGTATTTATATCAATTGGTATTTTGTTTGATATGATAGGAGTTTCTGTTACTTCAAGTGACGAAGCACCATTTCATTCAATGAGTGCAAGAAAAATTAAAGGAGCAAAAACAGCAGTAAAACTTAAGAAAAATGCTGATAAAGTTTCGAGTTTTTGTAATGATGTTATAGGAGATATTTGTGGTATTATATCAGGTACAGTAGGAGCAACAATTGCCTTATCTATATCTAATACTACTAATATACCTATCTTTATATGTTCTCTTATAACAACTGCTATGGTAGCATCACTAACTATTGGTGGAAAAGCAACATTTAAAAGTGTTGCAATTAATCAAAGTAATGAAATTTTATTTAATTTTGCAAAAATAATTGAAACTTTTAAAAAGTAATTGACATATTTTATTTAAAATTGTAATATTAAATTGTAATGAGGAGGATAAAAATGAAATTAAAAGGAAGTAAAACAGAACAAAATTTAATGGCTGCATTTGCAGGAGAAAGTCAAGCGAGAAACAAATATACTTACTATGCTTCACAAGCTAAAAAAGATGGTTATGAACAAATAGCAAGTATTTTTGAAGAAACAGCAGGAAATGAAAAAGAACATGCAAAAATGTGGTTTAAAATATTAAAAGGTGGTAAAGTTCCAAGTACAATTGAGAACTTGAAAGATGCAGCAAGTGGCGAAAATTATGAATGGATAGATATGTATGCTAACTTTGCTAAAGAAGCAAAAGAGGAAGGTTTTCTAGATATAGCAAGACTATTTGAAGAAGTAGGAAAAATTGAAAAAGAACACGAAGAGAGATATTTGAAACTACTTGCCAATATTGAGGAAGGAATAGTTTTCGAAAAAGAAAATGAAGTATATTGGATTTGCCGTAATTGTGGACACATTCATTATGGAAAATATGCTCCAGAAGTATGTCCAGTATGTTCTCATCCAAAATCATATTTTGAAATGCGTGCAACTAATTACTAGTTGCTTTTTTAGGAGAAGTTATGTTTGATGTAAAAAGAGTACCAATAAATAAAGATAATATATCAATAACTAGAGATATCAGTAAGTGTATTTCATGTGGTACATGTAAGTCGGTTTGTAAGTATTCATCTTGTGTATACGAAAAATACGAAATAAAAAAAGAACCAGTTTGTATTAATTGTGGACAATGTACATTAGTGTGTCCTACTAATAGTTTACATGAAGTTTACGATTACATAAAATTAAAAAAACAAATTAAACAAAAAAATAAAATATTTATTTTTCAAACTGCTCCTGCTGTAAGAGTAGCATTAGGAGAAGAATTTGGTTTAGATGCTGGTTTTTTTGTTGAAGGAAAGATGATTAAGGCTTTAAGAATATTAGGAGCAGATTATGTTTTTGATACAACATTTGGAGCAGATTTAACAATTTTAGAAGAAGCAAGTGAATTACTAAAAAGAGTTAAAAATAATAAACTGCCACTATTTACAAGTTGTTGTCCTGCTTGGGTTAAATATGTAGAGATTTTTAAACCAGAACTTATTCCTAATTTATCTACGACAAAAAGTCCAATTGGCATCCAAGGAGCAATTATTAAAGACTATTTTTGTAGTATTAACAATATAAAAAAAGAAAATATAGTAAGTATTGCCTTAACTCCTTGTACAGCAAAAAAAGAAGAAATTAAAAGAAATAACGATATAGATTATGTAATAACAACTCGAGAATTTGCTATTTGGTTAAAAGAAGAAAATATCGATTTAAATTCTCTAGAAGACAGTAGTTATGATAACATCATGGATAAAGGAAGTGGAGCGGGATTAATATTTGGCGCAACAGGAGGCGTAAGTGAAGCAATTTTAAGAACACTTAATTACATAGTAACTGGTAAAAATAAAGAAGAATTTTTAGATTTTAAACCAGTTAGAGGATTAAATGGTATAAAAGAAGCCTCATTTACTCTTTTAGGAAAACCATTTAAAATAGCTAGTGTGTCGCAAATAAAAAATGTTAGAAAATTATTCGACAAGTTAGATGAATACGCTTTTATCGAGGTAATGGCCTGTCGTGGAGGATGTATAGCAGGTGGTGGACAACCTAAAACTACGATTCCTCTTGATGATGATGTAAGGCTAAAACGAATAAATTCTTTATACAAGAATGATTCGGATTTAAAAATTAGATATTCATATGAAAATATAAATGTAATAAATTTATATAAAAATTATTTAGATTATCCAATGAGCAGTAAAGCAATAAAATTATTACACACAAAGTTTATAGATGAGAGTTATAAAATTAAATAGTAATTTTTAAAGTAAGCTTTATAAATTTGTTGTCAAAATCAAAAAAATAATATATAATTTAAGTAGGAAGGTGTTATTTATGAAAAAATATATTGGAAAAGTAATCATGTATACTTTAAATAACACACCTTCATCTCATTAAATAAAAATGAAATGCAGGTGTGAGTTTTAATCGTGCCTGCATCTATATTTAAACTATATAGGTGCCTATATAGTTTTTATTTTGGGAGATGATAAAATGATAGATATAAATTTGAGTAAAGTATGTAAATCATACGGATTTAATAATGTATTAAATAATATCGATTTAACCATAAACTTTGGTGATAAAGTTGGTTTAATCGGTAGTAATGGGAGTGGAAAAAGTACCATTTTAAAGTTGATTACTGGAATTGAAAATGTTAATAGTGGTACTATATCTGTAAGAAAGAATACAAAAATAGGTTATTTAAGTCAGATACCAGAAGTGTGTGACGTTAAAGTTATAGATTATATTAATAGTTCATTTGAAGAAATATTAAATGTAAAAGAACAATTAGAAAAATACGAACAAGAATTAATAAATGGAAATTTAAAAACGATTTTGAAATACACAAATTTACAAGAAAAGTTTATAAATATGGGTGGGTACGAATATGACACAAAAATAAAAAAAATACTTCCTGCTTTTGAAATAACTGATAATATGTTAGAAAGAAATTATAATTCATTATCGGGAGGAGAAAAAACTATAGTATCTCTTGTTAGATTATTACTACAAGAACCAGATATATTGTTATTAGATGAACCGACTAATCATTTAGATATAAACAAAGTTGAGTGGTTAGAGAGGTTTCTTAAAAATTTCAATAAAACAGTTGTTATAATATCACATGATAGATATTTTATGGATAATGTTGTTAACAAAATATTTTTATTAACCAAAAGAGGAATTGAAACTTATTTTGGAAATTATAGTTATTTTATTAAAGAAAATGAAAACAGAATTTTATTGGAAATTAAAAGTTATAAAGACCAGCAAAAACAAATTGAAGCAATGAAAAAATCAATAAAAAAACTTCAAGAATTTGGAAAATTATGTGGTGAGCATGGAGGAGATATATTTTTTAGAAGAGCAAATAGTATAAAAAAACGATTAGAAAAAATGGAAAAACTAGATAAACCAAAAACTAATAAAAAGTTAAATATAAATATTGAAAATAGTGGCAGAAGTGGAAAAGAAGTCTTAAAAATAGAAAACCTTAATTTAGAATATCCAAATAAAGTTATTTTTAAAAATCTAAATTTGAATTTATACTATAAAGATGTGGCTTGTCTAGTTGGAGTAAATGGTAGTGGGAAAACAACTTTAATTAAAGAAATATTAAAAGGAAACGATAATATAAAATTAGGTTCTAATGTTAAAATTGGTTATATACCACAAGAAATCAATTTTGAAAATTCAGATTTAAGTGTATTAGAAGAAGCAAGAAAATATTTTGTAGGTATAGAAGAACATTTAAGGAGTGCTTTATTTAAGTATTTGTTTGTAAATGATAATATTTATAAAAAAATAAAATATTTATCTGGTGGTGAGAAAGTTAGATTAAAATTATTTTGCTTGATTCAAGATTCTTATAATTTTTTAATATTAGATGAACCAACTAATCATATTGATATTGACACAAGAGAAATGTTAGAAGAAGCTTTAATGGAATTTAATGGAACAATTTTATTTGTATCTCATGATAGATACTTTATAAATAAATTAGCAAATAACATATTAGAATTAAATAATTGTAAAATTACTAAATATATTGGTAATTATGATTATTATAAATCAAAAATTTAACATTACTTTACACTTTGTTAATTGAATGTTTACTCAAATTGTGTTAAGATAAATATAATTAGAGGGGGAAAGTACTTTGAAAATAGTAGTAGATTTAGATGGTACATTAACTAATTTTAATGAATTTGTAAAAAATACTGCTATTCCATTTTTTGAAAAAAAAGGAATGGTAGTTGTTAAGCCAAATGAATTAGAAGTCGAAGATATTTTTGATATGGAAAACTTTTTTATAAATAAGTACAACTGCTCGAAAGAAAAAGCTAAAAAATTAGCAAAAGAAGCATTAGATGAATTTTGGGTTGGGTTTAATTTTGTTAAGTTTTCACTGTTAAATAAGTTTAGACCTGAAGTAAGAGATTTCATAAACAAAAAAATAAAAGAAGGCCACAGCGTTGAAATACATACGTCAAGAGCTAAAACTTGTGATAATAGTTTAGTAGGTTTTATTGCTAAAAGTTTTACAATTCTTCAATGCAAATTAAATGGTTTGAACATTAAAAACAATGATATTTATTTTTATCCCGATGATGAAAGTAAAATAAATGGAATAATAAGTAGAAATCCAGATGTTGTATTTGATGACAAAAAAGAAATAATTGAAGAATTAAGAAAACAAGGATTAAAAGTTCTATTTATCGATGAAAATTACAACCAAGATGTCTTAGAAAACAAAGATACAATAAGATTTAAAGAGTTTAGTGAAGCAAATGATAAAATAGAAGAAGTAATAGGTAAAACTAAAATTAAATTTTATGAAAGAGCAGCAAAGTCGGATATATTTTTTAATAAAGCAAAATTGGTAAGTCCATTAGTTATGCAAAAATTTAAACCTATTATTATA
Organism: Acholeplasma sp. CAG:878; assembly: GCA_000432255.1. GTDB lineage: Bacteria > Bacillota_I > Bacilli_A > RF39 > UBA660 > Faecisoma. The sequence goes on along the minus strand of HF989896.1, from coordinate 2,962 downwards.
AATTCAAAAAATTTAATTTCAGTAGAAAATGAACCTGTTATATATGCTCCTAATCATAGAAGTACACTTGATCCCGTTGTTATAACAAGTATCATTTTAAAAAACATTCATTGGGCAGCTTTACTTAGATTTTTTAAAGCTGACGATAGTATATTTAATAACAATAAAAATAGATTGTTGTGTAAACTGACATCAAAAACATTTAAAAGATTAGAATATTTTCCAATCGACAGAAAAAGTGATAATAAAGATGCTAATAATATTAGAGCAATAAGAGATATGAATGGATTTTTAAAAGTTAATCAGAGTATTGGAATATTTGCTGAAGGAACAACAAGAAGAGAAAAAGGTCACGATTTTGGAACATTTGACGATTCTTTTATCATATTGGGTAAGAAAAATGATGCTTGGATTCAACCAATTACAACACTTTGGCTTAAAGAATTAAATATTCCTTCTAAAGTTATTATTAATTTTGGAAAACCTTTTAAGGTGGTAGGAACAAAAGAAGAAGCCATGGAACACTTTTTAAAAGTTCAAAGAGAATGTTTGGAAGAAAATAAGCAAGTTAGAGATAATTTAGAAAAAATAAAAGTAAAAACCTTTTAAAATTTGTAAAAATTTTGTATAATTAAGTAAGAGTAATCTTACTTTTTTTGGAGGTAAATTTATGCATTTTAGTATACCACTTTTAATAGCAAGTCTATTTTATTTAATTTTGATTTTAGTTTTATTTTTAAAGAAAGAAAAAAAGAAAACTATTGAAAATAAAATCTATTTAATTTTATTAATATCAACTATTATAGGTGTTGTATTAGATATATTAGGAATATATGCTCATATGAATTTGAGTGATACTAGTTTTATTAGATGGTTGATTGTCAAACTTTATTTACTTTATTTGTTAACTTTTTCATTTTTAATTAGTATTTATGTTTTATATGTTGGAAACAAAAATGAAAGCAATCCTAAAATAACTAAAAATAAAGCAATTATCTTTATGGTTGTATTATATTTTGCATGTTTTATTTTAAATTTTATATTACCATTTGATTATTATAAACAAGATAATGTTATTTATGTATATGGTATGAATTGTTACTTTTTATATGGAGTATCATTCATAAATATGATTTTTTGGTTCGTTTATATAATAATTAAAAGAAAAACAATTGATAAAAGAAAAGTATTACCAATGATAATGTTTAGTATTTTTGCTGTACCTATAGTATATCTACAAATGAAAATCCCAGAATTGTTGTTAGTAACTTCGCTTTGTTCGTTTCTAGTTGTATTTATGTATCATACAATTGAAAATCCTGATTTAAAGTTGATTGAACAATTAAATATAGCTAAAGAAAATGCAGAAAAAGCAAATAGAGCAAAAAGTGATTTCTTATCAAGTATGTCACACGAAATAAGAACCCCATTAAATGCAATTGTCGGCTTATCAGAAGCAATTAACTCTAAAGAAAACTGTGCACCAGAATTGAAAGAAGATTTAACTGATATACTAACATCATCTAAAACTTTATTAGAAATTGTTGGAAACATAATGGATATAAATAAAATAGAAAGTAATAAAATGGAAATTGTTGAAATGCCATATAACTTTAAAGAAGAAATAAATTCATTAGCTAAGATTAATCGAGCAAGAATTGGAAATAAACCAATCGAGTATACAATTAATATAGCAGAAGATGTTCCATACGAATTAATCGGCGATAAAGGATATGTTAAACAAATTATCAATAATTTAGTTTCAAATGCCATTAAATACACTGAAAAAGGAAAAGTAGAATTAATTATAAAATGTATAAATCAAAACGATTTATGTAAACTATATATAATTGTTAAAGATACAGGAAGAGGTATTAAAAAAGAAGATATAAACAAATTATTTACTAAATTTGAACGACTAGATGTAAGAGGAAATACAGCAATAGAAGGAACAGGGTTAGGACTTGCTATTACTAAAAAACTAGCCGAAATGATGAATGGTAGGGTAGTAGTTCAAAGTGAATATGGAAAAGGTTCTACTTTTATTGCCGAAATAGTTCAAAAAATAAGCATGATTTCAGCTCCGGTTGTTAATAACAGTGTTTTATTAGATGAAGACAAATTTAAAACATATAATGATAAAACAGTTTTAGTTGTCGATGACAATAAATTAAACATAAAAGTAGCTAAAAAAACGCTTGAACCATTACAATTTAAAATAATTGATGAATGTTATAATGGAGTAGAATGTCTAGAAAAACTTAAAACAAATAAATATGATTTAATTTTAATGGATATTATGATGCCTTTAATGGACGGAGTTACCGCCTTACAAGAAATTAGAAAACAAAATATCCAAACACCAGTTATTGCTTTAACAGCTGATGCAATAGCAGGAGCATATGATAAATACTTAAAAGAAGGATTTGTAGACTACATTGCTAAACCATTTAATAAAGACCAAATAAGAACAAAAATTAATAAAATATTTGATAGTGAGGAAAAAAATTCAGAAAAATTTAATCTTAATTATTTAAAAGAAAATGGAATAAATGTAGACTATGCTATATACTTGTTTGGTAATGTTGATATGTACAATAAAGTATTAAAAAAATGGTTGTATAGAATTGAAGGCGAATTTCAAAAATTATATGAATATAAAAATAATAACAATACGAGTGATTATTATACTTTAGTTAAAACTATTAAAGAAGAAGCTCAGGCAATAGGCTTAAAAAAACAAGCAAGAATTGCTTATAAACATCAATTAAAATCTAAAAATAATGATGTAAATTATATAAATAAAAATTTTAATAATTTAATTAAAGAGTTTATAAGTATATTTAATGTAATTAAAAAATATTTAGATGAATAATACTTGAAAAGTAAATAGTTATGTGTTACTATTTAGATAGTAGGAGATGAGCAATATGGTTATGTTAAATAATGTATACAATGAGTT
>HF989895.1 GCA_000432255.1 Acholeplasma sp. CAG:878 | reverse complement strand
GTCCAATTTTTGGGGTTCAGTTCATATTAGATTTTTTTAAATACAATTTAGCCTGATATCTTAAATTTTCTAAAGAGTAAAATTTTAAATAACTATAAAATATTTCATTATCATTTCTATGAGAACGTTCAACCTTGCCATTATGTCTAGGTGTTCTAGGTCTTATTTTATGATGGTATATATTTTCTTTTATACAAAGTAGTTGAAGAGGATGAATAGTTTTCATTTTTTCTTGATTCCAAGTAAATTCAGTACCATTATCAGTTTGAATTTCTTCTGGTCTATATCCATAGAATAAGAAACATCTATAAACAAAATCAACAGTGTTTGATGGTGTATGTTCTTCATAATGATATATAAATCTTTCTCTAGAAGCTTCATCAATACAAGTATATTGATAGTACTTTTTATCAAAAGGTAAATTTTTAGCCTTGCATTCTTTAGGAACAAACTTAACATCTATTTGCCACTTTTTACCAATTTCTTTAGGAGTATTATATTTTTTAGGAACATATTTAGAAGTAGCTTTAATGTTAATTTTATTATAATAACCAATTCGTTTTAAAACTCTATATAAACTCACGGGATGCCTAGTATAACCTTTATTTAATTTTAATTTATACCATAATTCACACAAAGTAATATGTGGATTTCTTCTAATATAATTATTTATCCATTTTAGTTCTAACTTTGTATGAGAATTAGGATGAGGAGATAAAGGTTTGTGTGATTTATCAATTAGAGAATCCCTAGTTCCATCAAATTTTCTATTCCATCTAGAAAGGGAAGATTTTGATATATGATATTTTCGACAGACATAGGTTGCTTTATTACCATTTCTATAAGATAATACAGCATAATATCTAGTATTTAATTCATGAGGTAAATAACTCTCGCTTTTTCTTTTATTTTCATATATAATATTCATAGTGGTTCAAGTCCTTTCGATATAATTTGTTTTGGTCAACTTAATTATACAACTTGAATCACTTTTTTTATATAGATTTGTTTCACATCAATTGTATCATTACAAAACTTATTTTTTTTATTTCATAAAAGACTTTTCATTTTATAAAAAAAAGGGTATAATTAAAATAGTGCGAGGAGGATTTTATGTTAGGTACGATTATTGGAATCGAAGAAAATCAAGTTTTGTTAAAGTTAGCAATTGATGTAGAAAACTTTAACAATTTAATCAATATCCATGTTGTAATGGAAGAAGGAAATAGAAAAATAGTTGGTGAGATAATTAATATAAAAGAGGGGATTGCTTATATTAATTTATTAGGAGAAATAATTAACAATAATTTTGTTTTTGGTGTTATAGTAAAACCCGCATTTAGTTCAACTGTAAAACTTATTTCTAAAGAAAAAATACCTATGATTATAGGTGTTGAAAATTATAAGGAAAATCAAGATTTATATTTAGGAGTTAGTCCTATTTATGAAGGAGTAAAAATAGGTGTAAATATAAATAGATTTTTTAGTAATCACTTTGCGATTTTAGGTTCTACTGGTAGTGGTAAATCGTGTGGTGTTGCTAGAATAATTCAAAATATATTTGATAAAAGGCAATATGTTCCTTATAAAGCAAGTTTATTTATATTTGATGCTTATGGTGAATATCATAGTGCTTTTAAAGATATCGATAAAATTAATCCAGATATTAGTTTTAAAGCATATACAACTAATACTAATTTTAGTGATACAGATGTTTTAAAAATTCCATTATGGTTATTAGATGTCGATGATATAGCACTATTATTAGGGGCAGATAGGCCATCACAACTTCCAATCATCGAAAAAGCAATAAAATTAGTTAACATTTTTGCAAGAGAAGGTGAAGATGTCATCAAATATAAAAATGACATCATTGCAAGAGCAATATTAGATATATTTGCTAGTGGAAATCCACCAGCGCAAATAAGAGACCAAGTTTTCTCTGTTTTATCATTTTATAACACATCACAACTAAATCTAGAAACACCAATTATCCAACCAGGTTATACAAGACCACTAAAGCAATGTTTATTAATTGATGCGACTGGTAAAATAAGAGAAATGGAATTATTAACTAATTTTATGCAAACATTCTTAGAAGATGATTTAAAGATGAATTACAACAATGGAGATATAAAATATAATTTAGATGATTTAAAAAGTGCATTCGAATTTGCTTTAATAAGTGAAGGTGTCCTTAACAATGATAGAGTGTATGAGGAAAGTAACGTTTTAAAAGTTCGTTTACAATCTCTAGTTAATGGAAACTATAAAGTTTATTTTGATTGCAACAAATACATGACAAAAGAGCAATACATTAAAGAACTATTAACTGCTACAAATGGTCATAAGGCTCAAATAATCAATTTTAACATTAACTATGTTGATGATAGATTTGCAAAAGTTGTAACTAAAATTTATTCGAAAATGTTATTTAACTTTGCTAAAGAAAATGAAAATAGGGGAACACTACCATTCCATATAATTCTTGAAGAAGCCCATCGTTATGTTCAAAATGATAACGACTATGAATTACTTGGTTATAATATATTTGACCGTATTACTAAAGAGGGACGTAAATATGGTGTTATATTAGGATTAATTTCACAAAGACCTAGTGAATTATCAGAAACTTCATTATCACAATGTAATAATTTCTTAATTTTTAAAATGCTACATCCAATTGATGTTGAATATATAAGAAAAATGGTACCAAATATTACCAATGAAATTATTAAACAATTAAGAATACTTCAACCAGGAAATTGTATTGCATTTGGTAATGGATTTAAAGTTCCAGTATTTATTAAGATGGAAATGCCAAACCCAGCACCTTCAAGTAGTAGTTGTGATATAAGTGGCGTTTGGTTTATAAAAAGGACTTAATTTAAGTCCTTTTCTGCTACTAGACAAGCAATAGTATCGATTGGTATATCAGTTAAATCAGATATTAAATCTAAATTAATATCTAAATCATATAACTTTTTAACCAATTTGTAATTTGTTTCTTCAGTTCCCATAATTATTCCTTGTTTAAACGCTTCAAAAATTTCATCAAATAATTCAGTTCCAGATAAACTTATATTTGAGTTATTAACATAATTTTTAATACTATCATCTCCTTTATATACATTATAAATTAATAATTAACAAATCACAAATTACTAATTTATATAATTTGATAATAAAATTATAACCAATATAGAAAAACTGTTAAGCAGATTTATAAAATCTGAATTATTTTAAAAACAAATTAAAAAAAATAGTAAAAATTAACTATTTTGCTATTTTTTCACCTTGAATTAAATCGTGTTTACTCATATATTTATCAATTCCATTTAAAACATCAATTTTTTTTGGTAACCATGAAGGTGCGATTAAATCTTCTATACTAGGATCACCAGTTAATCTGTGAATTACAATTTTTTCATCTAGATATGTTAATTGTTCACAAACAATTTCAATATATTCATCTTTTGTTAATAATTTAAATGGTTTCTTATTATAAAGTTCCTCTAATTTTGTATCTTTTAAAATACTTAGCATATGAATTTTAATACCTTGAATATCTAGTTTATTTAAGTATTTTACTGTTTCTAACATCATTTCTTTTGTTTCATATGGAAGTCCATTTATAATATGAACTACAACATCAATCTTTCTTTCTCTAAGTTTTTTAACCATATCATTAAAACATTCTAAAGAGTGTCTTCTATTAATTAAAATAGATGTTTCTTCATGAATTGTTTGAAGACCAAGTTCAACAGTTAAATAAGTTTTTTTATTTAATTCTTCTAAATAATCTAAACATTCTAAACTTATACTATCAGGCCTAGTTGCAATAGAAAGTCCAACTACATTATCCAAATTTAAAATAGTTTCATATTTTTCTTTTAAAACAGAAACAGGCGCTAAAGTGTTAGTTCTTGCTTGAAAATAACCTATATATTTAACATTTTTCCATTTTTTAGATAACATATTTTTAATGGTATTAAACTGAGTTATTAAATCTAAATTAACATCCCCACCAAATTCCCCACTACCTGTTTTAGAACAGTATATACACCCACCACTATCTAAATGAGGGCAAGAAAAACCAGCATTTAAACTTACTTTACAAACTTTAGAATTGAATTTATTTTTATAAAAATAATCTAGAGTGTGATATCTTTTATTTGAATTACTATACTTAAACTTTTTCATAGAAACATTATAACAATTTGTTTAAATACTGTAAATAACAAATGTGAAAATTTGGTTAAAATTCTAAAAAATATTTTAAAACATACAATATTTTGATATAATTACATTGGAGGTATTTATGAAAAAATATAGTTTACTTAAAACGATTGGTATTTCATTTCTTTTAGTTTGTATTTTAAGTTGGATTATTAGTGCTTCAAGTTTATCTAGTGGTACTATAACAAGTTTATCAAAAACTGTTCCAGTTGGTTTATACGATTTAAGTCTATTACCAATCATTACCCTAGTGTCATTTTTTATGTATGGGTTACTATTTTTAGCAATAGGGGGATTTTATGGTGTTTTAAACAAAACAGGAGCATATAGTGAATTAGTTTCGAATGTAGCGAATAAAGTAAAACCTAAAAAATTTGTTATAATTACAATTATTTTACTTTCACTATTGTCTTCATTGACTAATTTAACGCCAATATTATTTATTACAGTTCCATTTTTAGTTGCAATATTATTAAAACAAGGCTTTAATAAAATTTCAGCTTTTGCTGCAACGGTAGGCTCAATTTTAGTAGGAACAATTGGAACAACTTATGGAGTTATTAATGCTCAAATCAAATATTATTTTGAATTAAGTTCAAGTTATGAATTATACACAAAAATAATATTACTTGTAATGGTTACTTTCTTACTTATTATGTATGTAATAAAAAAAGGAATACCAAAAGAAGAAAATAAAAAAACTAAACAAAAAACAAAAAATGAAGAAATTCCATTATATCAAAATATAAATGGTACAAGAAAAAGTCTACCACTTATTATAATAAGTGTTGTTATGCTTTTGGTTTCTATATTGTTTATGTATAATTGGAGAATATCTTTTGGAATCGAAACTTTTGACAATTTATACAAAAGTATTCATCAATTTAGTATTAATGGCTATACATTATTTGGAAATATAATTGGTAGTAGTCAAGGTATAGGATACATTACAATTTATGATTTAGTTATAATTATAGCTGTAGCATCATTAATTTTAGGTTTTACTTACCGCATTAAATTTAGTGAATTATTCGAAGCTTTTATAAATGGTTCTAAAGAAATGATTAAACCAGCTATTTATGCTACTTTGTCATGTATTTTATATGCTTTTATATATTATAATGGAAGTGGTAACTTTGTTAATACTATAGTTAATAGTTTATCACAAAACAATGCTGCGGCTTTAATGTCAAAAAGCGCAATATTAAGTTTATTCTATAATGATTTTACTAATTTAATTGGTTATAATGCATCGCTATTTACAAGTTACGATTCTACGTTACTTCCAACAGTTGGTATTGTGTTACAATCAGTTTATGGATTTGTAATGTTATTAGCGCCAACAAGTGTTTACTTAATTGGCGGTCTAGCATTTTTAAATATTTCATATAAAGAATGGTTTAAATATATTTGGAAATATTTACTAGCTATATTATTAGTTATTATAATAACTTGTGTTATAATGTTTATATTTATTTAAAGCAAAAATATTTTTGCTTTCTTTTTTGTAATTTCAACCGCACCACTTATCTA
>HF989894.1 GCA_000432255.1 Acholeplasma sp. CAG:878 | reverse complement strand
CATCTTATACAAGTCACGCAAGAGGAAAATTAGGAGATGCAACAAAAGAAACTTTAACTGCTTTCGGATTCACTTATGGTGGATGGTATTCAGATTACACAACTTTCTCGAACTCTAGCTATTCTTGGTTTCTTCGCGGGGGCCACTATAGCCAAGGTACTTATGCAGGAGTGTTCTACTTTAATTCTAACAAAGGCAATGCCTTCGATAGTTACTCGGCGCGTGCTGTGTTGTCCGCTCAATAGACTTGGCGAAGTGAAACGAAGCAAAGGCTATTTCCCTTTGATTTCAGCAAGATATGGAATAGAAGGTTAACTATTTTTATATTATAAATGTCAAAATAAAAAGATATTATAATTTAAGAGTAAAAAATTTATAATATTCAATGACAAACTAACTTTTAAAAGTTAGTTTTTTAATGTTATTTAAAATAAAAAATTAAAATTAGGAAAATAATCAAATATTTTGTTGTATAAAATTAAAACTAAATAAACATTATAGACATAGAATAATTTAGGAGGCAAAAAATGTTTGGTAATTTTCAAGAAGAAGCAAGAAAAGTTTTACTTTTAGCTAGAAGTGAAATGTCTATGTTAAAACACCCTTATGTAGGGAGTGAGCATTTATTATTAGCAATTTTAAAAACGAAAAACAATGTTTCAAAAAAATTAAAAAAATATAATTTAACTTATGAAATCTTTAAGGATAAATTAGTAGAAACAGTTGGAATGGGAAGTAAAGAAAGTGATTGGTTTTTATACACACCACTTTTAAAAAGAGTAATTGAAAGTGCGATTTTAGATAGTAAAGAAAACAACAATGGTGAGGTAACTTTAGAACATTTATTCTCAAGCCTATTAGAAGAAGGAGAAGGTGTTGCAATTAGAGTTATTTTATCATTGAATATCGATATTGATGCTTTATATCAAGAATTTAGTTATAAAATCGTAAATAAAAAAAGAAAAAATAAAAAGTTATTATTAGAAGAATTAGGTATTGATTTAACTAGAAAAGCTATGAATGATGAACTTGACCCAGTAATTGGAAGAGATGAAGAAATAAAAAGGGTTTTAGAAGTACTATCAAGAAGAACTAAAAATAATCCTTTATTAATTGGCGAGGCTGGTGTTGGGAAAACGGCTATTGTAGAAGAATTAAGTAGATTAATCTCATCTGGTGATGTTCCAATCAATTTAAGAAACAAAAGAATAATAAGTTTAGATATGGCAACTACGGTAGCAGGTACTAAATATCGTGGAGAATTCGAGGAAAGAATAAGAAAAATTTTAAAAGAAATCGAAGATAACGATGATATTATTCTTTTTATTGATGAGGTTCATACATTAGTTGGAGCAGGTGGAGCGGAAGGTGCAATTGATGCTTCTAATATTTTCAAACCAGCTTTAGCAAGAGGAAAAATAAGATGTATTGGTGCAACTACTACTGAAGAATATAAAAAATTTATTGAAGTAGATAAAGCATTAGAAAGAAGATTTCAAAAAATTATGATTGAAGTACCAAACAGTAAAACAGTTAAAAATATTTTGTCAAAATTAAAACCTATTTATGAGAACTACCACAATGTTACTATTGAAGATAGTTTAATTAATAAAATAATTGAATTATCAGATAAATACATATACGACAGAAATCAACCAGATAAATCAATTGATATATTAGATGAAGTATGTGCTCGTGCTAGTCTAAGAGAAGATAAAAAATTGATTCAATATAATGAATTAACTAAACAATTAAGAGATACAATTAACAACAAAAATAAAGCAATAGAAAAAAATAATTTTAATTTAGCTTCTAATTACAAAGAATTAGAATTTGAACTTATGGATAAAATAAATAGTTTAGAATTGAAATTGTTTGATAAACACCCTAAAAAAGTTGAATTAAATGACATCGCTTATGTAATTAATGCTAAAACAAAAATACCAGTTTATGAAATATTAAGTGAAAATGATAAAGTAATTGAAAAAATTAAAAAGGATTTAGAAACTAAAATAATTGGTCAAGATAGGGCAATTAATGAGGTTGTTAATATAGCAAGAAAAATCAAATTAGGTTTTAAAGATGATAATAAATGTTATTCTTTTGTGTTTGCTGGTCCTAGTGGGGTTGGAAAAACTTTACTTGCTAAAACATTTGGAAATAATTTGGCAAATAAAAATGTAATTAAGTTAGATATGAGTGAATATAGTGAGGCTCATAGTATAAGTAAGTTAATAGGTTCTCCAGCAGGATATGTAGGTTATGCTGATAATAAAAATGTATTTGAGGAAATCAAAAACAAACCTTTTTCGGTCCTAATTTTAGATGAAATTGAAAAAGCACATCAAAATATTATTAATTTGTTATTTCAAATATTAGATGAAGGAACTGTTAGAGATGCTAAAGGTAATGATATTAAATTTAATAATGTTATAATTATCATGACATCTAATGTCGGTTTTAATGCTCTAAAGGTTGGTTTTAAACAAAATAATAATACTGCCTCAAAATTAAAAGATGAGTTTAGCCTACCTTTTGTAAATAGGGTTGATAATGTTATAACTTTTAATTATTTGACAAAAGAAGATATAACTAAAATAATTAATATTAAAATAAATAAATTAGTTAAAAAATACAAAAACAAAGGAATAAATGTTAAAGTATCTAAAAAAGTAATTGAAGAGTTAGTAAGCAAATCTAATTTTGAAGAGTATGGAGCAAGAAAATTAGATAAGTTGATTAAAGACAAGTTAGAGACAATTATAATTGATAAAGTACTATTGAAACAAGAAAATGTGTCAATAACTAGTCTAGAAGTTAGTTATAATTAAAGCACTAAGTGCTTTTTTCTTTATATTAACATTTATTCATGGTATAATATAAATGAAGGTGAACAAAATGAATACAGTTATTATTATGATTACAAAACTAGCAATTAAAGTATTGAAATTATTTGGAAGAGGAACAGCCTTGCCAGGAAGTATCGCTTTAAAATTAAATAAAAATATTTTAAATAGTTTAGAATTGCCTAAAACAACAATTTTTGTAACTGGTACGACAGGAAAAACAAGCGTAGCAGGAACTTTATATGAAATTTATAGTGATTCTAATTATAAAACAGTTAGTAATATTAAAGGTTCTAATTTACTTCCAGGTGTTGTAACAGCAATCATAGAAAGTGTTAAAATAAATGGTAAGACTAATGTGGATGCACTGATTGTTGAAGTAGATGAAAGATATGTAAAAGAAGTTTTTAAATTTATAACTCCTAAATATTTTATAATTAACAATCTTTCACGTGATCAATTAGCTAGAAATGGTCACTATGAATTGGTATTCGATGAAATAAACAAAAGTATTGCTCCTAGTGTTCATTTGATTTTAAATGCTGATGACCCACTAGTTACTAAATTTAGTTTAAATAAAAAAAACAAGGTTACTTTTTATGGATTAAGCAAAAATAAGTATTCAACTAAGAAAAACTTAATCGATACACTTGATTTAGGTTATTGTCCTAAATGTCATACTAAATTAAATTTTAAATATTTCAATTATGGAAATTTAGGATATTACGAATGCCCTAATGATGATTTTAAAAGACCAGAAACAGAATTTGAAGGAAACTTAAAGAACAATATTTTAACGATTAAAAACAGCAAAATTAAACTATTAAATGATGCTTTATATAATGTTTATAATAATTTAGCCTGTTTTACAACTGCTATAATTGATGGACTAGATGAAGAGCTTGTAGCTAATTCATTAAATAACTTATCTCTAAAAGTAAAAAGATTAACTGAATTTAACTTGAATGGAGTAGAAGGTACTATTTTATTAAGTAAAAATGAAACACCACTTTCTTATAATCAATCTTTAGAATATATTAAAGGAAAAAAAGAAGATAAAACAGTAGCAATCGGTTTTACTAGAATAAGTGGAAGATATGATTTAAAAGATATATCTTGGTTATATGATATAAACTTTGAATTATTAAAAGATGATAGTATTAAAAGAATAATTTTAATTGGTCCTTTTGCTTATGATTTAGCAGTTAGATTAAAACAAGCAGGCGTTTCTCCTAAACTATTTAAATATTGTTTTGATTATCAAAATTCATTTGATTATTTATTAGAAAATACTAAAGGACATTTATATTGTGTTGTATATTTTGACCTTGATTATATGTACTTAGACAAATTAAAAGAAAGGAATATTTTATGAAAATAGCGTATTTATACTATGATTTTTTGAATTTATATGGCGATAGTGGAAATATAAAAATAATTTCTCATATTTTAAAACAAAATAAAATAAAACACGAAATATTATATCTTTCTTTAAATGATAAATTAGAATTTGCTGAATATGATTTAGTTTATATAGGTTCAGGAACCGAAAACAATTTGTTAATAGCCTTAGAAAATTTAAAAAAATACCAAAAAGATATTAAAAAATATATTGAAAGTGGTAAATTCATGCTAGTTACAGGAAATAGTCTAGATATGTTTGGTAAAAAAATAGATGATATCAAAGCTTTAGATATTTTTGATTATGAATGTAATAAAATAAAAAGAGTAATGGATGAAGTATATATTGATTCTTTAGTTACTAAAGATAAAATTGTTGGATTTAGAAATGGATGTTATGAATTATCTAAAATAGATTACCCATTGTTTGATTCTGAAGGAGTTTACTATAAAAATTTCTTTGGAACTCATGTACTAGGACCAATATTAGTAAGAAATCCTTTATTTTTAAAATATTTCATGAATAAATTAACTAATAAAAAATTAAAATACGATTTAAAACTAGAACAACTTGCTTATGATACATTTGTGAATAATTTTAAAATAAATAGTTAGGAGTTAATATGAATAATGTTGTTGATGCAGTAATTGAAATTCCCTTTAAAACTAAAAATAAATTTGAAATTGATTTTAAAACTAATCGAATTAAATTAGATAGAGTTTTATATTCAGCTATGAATTATCCGGCAGAATATGGCTTTATAGAAAATACTTTAGCTAAGGATGGCGATCCACTTGATATATTGGTAATATCTAGTGAACCGACTTTTCCAGGTTGTGTTGTACCAGCAAGAATAATAGGATACTTATCTGTTATAGATAATGGTTATGAAGATTATAAATTGATTAGTGTTGTTGATGTTGATCCAAGGTATAGTGAAATAAAATGTTTAAATGATTTATCAGATTTTACTTTAGAAGAAATTAAAAATTTCTTTCAAAATTATAAGACATTACAAAACATTGAAGTAAAAGTTTATGATTATCATGATACTTTAGAAGCACTGAAATTGATTGAAGAAAGTAGGAAAAGATATGAAGTTGAAAAAAACGCCTAAAATAATTACTTTAGTTCTTATGGGGTTAATTATTTTAAGTTTAATAGATATGTTTATCGCTATGTCTAGTAAAAGTGTTCCACTTATGGCTATAAAACATGGAAATACTTATAATGCTTTATATTATAAAGTGTTTAAATGTAATGATGAATATAAATTTGTAAGTTATTTTAGTGATTTTAATTGCTAATTTGTACATTTACAAATTAAAGTGTACAAATATTGTTGCTTAAAAAATAATTATGTAATATATTTATAATAGTTATAAAAGGAATTTGTGTTGATTGGCAGAAAAAAATTTACAAGAAAATACAAAAATAGTTGACTAGAATAAAAAAATAGGAAAACGATTAAATTTCACTTTAATCGTTTTTATAAAATCTTATAGAAAACAGAAAAAGAAATGTTCGAAGTTACAGTTACTATTTCTTTCTCAAACTCAAATTTATGATAATACAAAAAACAAAAAAATCAATAGTAGTAAAAATAAATTGTAATAAAGTTTATAAATTATTTTTCTATTTACAAAATTTAAAAAATAGTTTATACTTTATATATAGTAGAGGTGTGATTATGAATAAAAAAGGTTTCGCAGTATCTGGAATGATTTATGCTATATTAGTATTATTTTTAATATTAGTTTTTAGTATATTAAGTATTTTAGGTTCAAGAAAATTAACTTTTGATAAACTAAAAAAAGATGTTTTAACAAGTTTGAATAATGATTATATTTCTTATAATCCTAACGCACCAGAATTATATGATAATATGATACCAATATATTATGATGAGGAATCTTCAGTTTGGAGGAAAGCAGATAGTTCAAACATAAATAAACAATGGTATGATTATAATAATAAAAAATGGGCAAATGCGGCTGTTATAAGTCCTAGCATTGATAAAACAACAGTTACTGATAAATCGAGTAATAACAATACAGGAGCACTATATTATGGTACTTATTTAAGTCACGATGGGGCACATTTTGATGGTGTTGATGATGAAATTATTGTAGCTAATACAGCTAGCCTTGATTTAGGTGTAAATTATTCTGTAGGTGCTAGATTTAAAGTTGATGAAATAGAACCAGGAACGCATCAAATAGTAACTAATATTCAAACTGGAGGAGCTTCTTTAAACGTGTATAATGGAAATATAAGATTTGGATTTTATGATGTTACTAATGCTAAATATAAATCCATAGTCTCACCAAATAAAATTAAAGAAGGCGTTTGGTATAGCGCAGTTGGAACATATGATGGTAATACAGTAAAACTATATGTTAATGGTGAATTAGTAGTTGAAGATACAATTGCAGTTACTTATAAGGTTGTTACAGCTCCATTTGCATTAGGTACTAATCCAGGAAATACAGGTCATGGGACAACAGAATGGTTTAAAGGGGCTATATCTGATGCATTCGTAATAAAAGAAACACTTAATTCTGATACAATTAATAATTATTATTCAAATAGTTTTAACTACCAGACAAACAATAATACAATATTTTATTATAATATGCAAAATGCCATTGATAAATCAGCTAATGGTTATCATGGGGTTTTAGAAAATGGAGTAAAAATAACTTCTGATGGTATGTTTTTTGATGGTATAGATGATGCTGTTAGAATAAATGAAACAACTAATATTGATTTAGGGAAAAATTTTACTTTAGCCACAAGAATGAAGGTTGATAATCCAAACAATAATGTGGTTGTATTTGGGAATTTAGAAGTAGCAGGAACTTCTATTGGAATTAATGGTGGAAAAATATTTTTTCAAATCTATAATCCAGCAACCAAGTCATATGTCATAGTTAAACAAAGTGGAACTGCTATTTCTAATACATGGTATTCTATAGTTGGAACATATGATGGAAGTACAATGAAGTTATATATTAATGGAAAACTTGATAACTCTGTTAGTACCACTATTGATTATAAAGCATCAACCGCACCATTTGTTTTAGGAAGAAATCCTAAAGCAGTTGGTTATAATAACAACGAAATATTTGGTGGAACTATTTCTAATACTTTACTTACTAAGACAACATTGTCTGCTGATATGATAAGTAAATATTATAGTAGCGAATTTATATATAAAAAAAATTCAGCTGATGTAGTTTACTATAATTTTCAAAACAACTATGACACCAATGATACTATAGTTTATGATGATGATATTAAATTATGGTATGTATGGATTCCAAGATACAAATATACTATATTTAACGGAAATAATGAAAGTGTTAGTGAACAATTAATTAATATAACATTTGAAAGTGGAATAAATAGAACCGGAACAGTAACATGCGTTAATAATGATGATGGAAGTGAGACTTGTACTGATAATACATATGGAGGTATTACAAATGGAACAAGCACATATACGCATCCAGCATTTAAATTCGGAAATACAGAATTAACGGGATTCTGGGTAGGAAAATTTGAAGTAAG
>HF989893.1 GCA_000432255.1 Acholeplasma sp. CAG:878 | reverse complement strand
TCTGTTTTGTCCAAGAAACGGGGTTCATATCATTATTAGGATTTTTTTGTTTTACTATTTTTTGCTGTTTTGGTTTCTTTTTTTAATAAGTCTCTTATTTCTGTTAATAACAATACTTCCTCAGATGGTTTTGGAGCAACAGGTTCGGTCGGTTTTTCTTCAGTACTTTTTTTTCTAGTAATCTTATTTAAAAATTTTACTAATAAAAATACGCAAAAAGCAATGATTAAAAAATCAATAACATTTTGTAAAAATAGACCATATGCAATATTAGCATCTTTGTAAGTTATAGACAAATTAGAAAAATCAATACCACCTATTACGATACCAATAATTGGCATTAAAACATTATCTACTAAAGATGATACTATTTTTCCAAATGCCCCACCAACAATAACACCGACAGATAAATCAACAACATTTCCCCTATTTATAAATTCTCTAAATTCTTTTAACATAAATACCTCCTATGAATTATTATACCATTTTTTAAAAGAAAAAAAAGGTTATTTTATTCTGTCATAATGTCCAGGAAAAACCTTCTTTAAATAATCATCAGTATAATATTTATCCAGTAGTACATCCAACCATCCATCTGGTTTTATATTATTGTGTCTTTCTTTTAATCTGTTAGTAGCTAAAAATGTAATACTAGCATCAAATATTAAAAATATTATTAGGAAAAACATTGTAATATCCCCAAAATATTTTGGTATTTTATCAATTATTTTGATTAAGAATGGATAAAATAACTTAATCCAAAATAAGCCAAGAAATCCCCAAAATATAGAATATAGTAAACATACTCTACCATTTATATTTAAAAATTGCCAACTATAATCCCACGCTGAAAATCCTAAAAATAATTCCATACCGAAAGACATTATATATTCCCATATAGTCCCAACTAAAAAGGAAATAAAAAACACTTTTAAATTACTACAATTTCTAAATTTATATAAAGAAATTGTTAAAACGATTGAACCAAATCCGTAAGCCCCACCAATCGGACCATAGATAAATGATGACCTATTTTGAAATGTTCCCATAGTTATATAAGCAAATAAAACTTCAATTGTCCATCCTAAAATACAACTAATCATAAAAATCCAAAATAATTTCCTTAAATTAATTTTTTTCATGCATCAAACTCCTAGTTGATATTATATATTATTATAGTTTATTTGTCAAAGTACTAATCTAACAGCCTTTTTAACATTAAATCTAGATTTTATATAAATGATTTATAAATTTTAAAATTATTTGTTTTTTTAAATCATAGTTAACAAACAAAATTTATCAATATAAAAGAGTGAATATTTCACTCTTAGTTTTCTGCTTCTTCTAACATATTAGTTATGAATATACCGTATCCTTTAGTCGGATTGTCAACTACGACATGTGTTACTGCTCCTATTATCTTGTCATTTTGAATAATTGGTGAACCACTCATACCCTGAACAATTCCGTTTGTTTTGTTTAAAAGATTTTTGTCGGTAATTTCAAATAAAATATTTTTGGTTGATTGGGAATTATTAATTTTTATGATATTAATATCAAAAAATTCAACTTTTTTTCCTTCCAATACTGTCATAAATTGTGCTTTTCCTTTTGTTATTTCGGATGGTTTTGCTACTTTGTAAAGTTTTTTATCTAGTGAACCTGTATAGTTTCCAAATATTCCTTTTATAGTGTTTTCAAATATACTACCATTAACCTCGGATACAAACAATTGTGCATTTTTTTCTCCTGGAGAACCATTAATACTCGGTTTAATGTTAGTAACATTAGACGCGTATATTTTACCATCACTGATTTCTAATACCTTGCCAGTAGATTTATCAGTAATTTCATGCCCTAAAGCACCAAATAACTTAGTATTTGGGTCAATAAAAGTTAGTGTCCCAATTCCAGAAACACTATCTTTAACATAAATACCAGTTTTATAAGTATTATTGTCTTTATATAGTTTTAAATTGGTATAATTAGTTATATTATTTCTAACATAGCTAATTTTTATTTGACCGTTACTTTCATTAATTGCCTTTACTAAACTGGATATTGAATCAACTTTCTTATCATCGATATTTGTTATAATATCTCCTATTTCCAACCCGGAAGTAGCAGCAATATCATGATTATCGACCTTATAAAAACCAACGACCATAACGCCATCGGTATTAAGTTCGATTCCAATATTCTCACCACTAGCAATTACGTAGTCTGAATAAGCAAGTATGTTTATTGGAAGTAATAAAAATGTTAAAAGAAAGCAAAATGTTTTTTTTAAGACCATCCCAAACATCTCCTTTTTTTGGATATAGACTACACTATTATTATGAATTGAATTTTAAAAAATATGTAAATTTGACAATCTAATTTTATTATGTTATTATAATTAACACTTAAGGAGAATAGTATGGATAATGAAGAAATAGAGATTTTAAACTTACAAATTGGTAGTTTAAAAATAAGAAAGAAAACATCTAGTATACTCGGTTGTTTATGGGCATTAAACACAGTCAGTAATGGAATATTGTATGGATTTGTCTTAAAACCAAACTTTTCAAATGTTGTTTTCACTGTATTAACAGCAAGCTTAATGTCAATCAATTTTGGACAGGTAAAACAAACAGAAATAGAAATAGGTGAATGTGAAAAGCAAAAACAAAAAATAATAGAAAGAGAAAATAGATAGTATGGAAAATAATGAAGTAATTATTCTAGAATTAGAAAGTGGAAGATTAAAAATACCAAATATGTTTAAACTTTTAGTGCCAGGAATCGGCATTTTGATGAACATAACACTAGTAACAACAGCAAGTTTCACAATCGGGGAGAGTTCTTCCTTATTATACGCTACAGCATTGCTAGAACAAGGATTAGTAACAACATACATAGAAGGTGTTTTAAATGGTACTGAAGAATATATAGAATCTAAAATGAGATTATAGATTCTTTTTTAAAAAGGATTTAGTCCTCTAAAACTAAATCCTTTATTTCTCCATTTTCACTAACCATTTTAGTAATTGTACCTTCAATATTTTTTAATTGTTCATCACATTCTTTAACTAAATTCATAGCTTCAGTGTATTTTTTAATTGAATCTTCTAAATCATTGTTATTATTTTCCAAAAAATTAACAATTTCTTCTAATTTTTTGATTTTTTCTTCAAATTTCATCTTCTACGCTCCTAACTACTACATTAATATTTCCATCAGATAATTTAATTGTTAAATTATCTTTTTCTTTTATATTTTTAATACTTTTAACAATTTTGTTATTTTTGTATGTTAATGAATACCCTCTTTTCAATATATTTAAAGGATTTAGTAAATCTAACTGAATGAGTAAATTATTAATTTCTTTTTTATTATTCTCTAATTTCAATAAAATATTACTATTTAATGTAGTTTCGATTAAATCTAATTTTTGTCTTTTATTTTCATATATAAAATTAGGATTTTTAATTATATATGAGTTTCTTAAACTATCAAAATATAATTTTTTTAAATTTAAATTTTTTAAAATACTTTCATTTAATCTTATTTTTAAATGATTTAAATGACTTATTATATCTATAATATTTGGTACAGCAATTTCTGCTGCTCCTGTTGGTGTTGGGGCTCTTAAATCAGCAACAAAATCAGCAATTGTATAATCGATTTCATGACCAACAGCACTTATTATAGGTGTTTTGCAATCAAATATTGCTTTTGCAACAATCTCTTCATTAAAAGGCCATAAATCCTCAATACTTCCACCACCACGACCAACTATAATAACATCAACCCCAAATTGGTCAGCTTGCTCTATTTTTTTTACCAAATCATATTTAGCTTGTTCTCCTTGTACCAAACTTGAAAACAAATATACCTCGGCAATTGGATATCTTCTTTTAATTGTTGATATTATATCTTTTATAGCTGCTCCTGTATTAGCTGTTACAACACCTATTTTAGCAGGATATTTAGGAATTAGCACTTTATATTTTTCTTGAAATAATCCTTCTTTTGATAATTTTTCTTTTAATTTTTCAAAAGCAATATATAAATTACCTACTCCATCTTCAAGCATTTCATTTATATATATTTGATAATTACCAGTAGCTTCATATAAACTAACTCTTCCAATTGCTAAAACTTTAGTTCCATCAGTTGGAACAAAATTTAGTTTTTTAGCATTATTACTAAACATTATAGCATTAATTTTTGATGTTTCATCTTTAAGTGAAAAATATATATGACCACTACTATGTTGCTTTAAATTTGATATTTCACCTTTGATGAAAATCGTTTGTAAATTTTTATCTGTATCTAGTAAATGTTTGATATAGCGACTAATTGTACTTACAGATAAGTATTTATCGCTCATTTAATACCTCATGCTTATATATTTTATCTAAAACAGCATTAATCATTTTTACAACATCATCATCACTATAGTTTTTAGCAAGTTCAACCGCTTCATTAATAGATACGATATGTGGTGTGTTAGTATATAAAAGTTCATAAATACCCATTCTTAAAATAGCAATATCAGTATTGCCTAATCTATCAATTGTCCAATTATTCATATATTTATTTGCTAAAGAATCTAATTCGTCTTTATATGTTATAACTCCATAAACGATATCTTTAACGAATTCATTATCTATTTCTAAAACTTCTTTTATAACATCTTCAGCATTATAACTTATTTTATTTTTATCATAGACATTCATTTGATATAAAATTGTCATTATTTTTTTTCTTAGTTCACTTCTATTAAGTTCCATAAATATCTCCTTTTTCCATAAATAATTATATCATGAATAAATGAAATTAAAAAGGATTATCATTAAAAATAAGAAAAAAACTAGTTAAACTAGTTTAAATCGATTTTTACATCTTGTTTTTTAGAACCTTCAGCCTCAAAAAAATCTTTTTTAACAAAGTTTCTACTATTTGCTATTAAACTGTTTGGAAAAACAGCAATTGCTTGATTATAAGCAGAAACATTAGCGTTATACATTCTTCTAGCAGCTTGTAAGTGTTCTTCAACTTCAAGAATAGATTGTTGTAAAGTTTTATAATTTTCACTTGATTTTAATTCAGGATAAGCTTCAGCTATAACTTGAATTTTGTCAAAATTATAATTCATCTTATCATTAGCGTCCGATTTTTCTTTTAAAGTCATTCCTTTTCTTAAATTGATAACTTCAAATAAAGTTTCCTTCTCATGCTTAGCATAAGCTCTAACAGTATCCATCATTTTAGTTAAAACATCATATCTTTTAGTTAAAGCAACATCAATTCCTGAACTTGCTTCATCAATTTTAACTAACATTCTATTTAATTTGTTATTAACTGAAATATACCAAATTACTAAAATTAATAAAACTAAAATCATAATTATTACTATATTCATTTTATACCTCCCTTCTAAATAAATCATTATCTAAATTCATCAAATCGATAAAATTAGTAATTATATTTAATTCTTCCATTGTTTTTAATGTATCTCTTTCAAGATTGATTTTTTTATGAATATTAGGTTCAAATAAATCTCTATTGTTATATAATCCGATATGTAATTTATTATCTATAAAACAAAATAATAAATCACCTTTAATTTTTTCATTAACATTTAATATTCTTTCCATCATATTAGGTGTTAAAATGTAATAAGCTTCTATTTCCTCTTTAGCATAAACATTAAATTTTTTATTAAATTCTAATGATTCAAGTTCTACTTTTTTAAATTTACTTTCATATTTTTTGTTTTTTCTTTTAGCATTTCCAAATGTTTTTTCACAAACCTGGATATCTGATTTAAAACTCTTATTAAAATCAAATATAAACCATTGACCTTGAAAAATAGTAATTCTATGTGTATCTCCATCACTATCTGTATATTCATCTTCAATCTCTACATCTGCAAGCTCAAAATTTATATTCTTATATTCTCCTTTGATATAATCATTAGAGTGATAATAATCTCCCATATACATCATATTAGTATTAGCTATTTTATAATAATCCATCTCTTCATTAGGTAAATAGGTAATATTTTTAAACACTTTCTCTAAACTGTCTAATATAACAATTTTTTTATATATTTCAATAAATCTTTTAGTATCTTTACTATTTATAGCAGTAGTTATTATAATACCTAAAAATATTGTAATAACAACAAATTGAAATGCAGATGTATTCATCATAATTAAAACTACAATCGAAATAATAATTAAACTCATTATTATTTCTTTTCTTATTATTTTTTTTCTTAATAATTCTAACTCTTCTACATTATTCATTTAACTACCTCAATTTTTCCTTAAGTTTATATAGAAAATTCATAGCTTCAATTGGAGTCATTTCTAAAGGGTTAATTTTTTTAATTTCTTCTTCAATATTTGATTTTACTTCTACTTCATAAAGAGGAAGTGCTTCCTGAACATATATTTCTTTCTTTTGTTCTTTATTTTCATATATTTTTAATATTTCATCTGCTCTTTTTATCAATTCATCTGGTAATTTAGCTAATTTGGCTACATGAATTCCATAACTCTTATCAATACTACCATCTTCAATCTTATGTAAGAATGTAATATTTCCATCTTCTTCATGAGCAGATACATGAATATTTTTTAAATTTTTAAGTTTGGTTTCTAAATCAGTTAATTCGTGGTAATGGGTTGAAAACAAAGTTTTACATTTTATTTGTTCATGAATGTATTCGATAATTGCTTGAGCAAGTGCCATACCATCAAATGTAGCAGTACCTCTTCCTAATTCATCAAATAAAATAAGTGAATTACTAGTAGCATTACTAATAGCTCTGTTTGCTTCAAGCATTTCCACCATAAATGTTGATTCACCACTCACTAAATCATCGCTCGCACCAATCCTTGTGTATATAGCATCAAAAATTGGTAATATTGCTTCACTTGCAGGTACAAAACAACCTATTTGAGCCATAATAACTGTAATTGCAAGTTGACGCATATAAGTTGATTTACCAGCCATATTAGGTCCTGTAATTAACAAAATATTAGTGTTTTCATCCATAATTATATCATTAGGTATAAAACTTGAGCTAATTACTTTTTCAACAACTGGATGTCTATTATCAATAATTTTTAAATTTTTATTTTCATTTAATATTGGTCTTACATAATTATTTTCTTCACTTACTTTAGCAAAAGATTGTAGACAATCAATTTCACTAATTATTTTAGAAATTTGTTGTAATTTAGGTATATAAGTTTTAACTTGTTCCCTAATTTGACAGAACAATTGATATTCTAACTCAATAATCCTCTCTTCAGCATTTAAAATTAATGCTTCTTTTTCCTTTAAAATAGGACTAATATATCTTTCATTATTGGCTAATGTTTGTTTTCTTTCATATCCAAATTCATCCTTAATTAGTCCCATACTTCCCTTAGAAACTTCAATATAATATCCAAAAACTTTATTGTATCCAACTTTTAAAGTCTTAATTCCAGTTCTTTCTCGCTCTTCTGCTTCAAACTTAGCAATAAAGTCTTTTCCACCTTTTCTAAGACTTTTTAGTTCATCTAACTCTTGATTATAGCCTTCTTTTATTAAATAACCTTCCTTTATCGAAATCGGAGGATTTTCATATATAGCTTTATCTAGTAGTTCATATAAATCGGATAATGTCTGAAAATCATCACAAAAATTGATTTTAAGTAATATTTCTCTAATTTGTGGTAGAACCTTAATTGAAGACTTTAGTTGCAACATATCTTTAGCGTTAGTATTTCCAAAAGCAACACGACCTGATAATCTTTGTAAGTCGTATACTTCATCTAAATACCCTCTTAAATCACTTGTTAAAATAAATTCTTCTAATAATGTTTCAATTAAATCATATCTTTTTTCGATTTCTTGTTTTGAAACAGATGGATTTTCAATATATGATTTTAATAATCTACTTCCCATGGCTGTTTTCGTTTTATCAAGTAACCAAATAAGAGAAAATTGTCTTTGCTTTAATCTTAATGTTTCAGTTAATTCTAGATTTCTTTTAGTATGAATATCCATTTTTAATGATTGTTTGTCACTTTTAACAATTACTTTACTAAAATGACTTAAATCTTTCAATTGCGTTTCACTAATATAAGAAAGTAAGTATTTTACTCCTTCTTTCAACCTTATATCTTCTAAATCATTATATATGTATTCATATTCTTTTAATTGTTTATTATCATTGTACAAAGATATAACAATTTGAAAATTAGTTTTTAACATATATGTTACATTTTTATCAAATTCACTACTAACAACAATTTCTTTTATACCAATACTTACTATTCTACTTATTAATTCATTAGAATCATGAGGAAGCAATAGTGCATATATTTCACCAGTTGTTATATCGCAATAAGATAGACCATATGCATGGTTAAAGTCAATAATACCACCTAAAAAATTATTTTCTTTTTCGTTTAGGGAATTACTATCTATAACAGTACCACTACTTATTACTTGAACAATACCTCTTTTAACAATACCTTTGGCTTTTTTAGGGTCTTCTAACTGTTCACAAATTGCAACTTTATAACCATTTTCTATCAATTTATCAATATATACCGAAACAGCATGATGAGGAACACCACACATTGGAATTTTTTCATCTAACCCAGCATTTTTACCAGTTAATGTAAGTTCTAATTCTCTTGAAGCTATAATAGCATCTTCAAAAAACATTTCATAAAAATCCCCTAAACGATATAATAAAATCAAATCCATATTTTGTTCTTTTAATTCAACATATTTGCTCATCATCGGCGATAGTTTTGTTTTATCTACTTCATTTATTTTCATATAACTCACCACTCTAAATATTTTATCAAAAAAAAAGCAATTAGTCCATTGCTTTTAATATTAAATTGTTACATTTGTTTGAATATCTAATTGCCACTATTAGAGTAATTTTTTAAGTATTCTATTGCTTCACTTATATTATTTACTTTAACTAATTTAATATTATATTTATTATTATCAACGGTTTCTTTTGCTTCCTCGTAGTTATCAGCAGGAACAAAGAAAATGGAAGCTTTTTCTTTAACAGCAGCTTTAATTTTATAAGTAACCCCACCAATCGAACCTACATTACCATTTTCATCAATCGTACCTGTTCCAACTATTTTAAGGCCATTAGTTAAATCATATTCTGTCAAATAATTGTAAATTGACAGTGCCATCATAAATCCACCTGATGGACCAGATTCTGACTTTTTAAAATTAATGTCAACTTCTCTACTAGTTTTAACATCTTTTGTTTCTGTTAATATAACTCCTATAACATTTCGATTGCTAGTTTTTTGAAGAGTTGCCTTTCTTGTAATCACTTCATTATCATGAATAACTTTAATATTGATTATATCGTTTTCATTATATTTTTTGATATATTCATATAAATCATTTTTACAAGTTACTTGATCATTTTCGATAGTTATAATTTCATCACCTATTTTTAAATCCGTAATAGCATCAACAGCTATATATGACACATATACCTTTTGATTAGATAAACTAACACTTTCACCTGCCAATTTAAAACCGACGTATAAAGCATTTTCATTTGCTTCTTCTAACATCATTTTGTTACGAAATTCAATTTCTTCAACAGTTTCATTTGGGGGAACAACTTCGTTATAATTATATATATCTAAATTTTTATTAAAATAGGCATATATAATCGATGGAATAGTTGCTCTATACTCTAAAACATAAGCCAGATTAAAACTACCACTAACATCATAACTATCTTCAATTGAAATTCTTTTAGACACATCAATTAATCCTCCAGGCGCATATATATAATATGGAAGTTTTATATTTAAAACAACACCTAAAACAATTAAAACAACAAAAAATTTATAATTTTCTTTAATTATTGATTTTATTTTTTCATATAATTTATTAATCATTTAGTACCCCTTTTCTATTATAAGAATATTTAGGTGAAATTATGAAACAAAAAATAATAAGTATTTTAATCATGTCTTTTTTACTTTTTATTGCAATAGAAATATTAACTGAATCAAAAGAAATATTGGATACAGTTGCATACTCATTTTCAATTTGGAAAAACAATTTATTTCCATCATTATTTCCTTTTTTTGTTTTATCTGAAATATTAATCAATTATGGTTTTATTGAATTAGTTGGAGAATTATTTAAACCAATTATGAACAGGCTATTTAAAGTTAGTGGTACATCAGCATTTATATTTATAATGAGTTTAATTTCAGGATTTCCATCAAATGCTAGGTATACAAGAAATTTATATGAGCAAGGTTTAATAAACGAAGCAGAAGCAACCAAAATCCTTACATTTACTCATTTTTCAAATCCTTTATTTATATTAGGAACAATTAGTTTACTATTTTTAAATAACAAACGAGCTGGTTTAATAGTTTTAATAAGTCATTACATATCAAATATAATAATTGGAATTATAATTAGAAATAAATTATATGTAACAAAACAAAAAGAAAAGTTTTCACTAAAATGTGCTATATCAAAAATGCACAATAAAAGAATTCAAAATAATCAACCATTAGGTACAATTATTAGTAATTCTTTAATAAATAGTATCAATTCATTATTATTAATATTAGGTGTTGTGACGATGTTTTTAATAATAACAACTATATTAGATAAACATTTTCATTTAAATATCTACTTAAAAACAATACTCACAAGCATTATGGAAATGACTCAAGGATTAAAGCATGTAAGTTTGCTTAATGTTTCTTTGAAAACAAAAAGTATAATTATGGCAATGATTATATCTTTTGGTGGATTATCAGTTCATACTCAAGTTTTAAGTTTTATAAGTGATACAAAAATTAAATATACACCATTTTTAATAGCAAGAATATTCCATGCAATATTAGCGGGAATATTAGTATTTATATTATTTTAATAACTTAAACTTGTAATATTAGCTGACGAACTAGAAAATTGGTAAACAATATTTATACCAAAATCTTGATTTTCAAATGTAGTATTATAAATAGGCAATTTAATTTGTAAAATACTATCTGGATTTCCTAAGCTTACAACTGAAACTTTTTCTACTTCAACTGTAATAGGGCCAAATGAACTCTTATCATCTAAAGCAAATTTGTAATCTTCAAAAGCTAATTTGTTTTCTTCAAATACTAAATCTGAAGTAGTATTATCTAAATAAGTAAATCTTAAACATTTAGTGCCACACTTAGATATTGTACTTATACCTTTTTCATTTATTTTTTTATAAATATTATCACTAATTAATGCTTGCTTATTTAATAATTGTGTTTTTAAGCCACTATTAGTAAAAATTCCTTTTAATACTAAAACTACTTGAAACATTAAAACTGCTATAATTATAGCAAGCGTAAAAGAAGCAATCAATTCAACAACAGTAAATCCTTTTTTCATATATTCCCCTCACAAACATTTAAATTAGCGTATGTATCATCATTAAATTCAACAACTATACGATTACAATCGTTTTGTTTTTTAATATAATTAACATAATTTTTGAATTGTTGTGAATACTTACTAGAATTATTATCTAAAATCGGTGTGTTTTTTAATAAATCTAAGTTCTTTGTTATAATCAAAACATTTTTTACATCTAATTTATTAAATAATACATCACAATAAGCACTATTAATAAAGTAATCAACTGGACAATCAGTAATATCTACATAACCATTACTATCAACCGATTTGTTAATTGTACTCATGTTTTCTTTTGCCAAATATGATTTTATATTATTAACAGCATATAATTGAGCAACATTATCGTATTTAAATGATATACTATAACTTTTTGTAATACTAGCAAATTGAACATAAACAAATGTTAAAGCACCAATTACAATCATTGAAACACCAACTGTTTCTGCTAAAACAAATCCCCTTTTAAATTTTTTTTTCATAAACTCCTCCTTTTTTATTGCTTTTATCATAAAACTATTATATAATATTTTTAGAATAAAAACTAGTCCTAAAAGATGAAAAGAGGTAGAAAAATGATAAGAGTTTTTGATTTTGAAAAAATACCAGTAGTTGAAATAGTAAATGAGATAATGGTAGATGCTTCAAAAAGAGGTGCATCAGATATCCATTTTGATCCACTTGAAAATTTTATGAAAATTAGAATTAGAATTGATGGATTACTACACGACTACGCTGAGGTTCCAAATACAATTAAGAAAAATTTAATTACTAGAATTAAAATTATTTCTGGTATGAATATAACTGAATCTAGATTACCACAAGATGGCGCTATTAAAGCAACACTACAAGGTGTTAACCTAGACCTTCGTGTTTCTTGTATTCCAACTAGTGAAGGTGAAAAAATAGTTATTCGTATTCTTGATTATTCAATGAGTTTAGCAGGACTTGAATCATTGGGATTTAGTGAGGAAAACTATAAAAAAGTATTACAGATGATTAATATACCAAATGGTATTATCCTAATTACTGGTGCTACCGGAAGTGGTAAATCAACAACAGTATATTCAATGCTACAAAGGTTAAATAACGAAGAAACTAACATAATAACAGTCGAAGACCCAATTGAAATGAACATTGAAGGAATTAATCAAATTCAAACAAATAGTGAGATCGGATTAACTTTCTCTAATGCTCTACGTTCAATATTACGTCAAGACCCTAATGTTATAATGATAGGAGAAATTCGTGATACAGAAACTGCTAAAATTGCTGTTCGTGCATCTATTACTGGTCACTTAGTTTTATCAACACTACATACTAATGACTCTTTAAATACTATTGAAAGATTACTTGATATGGATGTTGAAAGATACTTGCTCGCAAGTTCGCTAGAAGGAATTATTTCACAAAAATTAGCGCGTAGATTATGTCCACATTGCCGTCATTTAAGACCAACTAATCAATATGAAAAACTATTATTTAAAAATGTACTAAATAAAGATGTTAATGAAGTATATACAGCTGATGGATGTGAAAAATGTGGTAACGGATACTCTGGCCGTATTGCTATTCATGAAGTATTATTAATGTCACAAGAAATCAAAGATGCAATTAGTGAAGGAATTAAGAGAGAAGAACTAAGAGAATTGGTATATAATACTGATGTTACTTCCCTACTACAAGATGGTTTACAAAAAATATTACAAGGACTAACATCACTTGAAGAACTATTGAAATTAATCGAACTTGATGATGATAATGATACAACAAGTAAAAACTTATCAAATGCTTTAGAACAAGCAAGAATAGTTCGTGAAAATGGAGAGCAAATAAATAAAAATGTTTCTCAAATTCAACCAAGACCAACAATAGTTCCAAATCAAACACAAAGACCACTAAATACACAAGCTCCAAAAAGTGATTTTATATTTTAAAAAAAGAAAAGCCTATATAGGCTTTTCCTAAATTGAAATTTGAA
>HF989892.1 GCA_000432255.1 Acholeplasma sp. CAG:878 | reverse complement strand
TTTTCACAATATTTATCACCTACCACTCCATTCTAAAAAATAAATCTAAGCTCTCTCTTATATAATTATACCACAATTTCACGATTATTTTTTAAGAAGTATATGAATAGTAAAAAGATTAGTTATATTCCAAACTAATCTCATCAATAAATTGACCTCTGTAATTTGCTGTTCTCCCTTAAACTCTTGGTAAATAATTTAACATAAAAAAATAAGATATAAATATTAAATTATTTACATCTTAAAGTATACTTGTAATTTATCTTATACTAAATTTTTCAATATTTTCTATTATAAATTTTTCAAAAATAATATATCTATCATTATATTCATTTCTTTCTTCAGGTCTAATCATATATTCACTTTTAAAGTTGTTATGTATCATTCTATTATCTTCTGTTTTATGATTTGAAAAATATTTACTTGACTTTGATTTTTTACACATCTTCCCAATCAATTTTAAAAAATCTTTATATGCTGATTCACTATCTTCATAATGCTTTAATAACAAATATTTGAATTTTTTTTCTTGTTTTAACTGATTATAATCAAAAATTGCACATTCTAAATCTTTTAATATAATAATTATTTCTAATTCGTCTTTCTGAACTATCGAATAAGTGCAATTAATATTATTATCGTCTCTCGTTGATACATACACTACTGATTTTTCCACAATATTATCTCCATCCTTTTCCAAAAATTACTATTTATCTGTCACTTCTATATATAATTATACCATCTTTTTGGCAAATTTTATCCCCTACTTTGACAGTTTTATAGTAATAATTCCCTCTAGATACTGAAAAATCTGGTTTTTTTATTGTTTTGCTATTTCGTAATTTATCGTTATGTTATATGATTTAGGTATAAGAAGGTATAAATATGAGATTAGGAATATCAAAATCAAAAAATACAATTAATTATTACATTATAAAAGACTATACTAAAAATGATAAAAGGAGTACAAAGCCAATTTTACGTATCGGTAATCTTGAAGAAGTAAAAAAACTTGCCGGAGATATCGATTATAAAGTTTGGCTAAATAATTATGTAAAAAAATATAATGATAAACATTCTAAAAAAGAAACCATAATCATTAAAAAAAATAATAATAAAATCATTCCTAAAGATACTAGAACTTCATTTAATGTCGGTTATCTATTCTTACAAAAACTTTATAACCAATTAAAAATCAATGATATTTGTAAATCTATACAAGATAAATATCAATTTCACTTCGATTTAAATGAAATATTATCTTAATGAATATAGAGCAATTAGTTATATTGCTGAAAATATGGATTTTATTCAAGAATCGTTATTTAACAACAGTAAAAAAGTTATTCAAAGAAATTCAAATATAATTTATTATGATTGCACTAATTATTTCTTTGAAATTGATAATGAAAAAAACATTAATTCCTGAAGAAACTAAAATTGTTGATAAATTTAAAATAGATAGCACTAAAATTATTTTATGTACTGATGCCGGATTAGCTTCAGACGAAATAAAGAAATTTAATATTAAAGATAATCGTGGTTTTGTTATAACACAATCATTAAAGAAATTAAAAGACGAATATAAACAACAAGTATTTAATAAATCCGGATGACGTATAGCAAATGACTTAAGAAATATATATAATTTAGATACCATAGAAAATGATGAAGAACTTAAAGAAAAATATTATGATATATTATTTTATAAAATTATCGAAACCGAAACAAAGTCAGTTAAACAAGATTTAATCGTTACATTTTGTTTTAGATATTATGATTACAATAGAAATATTAGAAACAATCAAATTGAAAGAGCTAAAAAAAGTATTGAAACAAACAATGTTTCAAGAAAAGGTAAAAATCAAAACGACTATCGCAGATTAATTAATTCAATTAGTTCAACTGATAATGGTGAAGTTGCTGAAAATAAATCTTACAAAATTAATCAAGAATTAATTGAAGAAGAAGAAAAGTATGATGGATATTATGCATTAACAACTAATTTAATTGGAGATATTTTAGAAATATTTAAAATAGTTAAAGGTAGATGGGAAATTGAAGAATCTTTTAGAATTATGAAATCTGATTTCCTAGCTAGGCCGGTTAATTTATCAAGAGAAGATAGAATTAAAGCACATTTTATGACCTGTTTTATATCCTTATTAATTTATAGATTATTGGAAAAGAAATTAAAAAATAAATACACTTCATCTCAAATAATAGAAACACTAAGAAATATGTATGTATTCGAATCTAAAGGAGATGGCTATATTCCAACTTATATTAGAACAAATTTAACCGATGAATTACACGAAATTTTTAGTTTCAGAACTGATTATGAAATAAACACATATAAAAATTTTAAAAAAATTTTTGAACAAATAAAATAGCATTCCACATTACACATTTTTTAAACATATTAAAAGCTCTCTAAACCTTTATAAAATAAGGTATAGAGGGTTTTTACTCTTTTAAAACTGTCAAAGTCAGGATTATAACTTAATAAAATTATACAACAAATAATAATTTTTTTCTACATTTTTATTATTTAAAAAAGCTTCTTATTTAGAAGCTAATTCTTTTGCATCGTCGACTTGTTTTAAGCCAAGATTTATAAAATATATTATAACTAACCAAGCAATTACAGTTATAGCTATATGTAGAAGGTAAATTGGGTCACTAATAGGCATATCCCAAATACCGTGAAGTAAAATTGGAATCAAACAAATTAATAAAAATCTTTTATCATTTAAATGTTTTTTGTCTAGTTTATCAAAACCTTTTACATACATAAGTGCGGCACCTTCTATAGCAGCCCACGCAACATGACCACCTGGCGCTAGGAAACCACGAAGTTTTATAACATGAAGCATCATGTCAAGTCCATTACTTAATCCAAAACGCAATATATAACCTGCTGTTTCAAAGGCTGCAAAACCCGCTCCTACTGCAGCTCCTACCAATAATCCATTTAATATATAATTGCTTTTTTTGCTTTTAAACAAGAATAATGCTACTATTGCTGCTTTTGCAACTTCCTCAATAAGGCCAACCATAAGTGCACCAAAATAAGTATTTATATCAGTGTTAAAGTCTAGTGAGAAGAATAATATTGCTAATATTAAACTTAATCCACCACCTAATATAAAATACTTCATAACTTTATAGAAAGATATATTTCTAAATATATTAATTTCATAAAAGAATATCAATACTGTTACTGGAACAGCAAATGCGGCAAGCATTATCATGGCTGGTAAAAAGTTAGAATTATTATACGATACAAATCCAATTCTAACAGGAATATATGCTATTATAAAGAATATTAAAATTTTAAAATATACCCAAGCAGTCGCTTTTGTTGGGTCTACATCTTTTAATTCTGGTGTTGTTTTTTCTCCACCACAAATAAATACTTCATCTAATTCTTCATCAGTATGTTTTTTAAAAGTGTTTTTAAACAAATCTTTAAATGTTACATAACTTTTACTTTTAGCACCAGTTATTTTATCTAAATTTTCATTTATAATATTTTGAGCCTTTTTCTTTTGAAGTGGATATCCGCATTCCGGACACATATTATCAGTTGCCTTTACAACAACACCACATTCTGGACAAGTTTTAAATTCATTTTTGTATCCACAATTTGGACATACCTTAGCACTACTAGAAATTTATTTACCACATTCTGGGCATTTTATTAAAGCCATTTAAATCACTTCTCCTATTATATTATATCATATTTTGTATTATTTAAGTCTTTATATTGTTTTTTAGTCTTTTTCTTGATTATTAAAGATATTACAAAAATCAAAATAAGTATTAAAATAATTAATATAACACCAAACCAACCTAAAATTAATACTATTTTACTACCGAAAGTCATAATAATACCTGCTAATAAAACCCCAAGAGTAACAGCAATTATACTAGTTTTAAAATCAATATTTAAAAAACTTGCAGCAAGTGTTCCGGTCCAAGCTCCAGTTCCAGGAAGAGGAATACCAACAAAAATAAGTAAAGCCCAAAATATTCCTTTTGTTCCCGCTTGATTTTTTAATTTTAAACCAGCTTTATTTCCTTTTTCTAAACACCATGTGAAAAAACCGCCAATTACTTTCTTGTCTTTGCCCCACTCTAGAATTTTTCTAGCAAATAAATAAATTATTGGAACTGGAAGCATATTACCAATAATTGCAATCGGTTCATACAAAAAAATGTTAAGTCCAAGACTTTCTGCTATAGGTATAGCGCCTCTTAATTCTATAATTGGTAACATAGATACTAAAAATACTAACAAGTATTTTACAAATAGTGGTAGTGTTTCCATAATTCCTCCTTATACAATTGAACTTGATAATATAATTATACCACACATTTTAAAAAAAAATGAGCTCAAATGAACTCATTATTTAGTTTTCTTAGTTGTTTTTTTTGCTGTTTTTGTTTCTTTTTTAGCTTTTTCTGTTTTACTACTTTTAGCAGTTTTTTCACTTTTAATTGAATTTTCTATTTCATCAATTTTACTTTCTAATGATGTAATTTTACCTAAATACATTTCTTTGTTTTCTTTATTAGTAGAATACATAAATCCTGCTAATCCAGAAATTCCAACAACTTGTAATACTAAAATCACCCATAATAATGTACTATTTGCTGTAGTAACAGTATTACTAGAACCATCTTTTTTATCGTTTAGATGTTGCATTACATCATATCTATCTTTGCTTTCATATTCACTTTTAATTTTTGCTTCAATTTCACTATTATATGTATCAGCATATCCAGGGAATGCAGTATTACCAATTACAATGTATGGAACGCCTTGAACTTTATCACCTAAAGTTGCTGCAACATTTTCAAGCAATTCTGAATTGTCACTATTTGCCCAAACTTCATATGTTTTTAAATTGAAATATTGACCATACTCAGGAAGTATAGAAGTAAAATAAGCAAGTGCTTTTAAACAATAACCACAAGTAGAACCTCTAAAGATATATATATTTATCTTTTCATCACTTTCTTGATAATTAGAAAAATCCGCTTTCTTTAAAACATCTACATATTCACCATAACCAGCTTTTTTATATTCATCTGGATATTGTTTTTCTAATGCTTCCATTGTTTTAATTTCATCTTCAACTGTTTCTTTAAAATTTTCAACTACTACTTCAGCATTAACTTGATTAGGTGACGTAAGACCTAAAGTTAAAATACTAACAAACAACCATAAAAACTTTTTCATATTTCACAACCTTTCATAATAATTAAATTATATAGTAAATTTTTAATTATTTCAAGGTTTTAAAATGAATTTCAACAAAAATTCACAAAATCTTCACTAAAACCAAAAAATTAAGTAAAATTTTTACTTAACTTTCTTGATTAACTATTTTATCAACTATATCTTTAACATCTTTTTCATTAAATGGTTTTCTTAAAATTCCAATAATTGGATAATCGTTAACTTGATTTACAATTTCATCAGAACCAACGCCAGTTATAATTGCAGTTGGTATTCTACTAAATAAATTGTTTTCTTCCATATATTTTAATACTTCAAAACCATTTACATTAGGCATATTTAAATCCAATAACATTCCCTCTATTTTAGTATTTTCACCTATTTCTTTGATTGCTTCTTTTCCATCATTTGCAACAATTACCTCGTAATCATTTCCTAAAATTTTCTTCATAAAATTTTCAATTACTTTAGAATCATCAACGACTAAAATAGATTTATCCTTACTTTCATTAAATGACACTGAAACTTCTGGAATATCATAATTAAGATAGTTTCTAACGACTAATAAAATACGGTTTAATTCATCCATTAAAACTGAAAAATTATCATAAATATAATAAATATTATTTGCTTTACTTTCCAATTCGTGTTTGTAAGAAATTTCAGCTAATGTATCAAATCCAAAATATTTAGAATCACTTTTTAAGGAATGAACTAAAATAGCATAATTTGCCATATCAGCAATTTCTTTATATTTAGTCAAATTACTAACCATTTCATCAATATCTTCTAAAAAGGATTTTAAAGTATCATTGTAAGTTTCCATATCCCCAAATAATTCTAAACTATTCTTAACATTTACTCCAGCTTTCAATAAAATGTTAACATCATACATATAATCACCTCTATTATTAATTTAATTATAACATATATATTTAGAAAAAAGGTATTTTTTGAATACCTTTTCATTAATATGACATTTGTTTTACAATTAAATATTTTCATTTCTAATTGCTTCTAAAATGTTTTCACGCTTTATTCTATTACTTGAATACCACATACAAATGGCAATGATTATAAATACTCCTATAACTGAAACTAATATACTTTTCCATGGAATTAATAAATTACTAAATTCAACGATGCCATTAAATGATAAATGAAATAGTATAATTATAATAATTGATACTGGAATACTATACAATAATGATTTCAATCCAAAAAATAAACTTTCAAATAATAAAATTTTATTAAATCCTTTAGGTGTTAGTCCTATACTTCTTAAAACTGCAAACTCACCTCTTCTAAGAGAAATACTAGTATTAATAGTATTTAATACACTAGTAACACCAATTAAAGTAACTAAACTAACAAAACCGTATAATAATATTTTAATAACCAAAATCATATTAGAAAGTAATTTTAACTCTTCTTTTATATCATATCCACTACAACTAATATAATTCTTATTATTGTCTTCAATGATTTTATTTGCATCTTTATAGTTACCATCCCTCATGGCAACCATCATTTCATAATTTTGTTCATTGTTTTCATCTTCATACATTTTATTAAATGTTTCCATATCGATAATAACGATTAAAGAATTTATTGTGTCAATATCAATTCCTAAAGGTATATCATCAGCTAAATAAACATTATTAAATGTATACTTTTTTTCTTTTTCTAAATCATTTTCAGGATAATTTACATAAAAATCATCTACATAATCAAAAATCTTCGTATTAATTGCTTTTCTTGTTTTTTTAACATACTCTATTTTGCTATATTTATTAACAACGATTGGTCTTTTTTCTTTTAATCCTAGTTTCTTAATATAATCATTGTAATTATCATTATCTAAACCTATAACATAAACATAATTTAGCATAGAAGTATCATCATAAAACATAGTTTTTTTAATATCTTCACTATATCTATATTTAATGTTATCATCATCAACACTAAATCCAAGTTGTGAGAATAATACATATTCCTTAGGATTGCTAGTATCAATTATTTGCTTAGATATATAATTTATTTTATCTATATATTTGTAACTTCCATTAATACTTGCAATATAATCATATTCTGGCATACTAGCATAATCAATCGAACTTTCTAATCCATAATTAACAAATGCACTAAAAGAGATAAATAATACTATACTTACAAACAATGAAACAATTGTAATACGATATTTTTTTCTATTTCTTTTCATATTTTTGTAAGCAATAGTTCCCTCAATACCAAATAATTTTTTTATAAATTTAGGTGTTTTTACTTCTTTTGTTTTAATTTTAATGTCATCATTTTGTCTTATTGCTTCAATTGGACTTACCTTACTTGCTCTCTTAGCAGGAATATATGCCGATACAAATATAGTTATTATCATAAAAAATACTGGAATCACTAAAAATATCGGATAAGTAACTAATGATAAAGGAAATTCAAATACATTAGGAAGCAAATAATTAACTATTTTTAATACTATTCCAATTCCAAGATAAGCAGATAATATTCCAAGTGGTATACCTATTAATCCAACAATTAAAGCTTCATAAAATACTGTATATTTTAATTGTTTTTTAGTAGTTCCAATACTTGAAAATAATCCAAATTGTTTCTTTCTTTCCATAACTGAAATGGCAAAAGAATTATATATAACAACGATACATCCTATACTTACTAAAGATAAAATTATACATATAATTTTTGATAAAGAATCAGTTAAATTATTATATTCGGAAACACCATACATAGCTAATAGTGAAGTGTTATATGAAACATCTTTTTCTAAATTTAAACCTAAATTTGCAACAATTTTTTTAGTATTTTCATATGTATCTTTAACTTTGTTATAAGTTATATATATCAATAATTGATTGCTATCACTAGAATTCGTAAAAGCACTATACCCAGGACTTGTATAAGGCTCTAAAATATCTCTTTTACATATGCCAACAATTATATACTTATTATTTGTATCAGGAATAAATTTTTCATTTATATCTTCTTCCATAACATCACAAATATTGTCTTTACAAATGTATGATAAGCGATAAGAAGATGAGTTATCTAATATATTCCCATCTAAATCTACTCTTTTACCAATACTTAAGTTTATTTCATCACCTATTTTTAAGTCTATTTTTGAATTATTTTTTAATAAACTATCTGAAATAACAATTTCATTACTATTTTTTGGCAATCTTCCTTCGATTAATTCTAAATTATCTAAGTAATTCTTACTTGCATTGAAAATTTCAATATATGGTTTATAATCGTTTTCAATTCCATCTACTTTAGCGTAACCTAAACTACTTTTGTATTTATATGTTTTTATAGTTTTATTACTTTTAATAATCTCTAATTTATCACTAGGAATTTTGATTAACA
The DNA here is from genome assembly GCA_000432255.1 of Acholeplasma sp. CAG:878. GTDB lineage: Bacteria > Bacillota_I > Bacilli_A > RF39 > UBA660 > Faecisoma. The sequence continues at coordinate 4,165 of HF989892.1, read as the reverse complement.
CATGATGTGAACCATTATTTTTTTCAATTGATTTTATAGCATTATCACGAACGGTTGCAAATAAAAGACCTATACCCACCATAAGAGCTGTTGATAAAATAATTCCAATAATTGTAACAACAGTTCTTTTTTTATTTTGTTTTAAATGTTTAATAGTTAATTTATTTAAAATGTTCATTTTATTCTCTCATCACTTATAATTTTACCATCTTCTAAGGTAATAATACGACTAGCATTAAGCGCTAAATCATGATCGTGGGTTATCATAATAATAGTTTGTTTATATTTTTTGTTCGATAATTTTAAAAGTTCAATAATCTCCTTACTTGCCTTACTATCCAAATTTCCAGTTGGTTCATCTGCTAAAAGTAAGGTTGGACGATTCATAAGCGCTCTTCCAATACTAACTCTTTGCTGTTGCCCACCTGATAATTCATTTGGCAAATGATTAACTCGATTAGTTAATCCTAATATTTCGATTAATTCATCTAAATATTTTTCATCTACTTTTTTGCTATCTAATAAAATTGGTAATGTCATATTTTCTTTAACATTTAAAATTGGAATCAAATTGTAAAATTGATAAATCAATCCTACTTGTCTTCTTCTAAATATAGCTAAGTTTGTTTCATTTAATTTGTAAACATCCTCACCATCGACATAAACTTTACCACTAGTTGGTCTATCTACGCCACCTAAAATGTGTAATAATGTACTTTTGCCACTTCCACTTGAACCAACAATGGCAACAAATTCACCTTTTTCTACAGAAAAGGAAACATTATCCAAAGCTTTTACTAAAGTTTCACCTTTTCCATAAGTTTTGCATAAATTTTCTACTTTTAAAATTTCCATAATTTTCTCCTTCCAAAATAATTATATTATTTAATTGTTACTTTCAAGTGACTTTTTAGTGACAAATTTGTCATTTTTAAATAGTTTAATAATAAAAGTTGTCTTATCCCCACTTGTTTGAACTTCTATTATTCCGTTTTGTAAAGTAACTATTTTAAATGACATGTTAAGTCCAATCCCAATACTGTCACTTTTAGTATTTGTTTTATAAAATCTTTCAAATATGTGTGGTAAATCTTTTTTAGAAATACCACTTCCATTATCTGTTATTGATATTAAAGTAAAAATTGGATTATCACTTACTTTAATATTTATTTCATCTAAAGTATGTTCACAAGCATTTTTTAGTATATTTAAAATTGCTTCACTCATCCAGTTTAAATCAACATATAAAAAAATATTTTCTATATCATAATTTACTTTTATGTTTTTATTTTTTATTAATTCTTCAATTGGTTTGATTGCTTTTTCGATTAAAACATTGCTATTAACTTGTTCAAATTTTAACTTTATAGTACCACTATCGAGTCTTGATATTTTAAGCAAGCTTTGAATTAACCATTCAATTCTATTTAGTTGTTGTTCGTTTTTATATAAAAATTCTTCTCTTTTTGAATAGTCTTTTTCATTTAATAAAATATCATTTATCATATACATACTAGTTAATGGAGTTTTTATCTGATGAGATATATCTTCTAATAATTCTTCCAAATATTTTTTTTCTTTTGTCAATAAATTACTTTGTTCTTTCAATTTAATTGTCATTTTATATATATCGTTTTTTAATAAACTTATATAACCTTCTTCATAGTCTTTAAGAGAAATGCTATAATCATCATTAAGTACCCTATTCATATATTCATCGATTTGCCTAATTTTTTTATAATTATTTCTAAAAAGTAAATAATTTATCAAAAGCATAATTATTCCTGATATAAGTGTTATAATGGAAACATTTTTAATTATATATGTTTTTAATTCGTCATTTTCGTAGTAAAGTAAATATTTTTCTATTAATTCATTTCCTTTTTGATTACTTTTATTAAGTATTAAATCATTAATTAAACTTTCTTCTAAATTTGGCTCTTTTTCTAAAACTGTTCCTATAATATTACCATTATTTTGATTGATTAATTTTGTAGTTTTTTTATAAATATTCAAAGATATTAAAATACTTGTAATTATTGTAATTAATAAAATTATAATCTCAATTAAAATTACTCTATTTAAATTCTTATTCTTCATTTAAAGCACCTATTTTATAACCTAAACCTCTAACCGTTAAAATAATTTTCGGTTCTCTTATAGAATCTTCAATCTTTTCTCTTATTCTCTTAATATAAACCGTTAATGTATTATCATAAACAAAAGAACTATTAACATCCCAAACTAATGAAAGTAAGTTATCCCTTGTAAATACTTTATTAGGATTTGTTGCTAATATTAAAAGAATTTTATATTCCATTGCAGTTAGATTAACATCTTGATTATTTTTAAAAACTTTAGCTTGCTTTAAATCAATTGTTACATTTCCAATTTTTATTTTATCATTATAATTGTTGTTTTTTCTTAAAGCATTTTTAACTCTTGCTATTAATTCTCTAGTTTTAAATGGTTTAGTTATATAATCGTCTGCTCCCATGTCAAGTCCCATTACAATATTCACTTCTAAATCATTTGCTGTCATGAAAATAATTGGAATATTCTTCATTTTTTTTAAATCTTTAAATAAATCAAATCCACTACAATCTGGTAAATTAACATCCAATAAAATTAAATCAATATCATCGATGTTTTTTATATCACTCTTAAGAGCTGCTTCACGAACTTCAAATTGCTCATATTCTAAACAATATTTCAATCCACTCCTAATTGTACTATCATCTTCAACAATTAATATTTTCATATAATCACCCATCTATTTAAAATTATAAACTATTTTATAAAAAAAATAAAGTGTTGGAAATTTTAATGTATTTACATTTAAATTACACTTTATTTACCCAATATCTTTTTTTATATTATTTACATCTTTTAGGCTTGCTTTCGTTATTATTTTATTACCATATTTATCTTTTAATTTATCTATTACATTATCGAACTTTTCATCAGTTGTCTTTTTGGAAAAACTATCAAACAATGATACTTGGTAATCATTATTTGTCACCAAATTATCTAATCTAACACCTATTAATCTAACCGTTTCTATTTCCATTTCCTTTAGTATTTCTTTAGTATAATCATATATTTCAGAAGTTATATTAGTAGCGTTTTTTAATTTCTTTTGGTGAGTTTTTCTTTTAAAATAATTGTCTTTAATAATAACACATATAACTTTAGCATATTTTTTTTGTTTTCTTAATCTAATTGCTACTTTCTCTGATAATTCCATTAAATATGGATACAATTGTTCCTTATTACTTACATCATTTATTAATGTAATTTCATGACTTATTCCTTTTGGAGCAATATATTCACTATTTACTTTACTATCATCTATTCCTCGTGCTAAAGTAATCATATTAATTGCTTGATTTTTAAAATATTTACTTAAAAGATATACATCGGCATTCGCTAAATCTTTAATTGTTCTTATATTTAATTTAATTAATTGTTCACTAGTTTTTTTACCTATTCCAAATAACTCTCCTATTTCTAAAGGCCACATTTTAGTTTCAATTTCATATTCATATAATGTATGAATTTTATTTGGTTTTGTAAAATCACTTGCCATTTTCGCACATAGTTTATTATTAGCTATTCCAATATTTACAGTAAACCCCAAACTAGAGTATATTTCTTGTTGTATTTTTTTGGCAAACTCAACTTCATTCCCATATAAATTTTTAACTGGTGTATAATCAAGGTAACATTCATCAATACTGGCAACTTCTATATCAGGGGTATATTTGCTTAAGAGTTCAAATAACTTTCTACTCATTTTACTATAAAATGAATAATTAGGTGGGTATACTTTTAAACTTGGGCATAATTTTTTTGCTTCAATTAAAGTCATTGCTGTTTTTATACCTAACTTTTTACAAGGCGTTGATTTAGCTAAAACTATTCCTTTTCTTGCTTTTGGGTCACCTGCAATTACAGCATACGAGCCTCTTATATCATATTTTGAGCCATTATTTAATAAATCAATCGCACTCCAAGATAAAAAAGCATTGTTAACATCTATATGCATAATTATTCGCATAATATCACCCATTTAATTTTATCAATTTTTAACAACTATGTAAAGAAAAAAAGCAAAAATATTTTTGCTTCCTAAATTGAAATTTGAACCGCACCAAAAGGTGTG
>HF989891.1 GCA_000432255.1 Acholeplasma sp. CAG:878 | reverse complement strand
TAGATAAGTGGTGCGGTTGAAATTACAAAAAAGAAAAGTCCATTAGGACTTTATTTCTTGTATATACTTATTTACTTTACCAGCCCAAGTTTTACTCATAGCATATTTTGGCCCGATTTGTTCTGGTGTTTTTAAACCTTTAGCAATATAATTATAGTATAAATTGTCCATATAACCAATTAATCCCTCATCTAGAGTATCATATCTTTTATAACTACCACCATTACAAGATGGTTTTCCTTTTTGGCCACCAACATTATTACATTTTTTTACAAGCGTACTACAATTCCATTTACAACCTGTTTCATGTAATATAATTGCTGTTGCTAGATATGGATCTAATCCCAGTTCTAGTGAATGTTCTACGATTATATTACCTTTACCACTGATAGTTGAATTTAAAGATTTATTAATTTTATTGATTAATTCTTCTTTTGTTAAACCATCATAAACAATTTTTGGTTCTTCCTCAACTTCTACGTATTGTTCTAATTTATTTTCAACTTCAGCATAAACTATTTCATTGGTTGATACTGGTACAACCAATATACCTAATACTGCTAAAAAGCACAGCCCTGTTTTCACTTTTTCACCTCTTTTTTTAACGGAAAACATATCCATTTTATCATCTTTGTCAAAAAGTGTCAAATTGAGGCTTTAGAACTTTATATTATTAAATTAAGTATAATTTGTTATTTTTCAATTTTGTTACTTTTTAATTATATTTTAAAACCCATTTTAATATAGAAGTCTTGCATTATTTTATTTCTAAATAAATCGTTTACAAATACAACTTTGTGTTTATTACTTGTTTTTTCATATAAACCATTATCAAGTATAGTTGGACAACTAATTAATTTACTTTTAAACCAATCTGCATTTATTTCATAAGCAACTGCACTCAAGTCCCACAATACCTTACTTGAGCCAATTTCATCAGATTTTTCATGCATAAACGCTTTTTTACAGTTTATAAAAATTTCTTTTAAATAATTATTAATTTTATTATCTTCACTTAAGTAGTGTTCTAACTCATAAATCGTAACAGACAAATTAGAAGCAACATTACGACAAGGAATTACTACTAATTGAACGTTAGAATTAAATACAGTTTGAACTGCTTTTATATCTTGTCTAAAATTAAATTCACTATTATCTTCCGTTAGAAAGCTATTACCACCTAACCAAACAACTTTAATTTTATTTATTATAGATGGTTCTTTTAAGATAGCATTTGCTATGTTTGTAATTGCTCCAATAGCAATAATTGTTGTTTTTTCATTATTAGAAGCTATTTCAATTATTTTATTTACAGCTTCACTACCTTCTGGTTCATCATTTAAAAATCTTAATGAACCTTTATAAACTTTTTCTTTATATTCATCTTTATTTAATAGACCAAGTAATTTCAAAGTGGTATCATAACTTTTATTTATTCCATCTTCTATATTAGTTGTTTTAGCGTAGCCACTTTTTAAAAAAGGGGCAATTGTTATAGCTTCTAAATCAAACACATCAAGTGATTTAATTAGATATGTTAAAGCAAATTGGTCATCAATTTCATTGTACATATCTGTATCAAGAATCACTTTTTTCTTTTCTAGATTTTTAACTTTCATATATAATTCCTCCCAATCATTCACAATCTCTAAATGGTTTGAAAATTTTTTATTGTATTTTGTTCCCATAAGATAAGTTTTTACATTTGCTTCAATAAGTTGTTCACAGTTTTTAACCACATCATCAAACATAACATCAATATTATTTTCTAAGCATTCTTTGCTTTTGTTTGTAGTTTCGGATAGAATTAATTTTGTGTATTTTATACCTTTATCAGATAACCAATTAGTCGTTATTTCATATGGTCTACTGTAATGTGGTTCGCATCGATTAGAAATCAAATATAATTTATGTCCATCATTCAGCAATTTATCCATATATTTTTTTGCTTGAAATCTTAAATCAAATTCTTGAGCAAATCTTTCCATATTTTTGTTGAAAAATTCTTCAATTTCATCATTAGTCCAATCAAATTGATGTTTAATCCATCTACCATCAGGGTTTATTATTCCTTTACCTCTTTTATTTTTATCTTCTTTATAAAATTCTTCTAATATTTTTTTATCAAAATCACTTATAACATTATCTATATCTAATCCTATTCTCATAATTACCTCTTTTTAACAATTTATTCTTAACTAACTATAGTATATCATTATTTACTAGTTATAACAAGAATAAAAATTATTAATTATTCTAACAATAAAAAAAACAAACTAAAAATTAGTCTGAAAACTATACATAAATTTATTACTATTCTTCTACATAAAAATAAATAGTGGCAAAATATTCTTCATTAACTTCCATAACATTATCAGTAAGATTAAGTAATGGGCCTTTTTCTTTTGACCAAGTAATTTCATTGAAACTAACTATTCCCTCGTTATTATTTCCTTTATAAACTATTGTTGGAGTATTATTTAAAACTATTATTTCATCATCAAATGTTTTAAATATTAATGAACCATTTAATACAAATCCATTAGTTGATGTTAGTTGTTTATTTATATAAGTATATAATTTCCAATCAGAACTATTTAATCTACTATCAACTATTTTTATTTTTAAATCTTCTACTTTGGGAAATATATATGTACTATCTATTGGATTAGATGAAAAATCAATTGATGAATTAGCACTTAATAAGGTTAATTCACCTTCAAAAGGTGTGGCTACAGTCCTTGTTTGATAAATGAAACCACCTCCAACATTTGAAGTTAATTCTATTTTAGTGTTATCATTTATAGAAGATGGTATATTGTATTCAAATAAACCATTATCATCAGCATTTACTACTTCTTCTATATTATTATATTTTATTAAAATATCAGCAAAACGAGTAGTATGACCACTTATTATATTTTTGGTTGAGTTAATTGGATGAATATTCATATAAGTACATCCGATAGAAAACTGTTTTTTACTTTGAAATGCAAAGTTACCAATATCAGGTAAATTTTTTAATTCACTTGGCGTTATATTATATTTAATAATGGAAGTAAGGGAAGAAGTAATAAGTCCTTCTATTTCAAGTAAGTTTACTCTCTTTATACCAAGAATAATTAGGCAAATCGTTTATATCTCCAGCAAATGAAATATCAGTAGAATTTAACCACATATTAATTCTAGAACACTTTATATTAAAATTCAAAAGATTATCTGTATATATAACATTTGAATTTTTTGAGTACAATACTAAATTTTTTGGATTTTCGATAAACATCTAACAATCAGTACCTTTAAAATGTATATTATAGTTATCGCTAGGTGTGTTATTATATAAATTGATTAATTGTAATTCCGAATCTTCTTTCACTGTCAAAGTACCAAAAATTCCCCACATCGGAATTGTACGGTACTTTTTTTCAATAAATATAGAAGAAGCCCTTTCATCTATTAAAACATTATTTGCTCCATAATTTGATTCAGAAGAAAAACCATTTCCTGTCGTTAAATGTACTTTTGTATCATGTAAAATCGTAAAATTTAATTTATTAGTTCCAGACATAAATTCTCTTGATTCAATTGATAATATTATGTCACTTTTACACAAAAACACAACATACGGATTTAAAGATTTTTCTGAAAATAAAAGGAAATTTAACGAACTACTAAATATATTAGTTTTACCACCAATTATAACATAAGTTGCTTCACATACTTCTTGAGGTTCAACATTATTAGTTGCCTAAATTGTAATAGTAGAATTATTTATTTTAACAACACCATAGGTATTTAATGCTAATTTGTTCCATTAAATATGATATTTTCATAAATAGTTATAATATCTTCATAACTATCCTCCATCGGCAAATATATAACACCATGTATATTAGTGTTTATTATTTTTATATTTTTAATTTTAGCCTCTTTTGTAGATGAACTACAAATAATTGTATCTGTACTATCTAGGTTATCCATTCCAATTAAAGTGTGTAAAATATCTTTGTATGTTCCATTAATTGTTATTTTACTTTTATTTTTATTTATTGTAATACCACTTTCTAATGTAATATCATTATCTAAATAAATATATTCATAACGATTATCTTTTTCTAAAACATCTTTTAATTCATTACTTGTAGAAACTACAACTGTTTTTTTGTTTATTATATTCATAAAATCACTTATCCTCTAAAACAATATATGAACATTTATTTTTTTGAATAATGACATTTAACGAATATATATTATTTTTTATCTTTATACTAAAAAAATTTATAATAAATTATTATAAACTTTTTCATTTTTTTAGCACCATATGAATATCATCACAAACCTTACCAGGTTCAACATTTACAAAACCTATTTTTTCATAACAATGAATTGCACGTTGATTTGTACTATATACATTAAGTTCAAAACCATCTAAGTTTAATTCTTCGTATCCATACTCTATTATTCTTTTCAAACTTTCTTGACCATAATGTCTATCTTGTTTGCTTTCGGTAATAGATATTCCTATCAGACCAATGTTATCATTTATACTTAGAATTTCAATATTGCCGATATACTCACCAGTAGTTCGTTCAATCATTGAAAATATTAAAGCGTTTTGATTTAATTTTTTTCTAACCCACACTAATTCCTGCTCTGGCGTATAAACAATTGGATTTTTGCTAATCATTTTAGCGATAGCGGGATTATTTACCATTTTTAAATATTCTGTTATTAAATTTTCTGATAATTTTATATAAATAATATTATCGGATTCAAAAACTTTTTCATATTTGTTCATTTTATCACTACCAATCATATTTTTTAAAATAAAACTCACATAATATTTGTGAGTAATTATTTAAGTGGGGCGAAATAAGGGAGTCGAACCCTTGCATAACGGAACCACAATCCGCCGTGTTAACCACTTCACCAATTTCGCCATATCTAATAACAAATATAATTCTAACAAATTTTATTCAATTTGGCAAGGTATTTTTAAAATTTTATGCTTAAATTTTTGATTTTAGGTATTTGCCTATACTAACATAGGGCAAAAACATAATATATACCGAGGAGGCAAAATAATGAATAATTATTCTAATTATCCAAAAAATTTAAATTATTATAACAATATGTTTAATACAAATGTTCCAAAAGGAATGCAAAATCCACAATTACAATCAAACACTTATGAACCATATGAAGGATTTATAAAAGGAAATTTATTTCCTAGTTTATATGATTCATACAGAAATCAACAACCATATCAAATTCAACCAATGAATGAACAAGCAAAAATGTTAACTAATATTGATGCATTAGGTTTTGCAATGACCGACTTAAATTTGTACTTAGATATTAATCCAAATGACCAAAATGCTATAAATTTATTTAATCAATATAGAGTTCAAAAAGAAGATTTATTAAAAACATACCAAAACAACTATGGACCATTACTATTAAACAGTGATATTTTAGCAACTACACCTTGGGCTTGGGACAATCAACCATGGCCTTGGGAAAATTAAGGAGGATTTATTATGTGGAAATATGAAAAAAAATTAGAATATCCAATAAATATAACAAAAAGAGATTTAAAACTTGCTAAAGCAATGTTAAGTCAATATGGTGGTCCATCATCAGAATTATCAGCTTCATTACAATACATTAATCAAAGATATTCTATGCCTGATGAGAAAGGGTATGCTCTTTTAACAGATATTGGAACTGAAGAATTAGCACATTTTGAAATGATAGCAACTATAATTGTTCAACTAATGAAAGGTGCTTCTATAGATGAATTAAAAGAGGCTGGTTTAGGTGGATATTATTCACAACATGACCACAGCACTTTTCCAACTGATGCAAATGGGGTACCTTGGAGTTCAGCCTACATCACTTCTTCAGGAGATTTTTGGGCAGATTTAGAAAGTGATATGGCTGCTGAACAAGGTGCAAGGGCTACTTATGAGCATTTAATTAACATGACAAACGACCCAGATGTCATTGCACCACTTTCTTTTTTAAGACAAAGAGAAATCGTACACTACGCTCGTTTTAAAGAATTAAGAGATTATTATTTAAATAAATACAATAAAAATTCCGATTAGGAATTTTTTTTTAACATATAATTTTGTAAGGAGGTTATTTTTATAAAAAAAGTATTATTAATATATGGTGGGACATCTTCGGAATATGAAGTTTCCTGTAATTCAGCAAAGGAAATCACAGAATATATTGATACAAGTAAATATATTTTATCATGTGTTAAAATAACAAAAAATGGTAAATGGTTACAAAATGACAAAGAAATTGATAATATAATAAAATTTTTAAAACAATTTGATGTAATATTTCCAATAACTCATGGAACTGATGGAGAGGACGGAAAATTACAAGGATTATTAGACTTATTTAAATTAAAATATGTCGGTTCAAAATGGGGTTCTAGTTATATTTGTATGGATAAAGAATACAGCAAATTAATTTTTAAAGACTTAAATATTCCAATTGTTCCTTATCAAGTGTATGAAGACAAATTAAATATACCATTTCCAGTAATAGTTAAGCCTGCAAATGGTGGTTCTTCAATTGGAATAACAAAAGCAAATAATGAAAAAGAATTTAAAAAAGCAGTTAAAATAGCAAAAAATTATAATCAAAAAGTAATAGTAGAAAAATTTATTAATGCTCGTGAATTAGAATGTGCAGTTTTAGAGGATAAAAATTTAATCATATCAAACCCTGGTGAAATTAAATGCAATAGTGAATTTTACGATTATAAAGCAAAATACAAAAATAATAATTCAGAGTTAATCGTTTCAGCTGAAATTGAAGATGAAATTAAAAATAAAATTAAAAATATAGCAAAATTACTATTTGAAAAACTTAATTTAAATGGATTGGCAAGAATAGACTTTTTCTATGATGGAAATAATGTTTATATAAATGAAATAAATACTATACCAGGATTTACGAAAAAAAGTATGTTTCCTAAATTAATGGAAAATGAAGGCATTTCTTATAGTGAATTAATCACAAAATTAATAGAAAACGCAAAATAGGCTAAATAGCCTATTTTATGTAATTTTTTAAAATATAATCCATTGTTATTTTTATATCTTCAAATATATCTAAATCATCAAGTTCTTCTCTTGAAAACCAACCAAATTTATCAACTTCATCATCTTCACTTACTTCGTTTACACTTATAGGAACACCAACATAAGTAATGTCTATATGTATATCTCCTTGCTTACCACGATTTTTTTGAATACCTAATGGTCGAATATAGTCATCTTCACGAGGAAATCTTTCGCCTAATAATCTTACTTTAACACCTGTTTCCTCGTAAACCTCTCTTATGGCTGTTTCTTCGGGTACTTCAAAATCTTCTATATGTCCCCCTGGTTGAACCCACCTATTAAAACCACTATGGTGAGCTAATAATATTTTTTTATTAATCGGATTAATGATAAATGCTGAAGCACAAAAATGTCTTTTCATATAAAACCTACTCTCCATAGGAATTATATCATAACAACACTATTTACTCCAATACATTTTTACTTTGCTTGTCATTATTTTTTTCATAAACTGTAAACTTTTCATTTTTATCTAAAGTTGCTAATAATATATTATCTAAACTTTCATATCCCTTAATTTTAAGTTGTTGTTCTAACCACTCTATATTTTTATTCATGTTTTTTAAATTATTTTCCATAATGTTACTATCTATAATAACATTCGCACACAAACTTTGATTACTTTCCTTTAAATTCATATCTTTTAAAGTAATTGGTTTATATGGTTGTTTTGGCATAATACTTACTTTACCATTAACTTCCATAATAGCATAATCAATTTCGTTTAAATCAAAATATCCATTACCTCTGCATTCTTCTAATAAATCATTAATATCAAATTTAACTTTTTTAAGTCCTTTTTCTAAAATTTGTCCTTTATCTATTAAAACTGTAGGAACGCCTATAAAAAATCTTCGCAATTTTATACTTTTCATCGTTAAAACAGATATAGCATAAGCAAATGTTCCAAATATCAAAACTGAAACTATTCCATATATTAAACTCGAATCTAGATTAACCGTTATTTCAGCAGCAAAGTTACCTATGGAAATACCTATAACATAATCAAATAAACTTAATTGTGATACTTGTTTTTTTCCTAACATTTTAGTTATTAAAAATAAAGTTATTAAAGATATATATGCTCTTACAATAATAATCAACAATTCATTTAAATCGAATTCCATAAAATCACCAATATTATTATTTACTTAATTTACTTTTTTATACACTTATAGTATACATAAATTATTTTGTAGCATAATAACTAATAATATTTTATGTGGTATCTTATAGATAGAATTTATTTATGGAGGATTTATGTACTTTAAAAGATTAAAAGATTTAAGAGAAGATAGTGATAAATTACAAAGAGAAATAGCAAAAGAATTAGGTATTTCTCAACAATATTATTCACAATATGAATTAGGACATTTTACTATACCAGTTGAATTATTAATTAAATTAGCTGATATGTACAATGTAAGTATTGATTATATTACGGAAAGGACAAACAACAAAAAATTAAGTAAGTAGGTGGTTTATATTTACATGAAAAGAATTCGTGATTTAAGAGAAGATCACGATAAATTACAAAAAGATATAGCGAAAGAATTAGGCATTTCCCAACAATATTATTCACAATATGAATTAGGAAGATATACTATGCCACTTGAATTGTTAATCAAACTTTGTGATTATTACCATGTAAGTCTCGATTACATTACAGAAAGAACTAAAAATAAGCAAATAAACAAATAAAAACAACTCAAAGTTGTTTTTATTTATCTATCAAATGAAGATTATCAAGTAATATACCAGTACCTTCAGCAACACAAGTAAGTGGACTTTCAGCTACGAATACTGGCACTTTTAATTCGTGAGCAATCAAACGGTCAAAACCATCAATTAACGCTCCACCACCAGTTATAACAATTCCTTTATCAATAATATCAGCAGATAATTCTGGTGGGGTTTGTTCTAAAACTAATTTAGCTGTATGGATAATTGTATAAACACTTTCTCTTAATGCTTCTTCAATTTCATCAGAACAAACTGTAATTGTATGAGGAAGTCCAGTAACTAAATCTCTACCTCTAACTTCCATTTTATCTTTTTTAGAGCCGACAAAAACTGTTCCAATTGAAACTTTAATTTCTTCTGCTGTTCTATCACCAATTAATAATTTATACTTGTCCTTAATATATTTCATAATATCAGCATCAAATACATTTCCTGCGATTTTAATTGAAGAACTTGTTACTATACCACCAAGTGATAGTATAGCAATATCAGTAGTTCCTCCACCAATATCGATTACCATATTGCCACTTGGTTTAGAAATATCCATTCCTGCTCCAACGGCAGCGACTTTTGGTTCTTCTTCTAAAAATACTTTTTTAGCGCCAGTACGTTCAGCAGCTTCTTTAATCGCATTTTTTTCTACTTGAGTTATGTTAGATGGACAACAAATTAAAATTCTTGGTCTTGATAGAAAGCTTTTCCCATTTATTTTTCTAATAAAATGATTTAACATCACTTCTGTAATTTCAAAATCAGCAATAACTCCATCTTTCATTGGTCTAATTGCTATAACAGAACCTGGAGTTCTTCCTAACATTTCTCTTGCTTCACTTCCAACTGCTAATGGTTTTTTTGTATCAGCATCAATCGCCACAACACTAGGCTCATTTAATACAATACCTTGTCCTTTTACATAAATAAGTACATTAGCGGTTCCTAAATCTATTCCTATATCTTTTGCAAACACTTTTTTCACCTTCATTTCTTCAATATATTATACCACACAAGTTACCAAAAATTAACATTAATTATTTAAATTTAAATATTTTTTTCTAGTTGATTCTCCACCTCTTATATGCCTTAGAGCAGTGTGATATTTAAGGATATTATCAACTTTAACAAATAACTCTTCATCGAGCGTTAATAGTCTTTCATGTAAATCTTTGTGAACAGTACTTTTTGATACATTAAATACCTCCGCAATTTCTCTTACTGTTTTTTCTGACTCAATTATATAATTTGCTTCATCAATTACTCTTTTATGAATTTTTCTATTCATGTCACACCTCTTAATTAAGTATATAAAAATCAATTCTTTTTATACCTAAAAAAGAGCCATTAAGCTCTATATTTCACTTAATTTTTTATCATAGTAAATTTCTGGATTAACATTAATACCTTTAACAATTAGTTCAAAATGAAGATGGTTTTGTAAATCTTTATCAATATTAGAAACACCACTTTTACCTATTACTTGACCTTGATTTACAACCTCATTAATAGTAACATTAACTTCACTTAAACTTTGATATACACTTACCACTCCATTTTCATGAGTTATTTCAATTGTTTTACCTAAAACAGTATTTTCAGTTACATTAGAAACTGTACCATCATAAATAGATACTACCTCAAACACTTCACCATTTTTACTGTAATCTACTCCACTATTTTGTAAATATGTACCATCATAGTAAATTAAAGAATTTTGTTGATTTTCTTCCTCAGACTTATAATCATAAAAATTTTTAATCAAAGATATTCCATCTGCTTGATATGGTCTTTTAATCACTTCACCTGTACTAACAACTGGAGTATCGTTTTCAATAATTGTTTTATTAACATAAGTATTATCATCCTTAAATCCTTTAGTTGTAGCAACTTCTAAGATATAAATTACTGCTATTATAGCAATAAAAGCTAAACCATATAATCCATAAACTACTGTTTTTTTTAATCTTCTTTCTGTCATAAATTCACCTCTATTTTAAGTTTGGCTATTTATGACTTTTTTATACAATAAAATTTAAATTTTTTTAATCGATGTTCCTTGATAATAGTGCATTAATATTTCTTCGTACGAATAGCCATTTAAAGCCATTCCTTGCGCACCATACTGACTCATCCCAACACCATGACCATATCCTTTGGTCGTTATATTTATAGTATCCCCGTCTTGTTTAATTGTAAAATGATTGGACTTTAATTTTAGTTTAGTTACTACAACACTACCATCAAATGTTTTTTCATTAATTTTAATTTTTTTTACTCTTCCTGTACTTGTACTATCAATAACTTCTAATTTAACAAAATTACTATATGGTAAATCTAGTTTATTTAAAAACTCATTTAATTTAAATTGGTAATTAAGTTTATAAACTGGTGAGATTTCATCCCATGTTGAACTAACGCTCTTTAAATAAGGTACTTTATTACTAAAAACTTCTTCACTGTTTTCAGTCTCACCTACACTTGTTGAAAAAAACATCGTATCTGCGATATTACCATTATAATCAACATATTGATAATTAGTTTCAATCACGGCTGTTTTTAATTTATTAATTTTTTTTACATAATCTTTACCCCAAGTTTTTTTTAAATAATCATTATCAAGGTAAACTTGATTCATAATAGTATCAACAACATCATATTCTTTTTCTTTATTATAGCTCATTTTTTTTAAAACATAACTTCTTGCTGCTACTGCTTGTGCTTTTAAAGCTTCCATTTCAAACTCTATTGGCATTTCTCCTGCTAAAACACCTACAACATAATCTTCTAAAGGAACAGTTACAATCCCAGTATCTCTTTTTACTCTGACATTTAAATTATTAGTATAATTGAACTTAATCTCTTCTTCTTTTACAAAAAGATTGACTACTATAAATGGTACGATTACTATTAAGACAACAAAAAACAGTATTTTTTTCATTGTATCATCCTCCAATATAAAATACTGCGTTTTTGTTAAATTATGCGTGAAAATTCAAAAAAATCATATAAAAAATTTACTGCTAAATAAGAAATAGCCATTGTTAATATAATATATAACATTTTTGCTTGAAAAATTTTGTTTTTTTTAAAAACATTTTGGATATTTATACTATCTAAAGCAAGAAGTGTGAAAGGAACAAAGATTATGTATAGTATAGTTTTAATTGTCATAATTTTCAATCATTTCTATTCTTCTTATATGTCGTTCTTCGTTAGAAAAAGGTGTTTCTATAAATGTTTTTACAATTTCTTTAATAAGTTTTATTGGAAGTAGAGCACTTATAGCAAGCACATTAGCGTTATTATGACTTCTTGCTAAAAAGGCTTCTTCTTTATTTTCAACTTTCGCACACCTTACATGTTTAACTTTATTAGCAGCAATACTCATACCCGTTCCTGTCTTACATATTAAAATTCCTAAATCAATTTCTTTTTTACTAACCGCTTCTGAAACTTTAAAAGCATATGTCGGATAATCTCCTATAGTATCATTACAACCATAATCAATGACATCATATCCTAATTCTTTTATATATTTTGTCAATTCTTGTTTTACTTCATAACCATTGTGGTCATTTCCTATTCCTATCATTTTATCTCTCCTATTCCATAAATATTATATTATAAAAATTAAAAATAGTAAATAATTAAAAAACTGCTTAATTAAGCAGCTTTGTCTTGGTTTAAACCATATTTACGATTAAATTTTTCAACTTGACCTGTTTTAACTGTAGTCCCTTGTTTTCCTGTAAAGAATGGATGACATTTATCACAAACTTCTAAATGTAATTCTTCTTTTGTTGATTTTACAGTGAATGTATTTCCACAAGCACAAGTAACTTTTGTATCAACGTAATTTGGATGAATTCCTTTTTTCATACTCTTCTCCTTCCGCCATAGTTAAATTTAACTATAGAAATTAATGCTATATAATTATAACAAACTTTTCAATGTTTTGGCAAGCCTTTTTCTATTTTTTAATAAATTTCTACTATTTTTTCAATTATTTTTTCACTTAAATTTTTATAGCCTTCTTTTGAAGGGTATATATTATTTTTATTAATAATATAATTATTAAATTTTTCGTCCGGAATTATATAGATAACATCATACTTATTACATAAATTAGATACATTCCTATTTAAATTATTAAATAGAGCATTTAATTCCTCATTAGATGTTGGATTATAATAACCAGTTAATACTATTGTTTCTTTAGAATATCTTCTAATTAAACTTAAAAGTTCATCCAAATCATCAACATAACTATCAAATCTTTTTACTAAATCATTTAATCCAAAATCAGTACTTAATTCTAAATTTTTTAATAATTCACTGTTTCCAATTGAAAGAGTAATTAAATCGGCTTTAATTAAAGCATTTTGAATAGTTTTATTTTTTCCATCAATTTCAATTTCAACATTGTCTTTGATATCTCTAGTTAAATCAGTAGTTCTATAGTCTTCCTTTGAAAATTCATTTACAAAAATTTCTAGTTCATTTTTTTCTTTTAAATAGTCTTTTATGTAATCGCTATATCCGTAATCTACTCCACCATAAGGTGTCGTTCCATAAGATAGTCCATCACCTAAAGTTAAATAATAAACACGGGTATCTCTAAAACCCAAATAAATTAATAAAATTGATAAAACAACTACTAAAACTCCTAATATCTTTTTCATATTTCCCCCTAAAAAAAGTAGTTTAACTACTTTAATTATATTATTATACTTAAATATTATGCTTGGGTGAGTTCAATTTGAGCGCCAACATTCTGAAGTTTTTCAATTATACCCTCATATCCTCTTAAAATATGTTCAATATCACTTATATAAGTTATACCACTCGCCTTTAATCCAGCAAGAACTAAGCAAGCACCAGCTCTTAAATCGGTTGCTATAACATTGGTTCCAATTAAATTGGTTTTTCCATTAATAAATAATTTCCTATTTTCTACTTTTATATCTGCCCCCATTAAGTTAAGATAAGGTACATTTTGAAATCTATTCTCATAAATTGTTTCTTCTAGTGTTGATAAACCGTTACATTGTGTGAGAAGTACAGTAACAGGTTGTTGTAAATCAGTTGGAAATCCCGGATAACCTAATGTTTTAAGAGAAACGGGTTCTAGATTTTCCCCTTTTGAAATTATAATATAATCAGTTCCTATTTCAAGTGGAATATTCATCTCATTTAATTTAAGAGTTAAAGATTCAATATGTTCCGGAATTAAATTTGATATTTTTAAATTTTTTCCCACTAAAGCACCGGCTATTACATAAGTGCCTGCTTCTATTCTATCTGGTATTACTTCTGTAAAACCACTACCTAATTTATTAACTCCAACAATTCTAATTTCACTAGTTCCTGCTCCAGTTATTTTAGCTCCCATATTGTTTAAAAATGTTGCAACATTAACTATTTCCGGTTCTTTAGCAGCATTCTCTATAATTGTTTCACCACTAGCTAATACTGAACTTAAAATTGTATTAATTGTTGCTCCAACGCTAGGCATATCTAAATATATATGTCCTGCTTTTAATTCTTTAGCATCAATAGTAAATTTATTACCATCTTCTAAAATTGTTGCTCCTAAGGCTCTAAAACCTTTTAACGTTTGATCAATTGGTCTAGCGCCTATTGAACAGCCTCCTGGAAAATACATCTCTACATGTCTAAACTTTCCAAGCAATGAAGACATAAAATAATATGATGCTCTTAATTTTTTTGATATTCTTTCAGGTATTTCCTTATTAACTAAATTGGTTGGATCAATTACCATTTTTTTATTTTCATAGGTAACTTTGACATTTAAGAACTCCAATATTTCAATTAAAGATTCAATATCTGATATATTTGGAACATTGTCTATTACCGTTATTTCATCTGATAGTAAAGCCGCTGGAATTAAAGCAACTGCGCTATTTTTCGCACCACTTATTTTTATTTCCCCAGTTAACTCTTTCCCACCTTTAATTTTTATTTGTTTCATATTTTCCTCCACTATATTTTTATGTAATTACTCCTCTTTGTGTTATATTATATTATAACTTTTTTTTAAACTAAAAGCAATTAATAAATATATAGTTGACACTTAAGTGTTTTTAATACACTAATTAAATAGGTATATGAAACCTATGATAATTAAAACTAATCCACCTATAATAGTTGATAATTTTCCTAATAATTTGTTTAATTTATTTCCTAATATTAAACCTAAATATGTAAATATAAAACTACAAATACTAAAAATAAAAGCACACAAATATGTTTTTTTGCTTATTGCATTTAATCCTATGCCAACTGATAGGCTATCTACACTGACAGCAAAACCAAATAATAGTAATTGTGACAGTGACATTAATTTTTCTGTCTTTGTTTCTTTAAAACTTTCAATTATCATTTGAACACCTATAAAACTTAGAATCATAAATACTATTATTTTAGGTTCAATTGGAATTATATGAAATACTTTTGCTCCAATTAAATTTCCTAAAAGAGGCATAAAAAAATGATATAGACCAACAATAATTGATAATTTTAAACGACTATTTTTATCTAAATTAACTGTTCCATAGGCAAGTGATAGTGAAAAAGCATCCATACTTAGGCTAACCGCTATAATAATAATTACAAATATCTCCATAAAAAACCTCCTATAAAATTTTATTTATAGAAGGTTTTTTTATTACCATTCAATTTCTTTTAATCCATCTTTTTTTAAATATTTATTTGTTTTAGAAAATGGTTTACTCCCAAAAAAACCACGACTTGCTGACAAAGGAGACGGATGAACTGATTCTACAATATGATGAATAGGATTAGTTATTAATTCTTTTTTACTTCTAGCATAACTTCCCCATAAAATAAATACTATTGGGGTATTTCGTTCATTTAAATATCTTATTATATTATCAGTAAATATTTCCCAGCCTTTTTCTTTATGTGATAGAGGTTTATCTTTTTCAACTGTCATAATCGAATTAAGTAATAAGACTCCTTGTTTTGCCCAATCAGTTAAATCTCCACCTTTTCTTTTGATTCCTAAATCATCTTCTAACTCTTTTAAAATATTTCTTAAAGATGGTGGTTTTAGAACCCCATCTAAAACAGAAAAAGATAATCCATGAGCTTGGTTTTCATCGTGATAGGGGTCTTGACCTAATATAACAACTTTAACTTCATCATAATCAGTATACCTTAAAGCATTAAAAATATTACTATAGGCGGGATAACATATTTTAGTTTTATATTCATTTTTAACAAAAGAACCTAATTTTTTAAAATAGTCCTTTTCCATATCTTTTTTTAATATTTCATCCCATTTTTTATTAAGCATATACCTCACCAATTATATTTTATCACATTTATAATATTTTGTATATTCTTTAATTACTTCCTGTCTTAATATAAACATAGCATAACCATTAATTACTGCTAGAAGAGCGGTTAGAATATCAACTAAATTCCACAAAAAATTAGATGATAAAAAAGAGCCAAAAAATATTACTATTAAACTAATTACTTTTAATAAATTTAAACTTTTTTTACCTTTATTAAAATATTTTATACTAGCTTCGCCGTCATAATAACCAGATAATATCGTTGAAAAAGCAAATAAAATAATTGATATAAAAACAATATAATTTCCTAAACTACCTAAATGTTTTATAAATGCCATCTGAGTTATTTCAATTCCGTTTATGTCAATTAAATTTAAATTGTTATTAGCAGTCAATATTATTATAGCAGTTGATGTACACACTAAAAAAGTTGTTATGTATACACCTAACATTTGAACCAAACCTTGATTAACAGGATTATTATCAGTTGTTGACGATGCGATTGCTCCAGTTCCTAGTCCCGCTTCACTTGAAAATATTCCTCTTTGAATTCCTATTACAATACTACCAAACAAACCAAAACCTAAACTTTTAAAGTTAAATGCTTGTTTAAAGATATTTAAAAGTATTAAAGGAACTGAATTAATATTTAGTAAAACTATATATAAAGCTGTAACTACATAAAGTAATGTCATTAATGGAACTATTTTAGAACAAGCATCTGATATTTTTTTTACCCCACCTATTATAATTATAAAGGTAATTAAAGAGATTACTAATCCAACTACTAAAGGTTCTACTGTAACAAAAGTATTTAATGATTTAGTTATAGTATTAGATTGGATTCCAAGAAATCCACCAACATAACTAAATATTATTAAAAAAGCATAAATGTTTCCTAATTTTTTATTTTTAACTCCTTTTTTTAAGTAATAACTAGGTCCTCCTTTAAAATATTTTCCATCTCTTTCTTTGTATTTTACTCCCAATACCACTTCGACAAATGCTAGTGGTAGTGTTATTAATCCAACTACCCACATCCAAAAAATACTTCCTACCCCACCATAGTATATGGCAATTGCAATTCCAGCAACACTTCCAACACCAATTCTTCCACCTAATACCATCATTAATGAAGCAAAAGGCGATATAGAATCCCTACTAGTTTTTTTAAATAAATTTTTAAACATGTCTTTAAATTTGAATTGAACAAATTTTAATTTATATGTGTAATAAATACCCATACTAATTAAAAAAACAGTTGCAAAAGCCCATAAAACACCATTAATTATCTTTAACATATTTCACCTATTAATTAATATGATATTTAACAATAATTTAGTAATAATTAAAAGACCCTAAGGTCTTAAATTGTTTGCTAAATCTATAAATATGGATAAATCAAGTTGTTCTGCTCTAACTGATAATGAAAAATTATATTTTTTTAATACTTCTTCTATTTTTTTTAAATCATAATCTACTAAATTATTTTTAAGTGTTTTTCTCTTTTGTTTAAAACTATCTTTAACCAATTTGAAAAAAAATTTTTCATCATTTACTTTTAGTTTTTCTTTTTTTTCAAATAATACAACAATACTATCTACATTAGGTTTTGGTATAAATACGTTTCTTGAAACATCACATATTTTTTTTATGTTAAAATAATAATTTAAATAAACACTTAATGAATTATATTCTTTTGTATTAGGTTTTGCTTTAAATCTATTTCCTACTTCTTTTTGAACCATAACAACAATTTTATCAACATCTAATTCCTCAATTATTTTCATTATAATTGGCGTGGTTATATAATACGGTAAGTTAGCAACAACATATAGCTTTTTATAATCATAATTTTTTATTTCATTTTGTGGGTTTGATAACAAAAAATCTTCAAATTTTATTTTTACATTTGATAAACCATTTAGATTGTTTTCAAGTATTTCTTTTAAACTAGTATCAATTTCATAACACAAAACGTTTTTAGCTTTTTTTGCTAATTTATATGTTAATGCACCACTACCAGGTCCTATTTCTATAACAAGAGTAGAATCATCAATTTCACTTTTTTCTACAATTTGATTAACTATATTCTCATCAATTATAAAATTTTGACCAAATTTTTTTTTGAAATTAAATTCTTTTATTTTTTTTGGAGAATAATCCATAATATCACTTCCAAAAATAATTATATCAAAAAAACGAGGTTTTACCAACCCCATCTTTGTACATTATAAACTACTTTTCCACTCATATCAGTTGTTTTTGATACCTTTTCATCTTTTTCAGTACTATAAGCAACATCAAAATGGTATATACCTTGACTATAATGTTTACGCATATCATAACCTGTATCAAGTACAATTCCCATGAAATCTCCTATACGAGAATTTTCAATTTTTACAATTGTGCCACATGGAAATTTAGAAAGTGCGGCCGCTAATACTCTAACTTCACCATAAGTTTCATCATTATAATAAACTCCATCATTAATAAGATTGAAACTTTTTTTATCGACTGTACGGCATGCTACAAATCCACGGCCAGAACACGTTTTACAATCAGGACCATATCCTGTCATAATACCTTTGTAAACGCCATAAGCTCCGGTACCTATTTCTACTACTTCATTAACAACTTCTTCAATAATTACTTCATTTCCATCATTATCAATAAATGATAGACCATCTTTTCCTTCGGTAATTGTTTTCGAAATATTTTTAGGTGTTTTTTTATTATATACTTTTTCTGTTTTATATTCTAAAACATTAGTAACAACACTAACACCTTTACTATTATCATCGTTAGTTATTGAATATTCCTCGTTTTTCACTTCAAAATTGAAAAGTGAAATAATTGATAATAAAGCTATACTTATCCATTTTCCTACTAATTGTAGTAAAAAAAGACTCATTTTCTTCACCTCAAATTAACAATATACATGTATTTTAGCACATTATGTCTTTTAAGTCAAATTGACGAATAGCTGTACTAGTAGTAGTAGTAAATACTTCTTCAATGCTAATTCCTTTAATCTCTGCTATTTTCTTTGCTACAAAATATATATTATATGGTTCGTTTCTCTTTCCTCTAAAAGGTTCTGGAGTTAAATATGGACTATCTGTTTCTAAAACAAAATGTTTTAAATCTATCTTTTCAACTACTTCTTGAATTTTTTTAGCATTTTTAAAAGTTAAAACACCACCAATACCTAATACTGCTCCTAATTCAATAAATTTATTAGCCATTTCAACACTACCAGCAAAACAATGAATGTCAATTCTTAGTCCTTTACCATATTCTTTTAATATTTCGTATGAATCATTTATAGCATCTCTTGTATGAACAATAACTGTTTTATCGTATTTTTTTGCTATTTCTAATTGTTTAATAAATAATTCTTTTTGTTTTTCTTTATTTTCTTTGTTCCAATAATAATCTAGTCCAATTTCTCCTATACCAACTATTTTTTTGTGTTCCATATTATTTTCTATAATAGAAAAACTATTATCGGTTATTTTTTCTATTTCTTCAGGGTGTATTCCTAATGTTCCAAAAACATTTTTGTATTTATTACATAGTTCTATTACCTTTAAATTACTTTCATCGTTTGTTCCACTTACTATAATTTTATTATTTCCCATTTTATTTATTACTGTTTCTACATCTTCATAGTCTTCTAAATGACAATGTGTATCTATCATAAAACCACCTCTTTAAGCATTTTATCACAAAATTACTATTATTTTATATATTTTTTTTAAATTAAAAATCTATCGATTATTTTTTCGATAGACAATTATATATTGTACAGCTATAAAAGCAACTCCTACTAAATAAATTACATCACTAATTTGAAAATCATGAAACAAACCACATACTGCTAAACATATTGGCATAAATATCAATAACGAGCCAAATAGTACATCTTGTTTTTTTTCATCCATTTTTATTCTTTTCTCCTTTTAGTGTACAATTCTACTATATCATGAAAACAAACAATATGGAAGAATAATTATAAATCAAATTCCGACATTTTACAACTATTTACATTTCAATGTTTTTTTTAATAAATTCACTTATTATTTGCGTTATTTTAAATGTTGTTTCATCAATAGATTTGTTTTTAGATATTATCATAACTGAACCTTGACAATCACCATTTATTATTACTGGAGAAATAGCGTAAGCACACTCTATAGAAACATCATTTGTTATAGTTAACGGTTTTATATGTTTTTCTAACATCTCTTCCCTTCTTATTATTTTACTATCAATCTCATCACTTAATTCTTGGTCAATTAATTTTTTCTTTAATTCACCTGCTACAGCTATTATTTTATCACTATCTGTTATGATTATATTTTCTTTTATAAATGCATAAACAGAATCACATAAATCTTGAGCAAACGATTCCATTTTTTTTAGTAAAGAGTGTTTTTTTAATATAATACTTTCATCTGGAGCAACATAAATTTCTAAATTTTCTCCATCTTTAATCCTAAGTGTTTTTCTTATTTCTTTTGGAATAACAATTCGACCTAATTCATCTATTCTCCTTACAATTCCAGTTGCTTTCATATAAACCTCACTTTCTTTTTGTATTTTGGTTTATATGTTTTATTTTATACTAATTAAAATAATTTTTTATATTAATATTCCTTACATCTATTTAAATCACTATCGACATTGTTATTTGTTTGTAATCTTTTTTAGATTTTATTGAAAAAACTAATAATGAGTTTTATAATTTCATTAGATTTATCAAAAAATAAAACATATTTATATATCTATTTTAAATAATATATCATAATATTCTTTTTATTATATTTATAAGAACATATCTCATATAAATTATAATAAAAAAAGAGTTAAAATAATCATTTAATATTCAAACTCTAATTTTTCACATAACTTGTTATATAAGTTATAACTATTAGCGTGTTTTATATGTCCTTTAAAACTATTAAAACACAGTATAAATTTATGGTAATCTAATTGCTCATTATTATAAAGTATATTCCATTTGTTAATTTTTCTCTTTATTTTTTTTATACTTCTTTTTCTAATCAATATATGAGTATTATACACTATATATCCACAAAAATTTACTCCTTTATAACTAGGATAATAACATGTTTTTTTATTCAATTCCAAATTTAACTTCAAATCTAAAAAAGTTCTAATTTTATCCAAAACATTTTTTGCTTCTTCTTTATTATTAATTAATAAAACAAAATCATCCATATATCGTAGATAATATTTTATTTTTAATTCTTGTTTTACAAAATAATCTAACTCATTCAAATATATATTAGCAAAATATTGACTAGTGTAATTTCCAATTGGTATGCCTTTAAGCTCTTCTGTATCATATATAAATACCTTTGTTAATTCTAACAATTTTTGATTCCTTATATATTTTGACATAATAGAAAACAATATATCTTTATTAATACTATGAAAATATTTTTTAATATCACATTTTAAAACATAACAATCTTTGTTTTCTCTTATATATTTTTGCAATTTTTTTATTGCTAGATGAGTTCCTCTTTTATCAATACAAGCATAACTATCATTTATAAATCTTTTTAAAATATAAGGTTTTATAAACTCTTCGATATACCATTGATGAACTATTCTATCATTAAAAGGTAAAGATTTTATTACTCTTTCCTTTGGTTCATATATAGTAAATACCCTATATTCACCCATTTTATATGTTCCATCTTTTAAACTATTATACAAGTTCATTATATTAGTTTCTAAATCAACTTCATACTTTAAAATTTCTTTTTTATTTCCCTTACCCTTTTTTGCTCGTTTTTCGGCTTCTAATAATTTTTCAAATGTTAGTTTTTCATCGAATTTTTCTTTTATACTTTTACACATTTAAACCATCCTAACATTAAATTATTGATATTAGTTATTTTTTTTACCCACGCACTATAATTTTTAGAACTGATATACTTATTTTTATATGATACCCTAATCAATACCTTCAAAGTTTTTAAATAAACATCTAATTCATTTAAATATTTGTATTTTTCTTTTTTTTCAAAAACTTTATAAACTCTTATAATACATTCTAATCCCTCATAAGTTTTGTTTTTAATTGAAGATACTAATGCGAATCTTTCACTTTTAGGGTATTTTTTTAATATTTGTTCGGTATAATAAATCATTTCAACATATTGTTTATATATTTTTAATTCATCTAGTTCCATTTATTATTTCCTTTAACTCATATATTAACTCTAGTGCTTTAATACCTGTCATATTATCAATATCATATTTTTTAATCTTATTTAAAAACTGATTCAAATCTTTATTTTCTTCATAATCTTCAATTATTTTATATTTAATTTTATTATCTTTTAATATTTTTTCGTATTTTTTTAAACTATTTACAGGGAAACCACATTTATTAACCTCACTATTAAGTGGAATTAACTTTAAATTTAATAATTTACTTAAAATTTTAGCATCATCATCTAATATCACATAAAACATACCTACTTTAAATATATATACTATATCTTCTTTATTTTTTAATGTTTTATACCTATTATACAACTTACTCATATAACATACCTCCAAAAAAAATAAGCAGCATTAAACATAGTCATTTGACCAATTTAATACTGCTAAAATCATATAATAGTTTCGGACTTTCACCATTTTGCTACTAACCCTAATACTATCCCATTATATTTTTACATACCAAATTATACTTACTTTATTTTTAGTATGTAGGACTTAGGTCTCTATATTATAATCTTTTATATAGTCCTTGAACTATATCTTAAAGCTATCTAACAATATAGTCTAAGAGCGGAAAGAACAGCACGAGCCGAGTTGTTACTGTTGTCACCACCATTGTTGTTGTTGAAGTAGAACACTCCTGCATTAGTACCATTGTCATAGTTGCCCCCGCGAATGAACCAAGAGTTGCTAGAGTTCGGGAAGTTCGCGTCTACTGACCTTTTGCCCTATATAATCTATCTTAATAAATTATACCAAATTTAATTTTATATTAAGGGTCGCCCTTTGAAAAAGGGAAAGGGCGACCATATGCTTCGACAATGCATTTCTTAATATATTTTGAATTATTTCTTTTTATTATTTATTCATTATTCAAGTCAAAGGGAAATAGCCTTTGCTTCGTTTCACTCCGCCAAGTCTATTGAGCGGAAAGAACAGCACGAGCCGAGTTGTTACTGTAGGCACCACCAATGTCGCTGATGAAGAAGAACACTCCTGCAAAAGTACCACTGACATAGTTGCCCCCGCGAATGAACCAAGAGTAGCTAGAGTTCGGGAAGCCCGCGTAATCTGAATACCATCCACCAGTATTACTTCC
>HF989890.1 GCA_000432255.1 Acholeplasma sp. CAG:878 | reverse complement strand
TTACAAAAAAGAAAAAAACTACATTTTAAAGTGTAGTTTTTTTCAATCTTTTTTTTCTTTCAAGTATCTTTTTAGTAAAAAAGTTAAAAAATAAGGAAAAGTATAAAAGGTACCATTATACCCAATGTTTTTATTACATAATTTTATACCATATTTAACATCATCATAATGTTTATTATTTATAAGTGTATTTAATGAAACTGTAGAATTATCGTTAGCCTTAACTTCGATTGGAATTAATGTTTTAGTATCTCTTATCAAAAAATCTATTTCAACTTTTTTGCTATCATCTCTGTAAAAATATAGATTGTAACCTTCTTTAACTAACATATCAGCAACAATATTTTCATATAAAGCTCCTTTATATGTGTTCATGTTTTCATTATTTCTTAAGTCATTTTGAATTTCTTCATCTAATGAACCAATTAATAAACCAGTATCAGCAAAGTAAAGTCTATAATGATTTGGATTGTAATTACCTTTTAAGGGTAAATTAACATTTTCCATGCAATAACTAATATTGACAATGCCGGCATTAGATAACCACTCAATTACACCGATATATTCTCTATTTCTTGCTCCGTGAGCAATCTTGGTTATTTGAAATTTTTTATTATCATTCCCCAAAAATACAGGTATTTTTTTATAAGCGTTTAAAATTTTTGTTTTATCTAAACCACCAGCATACTTGGTAATATCTTCTTCATAATCAAGTAAAATTTGTTGTTGCATTTTTAAAATACCGCTAAAGTGATTATTTTTAATAAAAGTGCTTACAATTAATGGCATTCCACCTACAATCATATAATCCCTAAAATTTATTAACATAGTGTCATAAAAAGTTTTACTAAGTGGTTTTAATTCTAACATATGATTATATAAATCATCTATTTGTTCTTTTTTATAACCCTTTGCCCATAAAAACTCCTCAAAATCTAGTGATGTCATAATGTAGTCTTCTTTATTTCCAACACTATTTGATTCAATTTCTTTATAATTAATCCCCATTAAAGAGCCAGAACATATAACATCAAATCTTCCGTCTTCTCTAAAAGACTTTAATGATGTGGCGGTATTAATGCACTCTTGAATCTCATCAAAGAAAATTAAAGTTTCCTTAGGAATTATTTCAACTTTCGGTAATTTGATAGTTATGTTTTTTATAATATTGTCAACTTCAAATCCATCAGCAAATATAGTTTTAAACTTAGGTTGAAGAGCAAAATTTATTTCAATAAAAACTTTATAGTTATTATTACCAAAATTCCTAATAGCATTAGTTTTACCTATTTGTCTTGCACCTTTTATAATTAAAGGCATTTTGGGATTACTATTTTTCCATTCAACAAGGTAATCATCAATTTTTCTTTTTAATCTATCCATAATAATTTCTCCTTGCAAAGTATTTTATCACATTTTCAGAAACATTACAACCTTGTTTTATCACATTTTTAGATACATTTTTGATGCATATTATCACATTTTTTGTTTATTCATTAAACATATCAGGCAAATCATTTTCAAGTAAGATGTAAACTTCTTCCCTAAAATAGTTTTGAGCAATATTAATTGCTTCTTTAACATCATTTAAAACGATTAATTTGTTTTTGTCATATTTTGAATCTAATAGTCCATCTTGAATTGGTTTTGTTTGTTCACTACCAACTAATATGGTTAAATCTGCTACCTTAGATATATATGTACCAAAATTATAATTATATTCATATTGTTTTGGTCCTAATTCTATCATTCCTGGAGTTATAACTATTTTTTTACCTGGCATTAATCCTAAAACTTCAACAGCCATTTTAGAACCTTCTGGATTAGAATTATAAGCATCATCGATATAATTGATTCTACCATAACTTTTGAGTTCTAATCTATGTTCAACTGGTCTTATTTTAAATACACCTCGTTTTAGTTCTTCCATGTTTAATCCTAAATAATTTGCTAAAGTAATACTTGCTAAAATGTTGTATATATTAGCTTCTCCTAATAATTTGGTTTTAAATGTTTCTTTTCTATTATTTATGTGAACATCAAATTCCATACCCTTGCTACTATATTTAATATTATCAGCATAAACATCAGCATCTTTATTTTTAATAGCATACCAAAGTACTTTGCATTTATTATTTAATTTATAATTAACTTGATTGATGTCATCCTTATTTAAAACAGCAACACCATTACTAGGTAGTGATTCGATTAATTCAAATTTTCCTTTTATAATGTTTTCCTTACTTTTAAAACTTTCTAAGTGAGCCTCACCTATTTTAGTTAAAATACCATATTTTGGTTTGACTAACTTACATCTTGATTTGATATCTCCTTTTTTAAAAGCACCTAACTCAGCGACAAAATAATTGTTATATTTATCAATATATTCATTAATTGTTCTTATTAATCCATAATTTGTATTAAAGTTTTTAGGAGTCTTAAAAGAAATATATTTTTCATTTAATATTTCATTTAAAGCATTTTTAGTACTTGTTTTACCATAACTTCCAGTTATTCCAATTACTTCCATTTGTTCCATTTTTCTTAGTTTATTTAAAGCTTTTGTTTTATAATATAAATAAACTAATTTTTCAACTGGTATATTTATTATATTAGCAAGTAATATAACATAATAATTTAAATATACTAGTGTTCCTAAAATCAAATAATAAATACTTAATAATTCTTCGTTATAATTAATACAAATAAATAGTATTGTTATAAAATATAAAATAAATATAGTAAATACTAATCTCTTAATTCTACTAGTAAAATCTAGGGGTTTTTTAACTATTTCTTTTTTTTGTTCATTATTCAAAATAATCGTTATTATTAAGTAGTAAAAGAAAACTATATACATTAAAATATTATTTTTTAATACTAAACTTAATAAAAATATAAATATATATAAATAGTCATAAGATAAGAATATTTTTTTACTATTATTGTTGAGCCATTTTACATATCTACCACCTAAGTTATACCAGTTTTGCTGTAACATATGTAATCCTTTGATTGTATCTAAAATAATATACAAAAACAAAGGAATTATACTTATTAAAAAATATTTCATTTTATTCTCCTATCTATCTTTTTGTTTAAATGTAACTGTGTTTCCATCTAAATTATAATCTATTTCTTGTAAATTTAAAATATATTCAAATACATCTCTTACTGTTACTTTTTGTTTTAAAAATTTTATTTTAAATGCTTCCATCATCCATTTTTGAATTTCTTTATTTATTCCTTCGATTAACATATCACATTGTCTTAAATGATTTTCAAGATTTTGTTTTTGAAAATATCTATCGTGTTGCTCAAAAGAAGATATTACTTTATTATAAGTTTTAAGTAATTCATATACTCTACTAACATCTGGAAAATAATTACAATGAATTCTTAAATTTTGTATATAATCATCTACTATATTTGCTATAGCATCAGGGTTACCTGAACCAGTTAAATATTTTAATTTATCTATACTATCATCTAAATTTGAACAATTAATTCTTAAAATATTTTCTCTTGGAATTTCATAAAATGCAAATACCTCATCAGTATATTTGCTGCTATTAAATGGCAGACTAGTTTCAATAGATTGTTTTTTATCTTTAATTCCGTTTCTTATTTTTGCTTTTACATCAAAAGATATTCCATTATTAACAAATTCATTATATGCTTCACCATGTCCATTTACAAGCGAAATCCATAGTTCTCCATTGTTGCCAAAAAATCTTCTGCTACTTTTAATATCTCGGTTTATTTTAGCAAAATTAGATA
Source organism: Acholeplasma sp. CAG:878 (assembly GCA_000432255.1). GTDB lineage: Bacteria > Bacillota_I > Bacilli_A > RF39 > UBA660 > Faecisoma. Next base: position 3,613 of record HF989890.1, on the reverse strand, counting down.
AAATACCATTTTTTAAAATACTATCTAACCTAAAAAAATCAAATCCTATTCCATGAGAACATTCTATTTCTTCTTCACCAACTGTATTTTGTAATCTTTGGTAATTAATTTCGCATATTCTTAATCTGTAATATGAGTTAATCTCACAAGCAAGTGGGATTAATGTTTTAGAATAATCCGATATTATAAAATTTTCTTTAAGTGTAGCCTTACTTGTCTTCATAAATCTTGTTCTATCAAGTGCATCAGCATCTTTTAATATAGTTGCTAATTTCATAAATCTTTCTATATTTTCTACATCATGATTTATAGCAATTATCTCTAATTTGTTATCTTGACTATGGGCATCAATAATACTTTTTAAAATGTTTAAATTTTCTTGTTCTTTATATATATCTCTTGTTACAACTTTGTCTATTTTATTTGCGCCATATAAGCCGTGAAATGAGTCATTGCTATCATCTGTTCTTCCAATATCGTGATAGACTGCTGCATCAACTATAATTTGCATATCTACTTCATCTAAATTCTCTTGTAACCCTATTAGATATGCAAATAATAGTACTTTTTGCGAATGGTGTAAGCCGTGAAACATAGAATTATATAACTTACCTTTATTAATATTTTTAACAATTTCTCTAAAAAAATTCTTTTGTTTTTCATCTAAATAAAAGTCTAAGAAACCATTATCTATGAAGTCGTTTATAATATTGTCCATATGTTCCCTCTTTCATTTCTCCATTATCAAATTGTTCTTTTATTGACAATGTATATAATTTTTCCATTTCATCTTTACTTAAATTAAAGTACCTAACTTTTTTATATGAATCTTGTTCAGGGTCACAATAGCACCATTTACCATCAATTTGTATTTTTAAAGCTGAATGAAGTTGTCCATTTTCTTTTTGACAAATTACTGTTTTGCTACTAATACCACATAAACTAAGTAAATATTTTATCATATTTACATAACCATCACACACAACTTTTCTTTGGGTAAATGCTCCAAAAGCCGAATTAATAATCATCATTCTTCTACTAAAATATTCTCTTTTATCTTTAGATATATTATCTAGGTCATTGTTATTACGATAATTTAATCCTTCTGTGTCATATTTTAATGTTCCAATTGCATATATATAAACTCTAAAAGATTTTTCTAAATCCGATAAACCATCTAATTTTAATCTTCTTATAATGTCCATTGCAATTTTGTGCATCTCAAGCATTTGATAAACATTGATTGTATATATTTCATCATTCGCATACACATGTTCACCAAATCTTATATTAGTTAATCCAGCATCATATTTTTTTGTTAATAATTTTTTGTCTTGTAATAGACTACTTGCTAAATTAATATCTATTATATTATTTGCCGCTAGAGAAGTATTTATAATGTAATCTTTGGCATTTCCAATTGAACTAAGTGAACAGTCACATATAACAACTTCACTTAAATTTAATTGTGATAAACCTTTTATCCAACTTAAATTAGGTGCATTAAATATTTTTAATGTTTCTAGGTTACTTAAATTACTTATATCTAAAAATCTAATATTATAATCATTAGCAATATATAGTCTTTTTAGATTAATTAATTTATTTATTTCACTAAAATTGGCTATTTTATTAATTGGTCCAATACTTCCGAAACTTTCTAATTTTGAACTTATTATTTTTAGTGTTTGTAAATTTCTTAGTAAACTAATACCATCTATACTATCACAGTCTGTTAATTGCAAACTTGTGATACTATCTAGTTGTTCTTGAGTAAAATTTCCATCAAATCCAAAAACACTATTTAACTTTCCCATTTTAATTAGTTCATTTAATATACTTAATTTTAAGGTGTAACTCATAATTTACCTCCTAGAACATATCAATTAATTTATCTAATCTATCTATTACTTTAAATCCTTTATCTTTATTTAAATCAGTTGAAAATTGAATACCAATTCCATTTTCTTTTACCCATTCTTGTAAATTACCAGAATAGTCATCAACTAAAATAGAATCTTTAGTATAACACATTTTAGTTTTTGAAATTTCTCTTGGTACAGGTATAATTGTTGTGTCTTTTAAGTATTTTCTAATAAAGTTTATTTTTGCTACTGCTTCATCTAATGAATTAACATGAGTGAGTATTGCTATATTAAATTTACCAGAGGCATATAGTTTTTTTATACATTCAAAACTATCATTTATAACTGGCGTCATTTTAAGTAATTGTTTCCAATTTAAGTTATAATAAAATTCACTCATTTTTTCAAAGTTTTTTTTATCTACTTCTAATCTATCTAGCATATCATAGGTAACTCTTATTGTATCTACAATTACGCCATCAAAGTCTATATATAAGTTCTTCATAAAACCACCTACAAAAATATTATACTATATTTTCATTAAACAAACAAATATTTTAAATAAATTAATAAGTTTTATAAAATTAAAAATGGTATATTATTTATACCATTTTAACATGTTGTTTACATTTATTTTACAATATAAGGGTCAGATTCAGTTCCACTTCCAGACACAAACGTATCAGCACTTAGGTTCAAAACTGGGCGGATGCCGTAAGTACTGTTGACACCATTGCGGCCGGTATGACCATCGCTGTCAACAAGCCAAGCATAAGCATAAAAATCATTGAAGCCGGCGGGGCTCATTGTCCAATATAAATTTCCACTATTCAAGTAATATGGATAACTAAGTCCACTTACATAATACCATCCTCCAGCATAGATTATCTCATCATATGTTACTAATCCTACTTTTGATGTTACTACTCCTTTTCCATTTCCATCTGTTGTACATTCAAATGTTGGTGTATATGATTCTTTTGCTGTCAATTTTGTAGAACCTGTTTTTAATTTAAAATTAGTTCCATCATATGCAACTCTTGCAGCCTCACAGAAATAGTTTCCACTTACTACTTTACTTGCATTATCTCCTGTTATATTGGTAGTAAACCAATTATCTACTACTGTTTTGATTTCTGAATTTGTATAATACATTTTATCATATGTATTGTATGTACTATTAAATGCTTTATTTCCAATACTTGATGTTAACATTATTCTAATTGTTCCATCTTCATTAACTCTTAATATTCTATAGTCTTTTCCTGCAAATTTTATGTAGTTATTTGTTGGATTTCCTCTAAAATAATATGTTTTATTGCTTCCCACTGTTTGGGCATATAATCCACTTGCATCACTTGACTGCCATGATGTTGTCCATGTTTGATTTGCTCCATTTGCCAATACTTTAGAATTACTTGCTCCTAATATTGTATCTTTTAATACTAGTAGTTTTTCTACAACTTTTATTGTTACTTGTTTTTCTGCTGAAGTTTTTCCGTTTGATGTTTTTGTTGCTATACACTTTACTACATGGTCTCCTAGTGCTAATGCACTTACATTAGTTATTTGAGTATTTCCCTCTTTACAACTTAATGTTGATGCTCCTCTTCCTGTCTTTGCAAATGTGAAATATTCTTCTATACTTTTGTCTGTTCCCTTTCCTACTTCTACTGTTGCTTGAATTGGTTCTAGTGTTGGATTAGAATCATCTTTTTCACATTTTACTTTTCCTGTTGTTAAATCGT
>HF989889.1 GCA_000432255.1 Acholeplasma sp. CAG:878 | reverse complement strand
TACTTGTTCATCACTTTGTAAAGGCTTATATAAATCATTATTATCAATTGCTATACTTTCATGTGTTGTTTCTGTAGGTAAAACTTGAAATAAATCTTCTGTTATTAAGTTGTCATTTTCTTCATTAACTACATCGTCAACTAAAGCATCATCTGGAATTCTTATTGGTACTTCTTCTTTAATTACTTCTTCAACTTTTCCTTTTTTTGAAGTTTCTTTTTTAGAATCTTTATTTTTTTCTTTAGGTTCTTTTAATCTTTTTTGAAATTCTTTTCTTCCAAAATCAGTTCTATCAGCAAAAAAACCGATAATAGCCATTAAAAGTACTACTCCTCCAACAATAAACCAAATATAGTTATCAACTATAAACTGCATAAGTTCCCTCCTTATTCTCTAATAATATATTAGCATTAATTTAATTTTTTTTCAATACTATATTTACAATTCTAAATAATTTTCTCCTTTAATCAGTTCTACTTTAGATAAATCGTTATATTTTTGTTGCCTTAAAGCTTCATATAGAACTATTGCAACACAATTTGATAAGTTAAGTGCTCTTATATTTCCGTTAGTTGGTATTCTTACACATCTATTTAAATTTTTACTTAATATTTTTTTAGGAATACCAGTACTTTCTTTTCCAAATATAAGATATATATTATCAAGTTTCATATTAAACTCATCTGGAGAATGTTTTCCATATCTTGTAATAAAGAAAAATTCTCCTTTGTTTTTAGATATGAAATCATCCCAATTTTTATAAACAAAATATTCACATTTGTCTATATAATTAACGCCACTTCTTTTTATATATTTAGTATCAAGTTTAAATCCTAATGGTTCGATTAAATGTAGTCTTGCTCCCATTCCTACACATGTACGCATGATATTGCCAGTATTTTGAGGAATTTCTGGTTCATATAATACTATATTAATCATTAAAAATCGTTATTTAATGCCTCTACATCATTTATTGTTACAATTGGCAAAACTATATTTTCATCTTTACATAAATCTTTAAATTGTTCTCTAAATAAATTTAATTCTTTTACGATACTATCAGGATATATTTTTTTACTATTTCTTATGGCATTATATACATCAAGTATATCAACTTGTGTTTTATTACTAAAAAGAGCATGAGAGAAAGCTTGTGTTAATATAGATAATGATACATCAGGATACATTGCCGCAACACCATAAACTCTTTTAAATTCACTCGTCGCACTTACAATTGCTTTTAATAATAATTCAGTAACATAATCATTATACTTAAATTTAATTCCTGTTTGTTTTTCTATTTTAGGTAAACTTCCTTTTAATATTTTTACGGTTGTAGTTTCATCTGGTTCTAGAACATCAATTTTTTCAAATCTTCTTAAAAAAGCTCTATCTTTTAAAATATAGGTTTCATATTCAATCGTAGTAGTTGCTCCTATAACTTTGATATCTCCTCTATCTAGACCTGCTTTTAAAATATTAGCTAAATCCATAGGACCAGCATCATTTGCACCAATTAGCGTATGAATTTCGTCAATAAAAAGAATCGTTTTTTCAGTATTTTTTAATTCTTTTACTAATTGAGTTGCAACTAATACTTCTTGGCCATCTAAAACGATTTTCCCTAACAATGCTGTCGATGGTATACTTACAATCCTATACCCCTTCAAAGCATTAGGTACTAAATTTTTTTGAATTAAATATGCTATTCCTTCTACTATAGCAGTTTTACCAATACCAGGTTTACCAACTAATAAAGCAGATTTTTCTGGCGTTAGTAAAATAATTATAGCTTTTTTGATTTCATTTTCTCTTGCTATAGCAGGGTTTGTAACATAATTTTTTTTCGTTAAATCAGTACCAAAATTATCAAGTACACTATACATATTATTTCTCCTTAATCATATTATATTTAATTAACGCATTTTTTACAGTTTCATAATCAGCAGCGCCAACTATTCTGTCATATGTCGTTTTCTCTTTTCCATCTTCAATAAAAATAGTGGTTGGTGTATATTGATAATAAAATTGACTTCTAAGTTTATTTCCATCTTCTTCATTTAAGTCAGCTATTTCAATAAAATAAATTGAAACATCGTAATCTTTCATGATTTCTTCCATTGTTCCTTTATATGCAGTACACGCACTACAATCTCTTGAACCAATCACAAATACAAATGATTCATTATTATTAAGTTTTGTTGTTAATTCTTCATAACTAATATTTTTATATCCTACATACTTACAACCGGTTAGTGCAACAATCATAATTGTCGTTAATAATATTAATACTTTTTTCATAAATATCACCTATATAATTATATAACATTTTTTAACAAAAAAAAAGAGTTTAACCTCTTTTTACAATTAATTGGTCCTCTAAAAGATAAATTGTGTCATTTTGTTCAATTAGTTCTTGCCAAGTCATACCCAAACTATCTGCTACACTTTTAATAGTGTCGTTTTCTTTTGTTATATATACACTAACACCTTCTCTTGGAATCAACAATTCTTGATTAGGATATATATAATCATCTTTATTTAAACCATTAATTTTTAATAAATCTAAATAATTAACATTATAACGTTTAGCTATTTCATAAACATTATCGCCTTGTTTTATAACATAAACGTTAAATAAGCCACTATCTCTTTGTGGAACTACAATAAATTCTCCTACTCTAAAAGTAGTTTGACTATTCATATTCCTTAAATCAACAGGGCTTATATTAAATTTTTCAGATATACTATCAATAGTATCTCCAGGCATTATTTGATATACACTATACATGGTCTCACCTCAGTATAGTATATGGTTTTATAAATTTTTGGTTAATCTAATTTTTTAAATAAATTTAACACTAAACCAATTCCTACTAGAACTGCAAACATTCCAAAGTATACTCCAACATAAGGGATATTTGTTAAAATTGTCATTAAACTTATTCCAATTAAACCGATTAATAAATAGTTTTCTTCTTTTTTTATTAATTTAGTCCAGATAATATAACCTACTAAATAACCGGTAAATATAATTGATAATAAAGCAGTAATTGTATAAAATGCTAGCAGTAATAAAGCTAAATATACTCCTATTGTAACACTAAATAGAAGAACTGATAAAATCAATATCATAAGAGCACTTAATATTCCATAACCGGCATAAGTAACAAATTTAAATATATCTATTTCTTTGTTTTGTTTGTTAATTCTTTCAAATAATTTTGGTACGATTAAGGCAAGTGCTGCAAATAAAACTAAACTGTTAGCATAATTGATTAAAAAACTACCTATTTTTTGCATTGGCGTTAGTTCTAAAGATGTAGATTTAGTTAATGTTTTATTTACTATTTTAGAATCATCTAACATAGTTACATTAGCATTTTCATTATAAGTTAATTGATTAATCGCAACACTTTCTTTTATTTCAATTTTAGAAGCTTCAATATTAATACTTTCTATATTAACATTTTCTAATACAACTTCATTGGCTTTAACTGTGATATTTCTACTTAAGTTACCACTTAATATAACTTTATTAGCAAATATAAATCCATCTCTGTTACCTTTAAAATTGTTTTTAAAAGTTACAGTTTCTCCTGCTACTAAAAATTCTTTTAAAACTTCACCTTCCAAGTTTACTTCACTACCAGCAATAATAGCAAACTCACTTTTTGAAGTAAAATTAATTTTACTTCCAAGTAATACTCCGATTCCATCAATATTTTTATTTACATCGATTGAATCACCTGCAATAACAGCGCTACCATTAACATCATCATCTAATTTTTCTCTAATAACTGTTTCATCAATAGAAGATGCTTTAACCATAAATGGTATTAATAATAACAAAATAAACAATATCTTCTTTTTCATTTTATCTCCTCTATTCTAGTTTATTCTATCTACAATATAATTATATATTTTATTTATTTTAATGTCAAATAAATTGTGATTTACTTTGTATATATATTTTTATAAATTTGTGGTAGAATAAAAATGGAGGAGATATATGGCAACATTCATTTTGTGTTTAAAAATATTTTTTGTTAGAATTTTAGATGTATCACTTGGTACTCTAAGAACAATGATAACTGTTAAAGGTAAAAATTTATATGCAAGTTTAATCGGTTTCTTTGAAATTCTAGTTTGGTTTTTAATAGTAAAGGAAGCATTAAATACCGATAACACAAGCATATGGGTCGCAATTTCTTATGCTTTAGGTTTTGCAACTGGAACATATTTAGGTGGTATATTATCAAGTAAATTTATAAGTGGCAACTTAAGTTTACAAATAATTACCAATAAATTAGAAATTGTTAACAAATTAAGAGATGAAGGGTATGGAGTTACTGTTATGGATGCTCTTGGAATTGATGATAGTGAAAAATATATGTTATTTGTTGAAATCAATAAAAAAAGTTATGAACATGTTCATAACATTATAAAACAAATTGATTCAAAAGCATTTACAGTGGCAAGTGAAACTAAATATATACAAAATGGCTTTATTAAAAAATAAGCCATTTTTTAGTAATTATAAGTTCCGTTTATTTTATCTAGTATACTATCATCTTGTTTATCAACTTGCCATTTAGAATCTTTTTTAGTTAATGTAATATCTAAAGTATATTTTACTTTTTCTTGTGCTTCTTTTAATTTTTGAATTCTATAATCGTTAAATTTAGTAACATTATAATTTCCAAATTCATCATTAAATTCCTCTGGGTGTTCTAAAAGATAAGAATTTGCTTCATCTAAAGCTTTATTGAAATCTGTAACTACAATTTCTGTTTTAACTGTCGCTTCATCACCATTTTCAATTGCTTCTTTCACCTCATAGGTTAAATTTTGATAATGCTTTTTCATAATATCACGATATTCTTCTTTTTGGCTATCAGTTAATGTAGTATCATTGGCTAAAACATCGTTTAAATCACTTAGAACTGCATTGTCTAAAGTTTGGTATTTTTTAAAAAATGCTTCAGTTTGTTTAGTTGGTGTGTTTGATAAATCCCCACAGCCAACTAATAATAAAATAGATAATAATGCAATAATTTTTTTCATTTTTAATCACCTAGTAATATTTTGTATGATTTTTTTTAAATTATACAATTTATATTTAAAAATGTTGTTTTAATGATAAAATCTCATTTGTTATAAATTTTTACACAAATATTTTATTAT
>HF989888.1 GCA_000432255.1 Acholeplasma sp. CAG:878 | reverse complement strand
ACTAGAAATAGTTAGTTTTTTTTGTTATGTAAAGGAACCTTATTTATGTTAAATATAAAAACAAAAGAATTAAAAATAAGTGATGGTGCATTTCTATTTGAATATTTAACATTAACAATTTCATCACTCATTATTTTAAATTCACTTGGAATCTTTATTTTAAATCCATCAAACATTTCATATTGCGTTTCAATGTTATTACCCTTATTAGTAGTAATGACTAATGTGTTTTCAATTTCACTTAAATTTTCCGTTTTTGTAATATTTGGTATTGTTATAATTGCCTAAATAATTAAAACTACTATGCTAATTATCAAGCATACATTTAAAATTTTTGTATTGTCTTTGTATTCTGGTATTTTCTCTTCCTTTAAATAATATTGATGTATATTTTTAATATCTAAATTGCTCTTTATATCAAGCACTATAATAGGAAGTGCTACAATAATAATTAAAAGTGTACTAATGATTGTTATATTAAATGGAATCATATTATTTATTGTCAGTATAATATTCGGTATAACTATAATTGCTAATAACAATATAAGAATCATTTCATAAACATAGTAGTTCCTAAATGCCCTATATTCTACTTTG
>HF989887.1 GCA_000432255.1 Acholeplasma sp. CAG:878 | reverse complement strand
TGTTTCGTATGTTTCTTGTACTGGTTCAGTATATGGTTCATACATTGGTACTTCTGGTGCTTCATATATCGGAGTTACAGGTACATCAACTAATGATGGTTCTTCTTGAACATCGTATACTGGTGTTGTTGGAACTTCATTAATTGGAAGTATTTCTGGTTGTGATGGTTGTTCTAAAGGTACGTTTTGGAATGGTACATTAGTATTTGCATCATCATCTATTCTTATAGGTTCTTCATCAAACATCATTTTTTCAATCTCCTCATCTGTTCTTCTTACTGTTAATCTTTCATTAATAATTCTATTCAACATTTTAACTTGGTCTTTTTCATTTTTTAATTTTAATAGTGATCTAGCATGCCTTTCAGAAATTTTTACTTCCAATAGGGCTTCTTGAACTTCTTCACTTAATGTTAATAGTCTTAATGTGTTAGCAATGGCTGATTGTGATTTTCCAATTTTTTCGGCTAATTCTTCTTGATTCATATAACCCATATCTAATATTTTACGATATGATATTGCTTTTTCAATTGGAGTTAAATCTTCTCTTTGAACATTTTCAATAAGTGCGATTTCAACACTATCTTTATCATTTAAGTCGCTAATAATAGCTGGAATTGTTGTTTTTCCTGCCATAACGCTAGCTTTGTATCTTCGCTCACCAGCAATTATTTCATATTTATCGCCAATTTTTCGAACTACAATAGGTTGAATTACTCCATATTTTTTAATTGAATCTGATAATTCTTGAATTGAGATTTCATTAAATTTAATCCTTGGTTGAAACCTGTTTGGTAAGACATCATTTATGTCTAAATCTACTACTCTTCTATCAATTTGCATACTAAAAAGCCCCTTTCAATTCTTTTATGTTACTATCATACTACACTTTGGAAAATAAAACAAGAATTTTTGGGAAATTTGGGAAATATTTTTAAATAAGTTATAAATATAAAATAAAATTACTATTTTTAATTATTGTTTTCAAAAAAACTGTTGAAAATTAATCACTTATTTTTCTAACAGTCTTTGTTATCTTAAATTAAATACTTTAAAAATATCATTTCCCATATACTTAGTTGTTTTCAATTTTTTTTATAAATTTTTCTTTTTTATTTCATTATATTTCCTTGGATATTTAATAGGAGTTTTATTTTGTTTTAAAAATAAATATAATGTTCTTTCATCACCATTTAATAAATTAAATGATTCTATTTTTGCTCTACTTGTATTTAATAAATTTAGACAAGAGGTACTTACTTCTTCTTTTTTACCTTTCATAGCAACAAAGTATTTTCCTATTTTTACAAGTGGTATACTATATTCTAATAATATATTTATATTTGCAACTGCTCTTGCAGTAACTATATCAAATAGTTCTCTATTTGTTTTTGCATATTCTTCTGCTCTAGCATTTATTACCTCAATATCTTTTAATTCTAGTTCTTTTATAACATATTTTAAAAATTCTACTCTTTTTGTCATTGATTCTATAAGAGTTACTTTTAAATGTGGATAAAATATTTTTATTACAATTCCAGGAAAACCGGCTCCAGTTCCTATATCACAAAATGTTTCATACAAATTTAAATCAATTATTTTACTTATAGTTAGGCTGTCATAAAAATGTTTTAAATAGACTTCATCTATTTCAGTTATTGCTGTTAGATTCATTACTTTGTTTTTTTCAATTAATATTTCATAATATTTTTTTAACTTTAATAATTTATTTTGTTCTGATGAAATATTTAATTTTTTTAATTCTTCTATAAACTTTATTTCATTCATACATACCTCTTTTTAAATAAATACTCAATATTGATATATCAGCAGGGTTTACTCCACTTATTCTTAATGCTTGACCTAGTGAGGTTGGTCTTATTTCAGTTAATTTTTGTTTTGCTTCACTTGCTAAATTTGGTACTTTATAATAATCGATGTCATCTGGTATTTTTTTATTTTCCAATTCTGCTAATTTTTCAGCTTCTTTAAGTGCTTTTTTGATATATCCTTCATATTTAATGTTGATTTCAACTTGTTCAATTATTTCGTCTAAAACATCTAAGTTATGGTAGTTCTTTAAATCAATAAATTTTATTTCTGGTCTTCTAATTAAATCATATAGTGATGTTTTTTCTTTTAATATTGTTGAATTTAATGATAATAAATAATCATTATTTTCTTTATTTGGATTTAATTTTATTTCTTTTAATTTTTCTTCAATTTCTTTTATTTTATTTTCTTTGTCTTTTAATTTTTTATGTTGTTCTTCACTAATTAATCCCACTTGATAACCATAATTTCTTAATCTTAAATCAGCATTATCATGTCTTAATAATAATCTATATTCTGCTCTTGAGGTTAATAGTCTATATGGGTCTCTTACTCCTTTTGTTACTAAATCATCAATTAATACTCCTATATATGCTTCATTTCTATTTAAAATTAATGGTTCTTTTCTTTCTAATTTCAAAGAAGCATTGATTCCTGCCATTAATCCTTGACACGCTGCTTCTTCATAACCACTTGTTCCATTTATTTGACCTGCAGTAAATAAATTTTTTATTTTTTTAGTTTCTAAACTTCTGTTTAATTGCGTTGGCATTATTGCATCATACTCTATAGCATAGGCATATTTTACTATTCTAGCATTTTCCAATCCTTCTAGGCTGTGTACCATTTTTTCTTGAATATCTTTTGGCATGCTTGTAGAAAATCCTTGTAAGTATAATTCATCATAATATAAACTTTCTGGTTCTAAAAATAATTGATGTCTTTCTTTATCTTTAAAACGAACTATTTTATCTTCTATTGATGGACAATATCTAGGCCCAATTCCTTTTATATCATTTAATCCACCATACATACTTGATTTAGTTAAATTTTCATTGATTAACTTATGTGTTTCATTATTAGTATAAATTAAATAACATGGTTGTTGTTCAGATATTGAATAATCGTTTTTATAATCAAAACTGAACCATCTTTTTATATTATCTCCTGGTTCTAATTTCATTTTACTAAAATCAACACTATTTTTAGCAATTCTAGGTGGCGTTCCTGTTTTTAGTCTAATTATTTTAAAACCTAATTTTTCTAAATTTTCACTTAAATGTTGACTTGGTCTTTCGCCATGTGGTCCTTCTCTATGTCTAGTATCTCCTATTAAAATATCAGATTTTAAATATGTTCCGGTTGTTAATATAACAGCATCGCTAGTTATTGTTTTACCATCTTCTAACACTATTCCTTTAACAGTGTTATTTTCTACTATTAAGTCTTCTACTATTCCTTCTAGAATTTCTAAATTTTCTTGTCTCTGTAAAATTTCTAACATTTTTTTAGGATATGTTACTTTATCAATTTGACCTCTTAGTGCTTGAACTGCTGGTCCTTTAGCATAATTTAACATTTTCATTTGAATTTGGCTTAAATCTGCCACTTTTCCCATCATTCCACCTAAGGCATCTATTTCTCTTACAACAATTCCTTTAGCCGAACCGCCAATTGATGGGTTACAAGGCATTGTTGCTATATTTCCTATTCTTCCACTTATTAAAAGTGTTTTGTGTCCTTTTTTAGCAGAAGCAAGGGCGGCCTCGCATCCAGCATGCCCTCCTCCTACAACTATTATTTCATATTTCATAATATCACTTTCCTAAACAAAATTGACTAAATAATTGGTCAATTAATTCATCACTATAAGTTTTCCCAATTATTTCTCCTAATAATTCCCATGCTTTTTTTAAATCTATTTCTAATAAATCTATTGGAACATTATTATTTATTCCTTTATATACTTCATTAATAGAATCTAAAGTTTGATTTAATTTAGCTAATTCTCTTGCATTAGTTACATAATTTAGATTTTTACTATCTAATTCTTCTAAATTGAACAATTCTTTTATTTTTTCTTTTAATTCTTTTGTTCCTTCATTATTTAAAGCACTCATATAAATAATATTTTTTAAATTTAAATTACTTAAATCTAATTTGTTTTCCAAATCTTTTTTATTAACAATTACAATATAAGGTTTTTCTTTAATTTGTTCTAGTAATTCTAAATCTTCTTTAGTTAATAATTCGTTATTATTTAAAACATACAATACTAAATCTGATTTTGAAATTAATTCTATACTTTTATTTACTCCTATTTTTTCAACAATATCTTCTGTTTGTCTAATTCCAGCAGTATCTATTATGTTTAAAATTATTCCGTCAATTATAATTGTTCCTTCAACACAATCTCTAGTTGTTCCGGCTATATCTGTTACTATTGCTTTATTTTCTTCTAATAGATTATTTAAAATACTACTTTTTCCAACATTAGGTTTTCCTATAATTACAGTATTAATACCATGTTTTATTAATTTTCCATCTTTACTTTCTTTTAATATTTTTTCTATTTCTTCTTTTATTTCATCTAACTTTGGTTTTAGAATTTCCGTAGTTAATTCAACAATATCTTCATATTCTGGATAATCTATATTTACTTCTATGTTTGCTAGTATTTCAATAATTTTTTGTCTTAAATTTTCAATTAATTTTGTTACATTACCACTTATTTGATTAATCGCCATTTTTCTTTCTTTTTCCGTTTGAGAACTTATTAAATCCATCACACCTTCTGCTTTAATTAAATCTATTCTTCCATTTAAAAAGGCTCTTTTAGTAAATTCACCTGGTTCGGCTAATCTACAGCCATTACTTAATAAAAGTTCTAAAATTTTATTAGTTGTGGCAATCCCACCATGGCTATTTATTTCCACAACATCTTCAGTCGTATATGTTTTTGGTTTTCTCATCAGCATTATTAAAACTTCATCAACAACTTCATCATTTTCCATTATAAAATCATAAGTTATAGTGTGAGTTTCTTTATTTTCAAGTTTTTTAAATTTTGTTAATTTATTTACTATATTTATAGCGTCCTTACCACTTACTCTAATAATTGAAATTGCCGAAACTCCTAAGGCCGTTGATATAGCTGCAATAGTATCATTCATAATTACCTCCATCTTGTGTTATTGTACAATTTTATGCTTTATTAGTCAAGAATTAAAAAATTTCTAATAATTATAAAAGAATGACAAAATGTCATTCCTTGTAAGAAATTACTGTATAACGATTAGGTGCTTCTCCAATACTTTCTGATTTTAAATTTGGAAATTCACTAACCACCGTATGAACTATTCTTCTTTGATAAGAGTTCATAGGGTCTAATTTAACTTCTACCTTTGTATTTAATACTTCTTTACATATTTTTTTAATTTCAAATTCTAAATTTTTATTCTTTTTATTTTTATAACCACTAATATCAACTAAAACTTTTATATTTTGATTTGTTTGGTTACAAACTGCTTGTCTTAATAAAATTTGAATAGCATCGATATTTTTTCCATCTTTTCCAATCAATAAAGCATTATTTTCGGTTACTAACATTACATTTATTATTCCATCGGATTCTCTTACTTCACTATTAATTTTTACTCCAAATTTATTAGCAAATTCATTTATGTATTTCTTTATATAATTTATTACATCTTCTTTTTTTATAATTTCAATTATATATTTTTTTGCTTTAAATAATTTTCCTTCTTCAGTAGTTTGTTTAAAATAAACATCATCTCTTGTTACTTTTAATTCTGTAAGTGCATCTATTAAAAGTTCTTCATTATTTTTTCCTTCATATTTATACGATGTGATCATTTTTTTTACTCCTTTTAACTATTAAATTTTGAATGATTGTAAATCCACTATTTATAATCCAATAAAGTGCGATTCCAAGTGATACAGTAAATGATGCGATTCCTATCATAATTGTACTAAATGTTGTCATTGATTTCATTTGTTTCATTTGTTCATTAGCAGTATTAGTAGCAGAATTTAATTTAAATGAATAATAAGTTACTAAAACTACTAAAATAGATACTATAATATAATATATTTTTCCATTTGCTAAAGCTGCTGATACAGTTAAACCTAAATCTACTCCTAAGAATTTTTCTTCAAATACAACTGGTAATCGATATAGTGCTTCATAGAATGCAAAGAATAATGGAATTTGAATTAAAGCAAATAAGCATCCTGATAATGGATTTATATTGTGCTCTTTATATATGGCCATCATTTCTTGATTTTTTCTCATTAAACTTTCTTGATCATTACGATTACGATATTTAAGCTCTAATTTTTCAAGTTTTGATTGAGCTTTTTTCATATTTTCAGATTGCATTGCAGTTTTTTTAGTTAATGGATACATTACTAATCTGATTAATATAGTAGTTATTATAATAGCCCATCCATAATTTTTAGTAAACTCTCCTATTTTTACTATACAAAAAGCAAGTGGTTTTACAAAAACAGATGTCCAAATTCCTTCATATCCACCACTAGTTACTTTAAATGATGAACATGAAACAGTATCAGCATATGAAAATTTTTCATTTAGTTTTAAAACCTTTTCATCAAATTCTTCTTGAGTAATACTATTTTCGTCCAACTGTGTTTGATATTCTTTAATTTTTTCATTTTTAATTGTCTCAAATGTTTCTTCTGTTTTTGTAGTCTTACATAAAATGTTTTCAACCATTCTTTGACCTGTTTCAGGGGCAACTACATTTTTTTTCTCACCGTCGTATTGCATATATTTAGTACAACCAGTTAAACTAAAAAGAACTACTAATAGTAACAATACTTTCTTAAATTTCTTCATTTTTTATCTCCTTAATTATATTTAAATTTTTAAAAATATGATTTAAATTAATCGACATTTCTTCAAATGTTCTATTTAAAATATTTTTATTAACTATGATTATACAAATAAAGCCATTTTTATATTTATTTTTTGATACTATATTTCTAAGTTGCCTTTTAACATGATTTCTAACAACTGCATTTCCTACTTTCTTTCCAACAGAAAACCCAAAATAATAATTATTGTCATTATTTTTTTCAACATAAACAACATACTCTTTATATTTATATGGTCGGCTTGTACTAATTATTCGTTGAAAATCATTATTTTGTTTTAAAATGTGTTCTTTATTCATATTTTCTCCTCCTATAAATAATACCATAAATATATTATTTTAGCAACAAAAAAACCACTCTGTGGCTTAATGAGATAAAACTTTACGTCCTTTACGACGACGTGAGTTAATAACTTTAGTTTGCATACGAGCTAAAAAACCCATTTTTTTACTACGTTTACGGTTATTTGGTTGAAATGTTCTTTTCATACTATCTAATCCACCTCCAAAACTGAATTTGCATTTTTAATTATATATATTAAATTAACTTTTGTCAATTGTTTTTTTGGGAAAACTATAAAATTTTCTATATAAAAAAGACTTTTAATTTAATAAAAATAAAAGTTTTCCACATGTTTTATTCACAAATGTGGATTTTTTATTAACACTACTAATTTTTCACATTTTACTTTTCCACTTTTATGTGGAAAAACACTACTTTCATTTATATTATTACATTTAAATATGTGGAAAAGTATTTTTTTTATTTTTTTCCACATTTTTATGGCTTTTTATTCATTTTTAATGTAGAATATTGTTAGTTGACATTTAGGAGGTGAAATAATGGATATTGATAGTATTTGGGCTTCTTTTTTAAAAAAAGCAAAAGAAGAACTAACTCCTATATTATATGATATGTGGTTTGATGAAACTAAATTAATAGAATTAAATGATAATGTTGCTAAAATATTAGTTCCAATGGCACTACACAAAAAACATCTTAAAGAAAACTACTATGACTTTATAGAAAGAATATTTACTGACATCACAGATTCTATATTTAAATTTGAATTTTATACTGAAGATGATTTAAATAATGAAACTATAATTGATATAGATGAAGTAGGGGTTATTAATAATACATTTGATTCTAATTTAAACTCAAAATATACATTTGAAAATTTTATTACAGGAATAAGTAATAAATTTGCTAAAGCTACCGCTCTTGCTGTTGCAGAACAACCAGGTATTATGTATAATCCATTATTTATATATGGAAGTAGTGGACTTGGAAAAACTCACTTAATGCATGCAATTGGAAATTTTATTAAAGAAAATAGTAATAAAAAGGTACTTTATGTTACAAGTGAAAAATTTGTTGATGATTTTTTGCAAATATATCGTAATAAAAATGAAAATAACTTTGAAGCTGTTGATTCGTTTAAAAAGAAGTATAGAGAACTTGATGTTTTAATGATTGACGATATTCAATATTTAGAATCTGCTAATAAAACACAACAAGAATTTTTTAATACATTTAATGAATTATATAGTAATAATAAACAAATAATTATATGTTCTGATCGTTCTCCAGATGATTTAAAAAAATTAGAAGAAAGACTTAGAACAAGATTTAATTGGGGATTAACTGTAAATATATTACCTCCAGATTATCAATTAAGAATGAATATAATTAATAAAAAAATTGAAGCTAATAATATGAGTAATATCTTTAGTCAAGATGTAAAAGAATATATTGCTAATAATTGTACTAGTGATATAAGAACTTTAGAAGGAGCGATTACAAGGGTAGTTGCTTATTCAACAATTATGAATAGTAATGAAATTAATTTAGATATAGCTATTGAAGCACTTCATGATTTTACAAAAACTCCAATTACAAATAATAATATTAAGAAAGTAATGCAAATAGTAAGTAATCATTATAATGTTACTATTGACGACTTAAAAGGCAAAAAAAGAAATAGTAATATAACAATACCAAGACAAATTGCAATGTATATATCAAGAGTATATTTAGAAGAATCATTACCAAAAATAGCAAGTGAATTTGGTGGGAAAGATCATACAACAGTTATGCATTCAGTTGATAAAATTAAAAAAGAAGTGGAAAAAGATGAAAACCTAAATATTGATATTCAAAGGTTAGTAAATCAAATCCAGTGGAAAAAATAATTTTATCCACCTTTTTTCCACAGTGGGAAATAATATATAAATAAAGGCTTTTATTAATTTATCCACAGTTTCCACATTAATAATATATAATAATAAATAAAATAAAGAAGGAGAAAAATATGAATTTTAAAATTAAAAAAGAAATTTTAACAAAACATTTAAACTATGCTATAAAGGGAATATCTACTAAAAATTTAAGACCAATATTAAATTGTATTAAATTTGAATTAACTAATGAAGGTCTTTATTTATTAAGTAGTGATAATGATATAGCAATAAAGACATTTATAAATAAATCATATATAGAAGAAGATTATACTTGTGGTTCATTCGTTGTATATGGAAGATATATATATGATATTGTTAGAAAAATGCCTGATGAAATCATCAGTTTTGAAGAAGTTATTGACTCAAAATTATTTATTTCCACAACTAACTCATCTTTTACATTAAATTGTAATAATGTTTCTGATTTTCCTAATTTAGAATTAGAAGAAATAAAAGAACCAATTATTTTAAGTACAAAATTATTAAAAAATATTGTTAATCAAACTAGCTTTTCTGCTTCTAATCAAGAATCAAGGCCTGTATTAACTGGTATTAATATAAAAATAAAAGATGATACTTTAGAATGTACAGCAACAGATTCATATCGTTTATCTAAAAAAATAATTAAATTAGAAGAAAAAGTAGAAAATGATGTTAATATAATAATTCCTACAAAAAATATTATTGAATTAACAAAAATGTTTGATGAAGAAAATGAAGATTTAGAAATCCATATTTTTAGTAATAAAATAATTTTTAAATTTGGTACTATAATAATGTTATCAAGATTAATTGAAGGAAATTATCCTGATACTAATACTTTTATAAATAATGAGGTAAATATTAGCTTTAATGTTGATTGTCATGATTTTTATAGTTTATTAGATCGCGTTTCGTTACTATCAATTGAAGAAGAAAAAAATACAATTAAATTAGAAACTGAAAATAATCTAGCAATTGTATCATCTAATATTCCTGAAATAGGAAATGTATTAGAAAAAATAAAAATTGAAAAAATTATTGATGCTGATATTAAAATAGCATTTAGTTCTAAATATATGATGGATGCAATTAAAAGTTTAGATTGTGAAAAAATAAATTTATCATTTAATTGTGAAACAAAACCTATTATTATTAGAAATTGTGATGATGATTCTTTGATTCAAGTTATTAGCCCAATAAGAACTTATTAAAATTAAATTTATTTAGCAAAATTGACAAAATTTTGCTTTTTTTTTAAATTTTTGAAAATTTATGACAAAAATCCACAAATTTTGACAGTTTTCAAGTGTATAAGAGAGGCAACTTTGAAAAAGTTAGGAGGAGGTGAATTTAATTATGATGTATGAAAATTATGAAATCAATGAAAATACATTATTAATAATACCTGTTAGTGATGAAATAAGTAAAATATACGAACTTAATGAAACATTTTTTATTTCTAAATCAGTAAAACATATTATTGACCATAGTTGTAAATATTTTGGTAGTTCATATAGTGGTAGATATGAAGGAACAAAACATTTGATTGGAATGAATTATAAATTACCAATTATAATAGAAGAAACAAAAGAAATTATCTTTTTTCCTACTTGTTCTCCAAGGCAAAAAGAATGTTGTTGGTTATCACTGAGTAATATTGAAAATTACAAATCAAATGGAAAAAAAACAAGTGTACAATTCAAAAAAAACATCACTGTCGATATTGATATGTCTTATGGTTCTTTTGAAAATCAAATATTTCGTTCAACAATGTTGCTGATGAATTTAAAAAAAAGAAAAAAATAGGTTTATATGCCTATTTTTTTGTTTAAAAGTCCTTTATTTTATGATATAATGTTAATAGGTATAGGGGTACCAAAAAAAGATTTGTTAAAAAATAGACCCTTTTTTTTAGAAAAGAGGAATTTTTTATGTATTTAAAGAAAATATATTTAAAAAATTTTAGAAATTATGATTTATTAAACATTGAATTTAATAAAAGAATTAATATTATATATGGGAATAATGCTCAAGGTAAAACAAATTTATTAGAAAGTATTTATTATTTGGCTACTACAAAATCACATAGGTTAAATAATGATAGTGAAATTATTAAATTTGGTAGTAATGTTTGTAAAATAAAAGGGGTTATTAATAATCAAAAAATTGATACGAATTTAGAAATTGCTCTATCAGAAAATGGTAAAATTTTAAAAATTAATCATCAAGAAATAAAAAAAGTTGGAAATTACATAACTTCTAATTTTAATATAATAATATTTGAACCAGATGATTTGAATTTAATTAAAGGTTCTCCTAATGAAAGAAGAAATTTTATTAATTTAGAACTTTCACAAATATCAAATAATTATTACAATATATTAACTGAGTATAATAAAATTTTAAAAATAAGAAACAATGTACTTACAAAAATGTTAAATAATAAAAATGTAGATGATAGTTATTTTAAGATTATAACTAATAAATTAATATCTAAAGCTGTTTTAATTTATAAAATGCGAAATAAATTTATAGATGAATTAAATTTAGAATGTGGAGATATATTTTTAAGTTTAACTAAAACTGCTGGTTTTACTATAAAATATGAACCAAATATTGAATTTGAAAGTTATGAAACAGAATATTTGAAAGAAAAGTTATTTAAAATTTATCAAAATAATTATGAAAAAGAGGTAAGATTAGGGACAACTATATATGGACCACATCGTGATAATATAGGTTTTTATATTAATCTGAAAAATGTTAAAGAATTTGGCTCACAAGGTCAACAGAGAATGGCAATACTTAGTTGTAAATTATCAGAAATAACAATTTATAAAAAATATAAAAATAGTGAGCCTATAATATTATTAGATGATGTTTTTAGTGAATTAGATGATATAAAAAAGAATAATTTATTAAAATATTTAAAAAATAATCATCAAATAATAATAACTACTACAGATTTAAAAAAAATTAATAAAAAATTGCTTGGCGAGGCAAATATATATAAAATTAAAGAAGGTAAAATAATTAAATTAGAGGAGATGAAAGAAAATGAATAAAGAACACTATGATGCATCGGATATTCAAGTATTAGAAGGATTAGAGGCTGTTAGAAAAAGACCAGGTATGTATATTGGAACAACCGATGTTAAAGGGTTACATCATTTGGTATGGGAAATAGTTGATAACAGTATTGATGAAGCATTAGCTGGATATTGTAAAAATATTGAGATTATAATTAATAAAGATAATTCAATTACTGTAAAAGATGATGGCCGTGGTATTCCGGTTGGAATTCATGAAAAAACTGGAATATCAACAGTTGAAACAGTTTATACAGTATTACACGCTGGTGGTAAATTTGGTGGCGGAGGATACAAAGTATCTGGTGGATTACATGGAGTTGGTGCATCAGTTGTTAATGCATTATCTAGTTTTGTAACAGTAACAGTTTACAAAGATGGGAAGATTCATGAAACTAAATTTGCTAATGGAGGAAAAATAGTTCAAAAATTAACTGTAATAGGAGATTGTGATATTAATAGAACAGGGACAACTGTAACTTTTAAACCAGATGATAGTATTTTTGATACAACAATTTACGATTACGAAACATTAAAGGTTAGAACAAGAGAACTTGCATTTTTAAATAAAGGTTTGTGTTTAACTTTAAGAGATGATAGAGATGATGAAGATACTAGAGGAGAAATTTTTCACTATGAAGGTGGAATAAGTGAATATGTAAAATTTTTGAATAAAAATAAAACACCACTTCATGAAAAAATAATTCACTTAGAAGGTGAAGAAGATGGTGTTATGTTTGAAGTTGCAATGCAATATAATTCAAGTTATACTGATAATATATATTCTTTTGTTAATAACATTAATACTCACGATGGTGGGACTCACGAAGAAGGAGTAAGAAGAGCACTAACAAGAATAATTAATAATTATGCTAGAAAAAATAATATTTTAAAAAATCAAGATGAATCTTTGACTGGGGATGATGTAAAAGAAGGATTAACAATGATTATTTCTTGTAAACACCCTAATCCTCAATTTGAAGGTCAAACTAAAGGTAGGTTAGGAAACTCTGAGGTAAGAAAAATTGCTGATAGTGTTTTTGCAACTGGTTTTGAGAGATTTCTATTAGAAAATCCAGAAGAAGCAAAAATAATAGTAGATAAAGCACTAACCGCATCACGTGCTAGAGTTGCTGCTAAAAGAGCAAGAGAATTAACTAGAAGAAAAGGTGGATTAGAATTAACTACTCAATGGGGAAAACTAGCAGATTGTTCTTCAAAAGACCCTAAAGAATCAGAAATTTTTATAGTCGAAGGAGATTCAGCTGGTGGACAAGCAAAACAAGGAAGAGATGCTAAAACTCAAGCAATATTACCACTTAGAGGAAAAATATTAAATGTTGAGAAAGCAAGATTAGATAGAATATTAGGTAATGCTGAAATAAGAAGCATGATTACAGCATTTGGTACAGGAATTGGTGATGAATTTAATATTGAAAAATTAAGATATCATAAAATTATAATTATGACTGATGCTGATGTTGATGGTTCACATATAAGAACATTATTGTTGACTTTATTTTATCGTTTCTTTAGACCTATTATTGAAGAAGGACATGTTTATGTCGCCCAACCACCACTTTATAAAATAACACATGGAAAAACATTTAAATTTGTTTTAACTGATGAGGAAAAGGATGAATATATTGCATCACTCCCACCAACGACTAAATATGTTATTAATCGTAACAAAGGTTTAGGAGAGATGGACAAAGAAGAATTATGTGATACAACTATGAATATTGAACACAGGACATTAAGAAAAATAACAATTGAAGATGCAATGTTAGCAGACCAAGTATTTGAAACGTTGATGGGTGAAGAAGTCGAACCAAGAAGACAATTCATTGAAGAAAATGCTCAATATGTTTCAAATTTGGATATTTAAGGAGGTTTAATAATGGATAGATTAGAAAATAGTAATATAGTATCAGAAATGCAAAATTCATTCCTTGAGTATTCAATGAGTGTTATTATTTCACGTGCGATTCCAGATTTAAGGGATGGATTAAAACCAGTACATAGAAGAATTTTATATACGATGTTAGAGTCAGGTTTTACTCCAGATAAAGGTTATGTAAAATGTGCAAAAACAGTAGGAGCAGTTATTGGTAACTACCACCCTCATGGTGATACTGCTGTATATGATGCAATGGTAAGAATGGCGCAAGATTTTAGTTATCGTCATCCTTTAATTGATGGTCATGGTAATTTTGGAGCAATTGATGGAAGTACAGCTGCAGCTTATCGTTATACTGAATCAAGAATATCAAAAATAGCTATGGAATTATTAAGAGATATTAATAAAGATACTGTTGATTTTGAAGATAATTTTGATGTTACAAGAAAAGAACCAAAAGTTTTACCTTCAAGATTTCCAAATATATTAGTTAATGGAACTATGGGAATAGCAGTAGGTATGGCTACTAATATCCCACCACATAATTTAGGTGAAGTAATTGATGGTTGTGTAGCTTATATCGATAACCACGATATTGACACATTAGGATTAATGCAATTTATAAAAGGTCCTGATTTTCCAACTGGCGGTAGTATTTTAGGTAATAGTGGAATAAAAAAAGCTTATGATACTGGTAAGGGAACAATAACTATTCGTGGTAAAGCTGATATAGTTGAGAAAAAAGATAGATATGAAATAATTATTACAGAAGTTCCATATCAAGTAAATACTTCAGCACTAATAACAAAAATAGCTGAATTAGTTAGAGATAAAGTAATTGATGGAATAGCAGACTTAAGGGAAGAAACATCTTTTCAAGATGGAATGAAAATTTTAATTGAATTAAAAAGAGATGCAAATCCAAATGTAGTATTAAATAATTTATATAAACATACTCCTTTACAAACAACATATGGTATTAATAATTTAATGCTTTACCAAGGTAAACCTCAAATAATGGGATTAAGAGATATAATAGCAAATTATATTGATTTTCAAAAAGAAGTTATTTATAGAAGAACAAAATTTGATTTAGATAAAGCGTTAAAAAGAGAACACATTTTAGAAGGATTAAAAATTGCTTTAGATAATATAGATGCAGTAATTAAGATAATTAAAGAATCAAAAAGTGATGTTATTGCAAAACAACAATTAAGTGAGAAATTCAATTTAGATGATGTTCAAACAGAAGCAATTTTAGAAATGCGTTTAAGAAAATTAACGGGTTTAGAAAAAGAAAAAATTCTAGAAGAATTAGCTGAATTGTTGAAAACGATTGAAGAACTAAGAGCAATATTATCTAGTGAAGAAAGAATATTAGGTGTTATAAAAACAGAATTATTAGAAATTAAAGAAAAATATGCTGAACCTAGAAAAACTATAATTGACACAACCGCAATTGAATATATTGAAGATGAATCATTAATTCCAGTTGAAGATATAGTAATTACACTTACTAATAAAGGGTATATTAAAAGAATGACAAGTGAAACATATAGAACTCAAAATAGAGGTGGAGTTGGTATTAAAGGAATGAATACTAACGAAGAAGATTTTGTTGAAAATATATTATCACTTAAAACACATGATTATTTAATGTTCTTTACAAATAAAGGTAAAGTATATAGAATGAAAGGTTATGAAATACCTGAATTTTCAAGACAATCTAAGGGATTACCAATTGTTAATTTACTTCCACTCGATAAAGAAGAAGTAGTAAAAACAATGTTAACTATTAATGAAAATGACGAAAGTAAATATATTGTATTTTGTACACAAAACGGACTAGTAAAAAGAACTAATGTAGAAGAATTTGAAAGTATCAGAGCTAATGGAAAATTGGCTATTAACTTAAAAGAAGATGATGAATTAGTTGCTGTTAAGAAAACAGATGGTAATTGTCAAATCTTAATTGCTTCATCAAACGGACGTATGATTCGTTTTGATGAAAAAGAAATAAGAGTCATGGGGAGAAGTGCGGCAGGTGTTCGTGGAATTGATGTCGGTGATGGAATAGTAGTTGGTTGTGAAATTGCAATTGAAAATGAAGAAGTTTTAGTTATAACAGAAAATGGATATGGTAAGAGAACGGATATTAATCAATATCGTCAAACTCATCGTGGTAGTAAAGGTGTAAAAGCATTAAATGTAACAGAAAAAAATGGTAACATAGTTTGCTTTAAACTAGTTACAGGTGAAGAAGATTTAATGATTGTAACAAATAATGGAATAATTATAAGAATGCCACTAGAACAAGTATCAACAACAGGTAGAGTTGCTCAAGGTGTTAGATTAATTAATTTAAAAGATAATCAAAAAGTAGCAACAGTTGCAACTATCGCTAAACAAGAAGAAACTCTTGAAGAAATGGAAGAAGATATTAAAACGATTTCAGAAAAAATTAACAATTTTGATGAAAACAGTGAAGAAGCCTAATTATTAGGCTTCTTTTCATAATTAATTTAAATTGTGTTTTTTGTTTTTTGAAAGTGAATTAAATACTAATAAGTTTAAATTATTATAGTGAATTAAATAACAAAATATCTATAATTAATTCATATTAAAGAATAATAAAATTGTTTAATTATAGTTTCACGTGAAACATTGATATGTGAAACCATAATTAATATCTATAATTATTATAATAAGTTATAGTTTAATGTTTCACGTGAAACATCATATAATAAAAGTTGCAATTAATTCAAAAATGTTATATAGTGTATATGCACAACATTTATGTTTGAACTAGGTCAGAGAAGGAATTCAGCAGCCTTAAGAGCCTCTAAATGTGTGTGCTTTTTTATTATATTATCAAAAAGGAGGTAATATTTTGGAAAAATATATGCTTGAAGCAATTAAAGAAGCAAAGAAAAGTCTTAAAAGTGGAGATGTTCCAGTAGGAGCAGTGATTGTCGAAAATGGTAAAATCATAAGTAGAGGACATAATAAAAAAGAAAAAACGCATAAAGCTACAAGTCATGCTGAAATTGAAGCAATCAATAAAGCATGTAAAAAGAAAAAAAACTGGTATTTAAATGAATGTACAATGTATGTTACAATCGAACCGTGTATGATGTGTTGTGGTGCAATTATTCAATCTAGAATAAAAAAGGTTGTTTATGGAAGTAAAAATGAAAAGTTTGGTTATGTTGAAAGTGTTTCAAGAGCTTTTGAAAATAAAAATAATCATAATGTCAAAATAGAAACTGGCATTTTAAAAAATGAATGTTCTAAATTATTAAAAGATTTTTTTAAAGAAAAAAGAAAATGACTAATTCAAAAAAATATAATATTTTTGAATTTTTTTATAAATGATAGTTAAAAAATATATAATTTTAAATTACTTTTTAATTATTAACAATGTACTAAATATACGTAATATATATGTTTTTTTTGCAATCAATAATTAAATATTTTGTTATAAATATATCAAAAATGTGCTATAATTAAATAGCGTGGAGGTGCTAAATGTATTGTGCTTTATATAGGAAATATCGCCCACAATCTCTAGATGATGTTGTAGGTCAAGAAACAATTGTTAAAACATTAAAAAATAGTATTTTAAATGACAAAATATCGCATGCTTATTTATTTTCTGGACCTAGAGGATGTGGAAAAACAACAGTTGCAAAAATACTTGCTCAAACTGTTAATTGTGAACATTTAAATGGTTATAATAAATGTAACGAGTGTGTATTTTGTACACAATTAAAAAATAATCAAGCTGTTGATATTATTGAAATTGATGCTGCTTCAAATAATGGAGTAGATGAGATAAGAGAAATAAATAATAAAGTTAATTTAGTTCCCTCTGTTGGTAAATATAAAGTTTATATTATTGATGAAGTTCATATGCTAACAATTGGAGCATTTAATGCTTTACTTAAGACTTTAGAAGAACCACCGAGTCATGTTATTTTTATTTTAGCAACTACTGACCCTCATAAGGTTCCTATAACTATTTTATCTCGTTGTCAAAAATTTGAATTTAAGAGAATAAGTGAAGAAAACTTAATAAATAGAATAAAATATATTGTTTCAAAAGAGAATATTAAAATTGATGATGATGCTATTTTTGAGATTGCTAGATTAGGTGATGGTAGTCTAAGAGATACAATAAGTATTTTAGATCAAGCGATTGCCTATGCTTCAACTGATGAAAAAATAACTTCAACCGATGTCCACGATATAAATGGTTCTCTTCCTCAACAAAGTATTAATTTACTAGTTAAAAGCATATTAAATAATGATGCTAAGGCTGTTTTTGAACAAATAGATGATTTAAGTAATAAAGGAAAAAACTTCTTAAAAGTTGTTGATGAAATGACTTTGTATTTTAGAAATGTTTTACTTAAACTCACCGCACCGGATTATTTTAATGAAAAAATAAATAGTAATTTATATGATGATGTAGTAAATAGTGTTACAAAAGAAGATGTAATAAAATATATTAATTTATTAATAGAAACAGCAAATCAATTAAAAAAATCAGGTGATTTAAAACTTTTATTTGAAATAAACATAATTAAAATGTTGGAAAAAGAAAATTTTGTTCCTTTAGTTAACCTTAAAAATGAAGAAAATAAAGAAATAATAAAAAAAGAACCTATAGAAAATGAACAAAAAAATAAAGAATTAGAATGTAAAAAAGAGATAGTTAGTAATACTACAATTATTAAAAATATAAATAAAAAAACAAATGTAGAAATAGAACAATTTAAAAAAGTTAGAATAAACAATATTTTATCTAAATTCAATAAAAAGAAAATGCTTGAGGTAAAGGAAGAATTATCTTCTATCGAAGAGTATTTACTTGATAATAAATATGCTAGAGCAGCATCAATTATATTAGATGGTCAGTTAAAAGCAGCAAGTGATGAGGGATTAATATTTGTTTATAAAACCGATAGTTTATCTAATCAATTTATTGAAAATATAGTTAATATAGAAGAGTTAATTAATGTTGTATTTAATAATAAATATAATGTAATATCTACAAATTTAGATGAATGGGAAATAATAAAAAATAAATTTAATAAAGATAAAACACAATTTAAATATATTGAAGATAATTATGATTTAAATTTAATTATTAAAAATGTAAAAAAACAGATACAAGATGATATGGCTTCGATTTTCGGAGATATTGTTGAGTATAATTAGAAAGGAAAATGATTATGAATATTCAAGCTATGATGAAACAAGCACAAAAATTACAAAAAGAAATGTCAGATACAAAAAATGAAATTGACAATAAAACTTATGAAGTTACTAAATCATTTGTAACTATTAAAATGAAAGGTAACAATGTTTTAGAAGAGGTTAAAATAAATATGGATTCTCTTGAAAAAGAAGATATTGAAATGTTAGAGGATTTATTACTAGTTGCTATTAATGAGGCAAATTCACAAATTGCTCAAGAATTAGAAGAAAAAATGGGAAAATATACTAAAGGAATTCCGGGGTTATTCTAGTGTTATATCCAGAATCGTTGCAAAACTTAATAAATTGTTACAAGAAATTGCCAGGAGTTGGAGAAAAGTCAGCCGAAAGGATGGCTCTTTGTTCGTTAGATTTTGATTTTGATACTTCGTCTATTTTTGCTCAAGCTCTATTAGATGTAAAGCAAAAAATTAAAAGGTGTAGTATATGTAATAATTTATCAGAAGATGATTTATGCCCAGTTTGTAAAAATACTTCAAGAAACAATAAGTTAATTTGTGTTGTAGAAGAGCCTAAAAATATTATTCAATTTGAAAAGAGTGGTTTTTTCAATGGTGTTTATCATGTTTTAGATGGTTTAATTTCTCCATTAGATGATGTTAATCCTGAAGATTTAAATATAGAAAATCTTATAAAAAGAGTAAATGATGAAAATATTGAAGAGGTCATTTTAGCTCTTAAACCTAGTATAGAAGGTGAAGCTACCTCTCTTTATATAACAAAATTATTAGAAAATAGTAATGTTAAAATCACTAAAATTGCTCATGGCGTTCCTATTGGAGCTGATATAGATTATATAGATGCTCTAACATTAGAAATGGCGTTTGAAGAGAGAAAAATGATTGAAAATAAAGAATAAAAACTTATATGCCTCATATTTTTTAATAGGAGGCAATATGTTAAAAAAATTATTTAATTTATTAAAAAAAATAGTTGTAAGTGCTTTTGCTTTATATGGTTTTAACCTCTTGGTTAGTCCATTAAATTTAATTATTCCAATTAATGTAATAACAGTTGGTAGTCTATCTTTATTAGGATTACCAGCAATATTTTGCTTTATTATAATATATTTTGTTGCATTTTAAAAAGAAGGTGATTTATGTTTTCAAAGTTTGCTTTAGAACAACCAATTAGTTGTAAAGTTTTAAATAATGTTTTTATTAATAAACATTTTTCTCATGCCTATCTTTTCGAAACAAATGGTTATGATAAAGGATATAATATGGCTTTAACATTTGCTAAAGCTATATTGTGTCCTTATGATTTTTCAAAATGTAGTACTTGTAATCAATGTAAAATGATTGATGAAAGTAATTATCCAGAATTAAAAATAATTGATGAATCAGATAATTGGATTAAAAAAGAAAATTTGATTAATTTACAAGAAGAATTTAATAAAAAAGCACTTTTAGGAAATAAAAAAGTTTATATAATAAATCATGCTGAAAAATTAAATGTTTCTTCTTCAAATTCAATTTTAAAATTTTTAGAAGAACCACAGCCTGGAATTATTGCGATTTTAGTTGTAAATAATCGTTATCAATTACTTGATACAATCGTATCACGCTGTCAAATTATTTCTTTAAATGGACAAACTAAAGAAAAATATGTTGGTGAGTTTCAGACATTAAAAAGAATTGGACAAGTTTTAACTAATAATGAAAATGATTATAATGCTTTTTGTAATGATGAAAATAAAGAAAGAATTAATTCAATAATTAAATTTGTTAGTTATTTTGAGAAAAATAAGTTAAACACACTTTTATATACTCAAAAGTATTTTCACAAAATATTTAGTGATAAAAGATTAGTTAATATTGGATTAAATATGTTACTTTATTTTTATAAAGATGTTTTAAATTACAAATTAAATAGAGAAATTGAAATTTATAGTGACTATAAAGAAAATATTATTTTTATTGCTTCTTTAAATACTATAGATGATTTAATTCATAAAATTAATACAATAAATATTAGTATAGAAAATTTAGAATATAATGCAAATTTAAATTTATTAATAGATAAAATGATTATGGATTTGGAGGTTTAACATGGAAATAGTTGGAATTTCATTTAATAATAATGGCAATATAGAATATTTTGACGCTAATGGTTTTACATTAAAAAGAAATGTAACTGTGGTTGTTGATGCTGGATGGGGTCTTCGTTTTGGTAAGGTAGAAGTACCTAATTTTGTAACAAAAACTACTCGTGCTGATTTTGATAAAGTTGTTAGAATTTCTTCTAAAAAAGACTATTATGATAATATCCAAAATTTAAAAGATGCTAAAACTGCTTTAAAAAAATGCCGTGAGTTAGTTAAAAAATATAATTTAGATATGAAAATTGTAGGTGCTGAATACACATTGGATAGAAATGAATTAGTTTTTAAATTTATTGCTGATGGAAGAGTTGATTTTAGAGATTTAGCGAAAGATTTAGCAAATAGATATAAAACAAGAATAGAGTTGTATCAATTAGGTGTTAGGGATAAAGCAAAAGAAGTAGGTGGATGTGGTCCATGTGGAATTAAACTTTGTTGTCAAAGGTTTTCATCTAACTTTACATCTGTTTCAATTAATATGGCTAAGAATCAAAATCTTTCTTTAAATCCAACTAAAATAAATGGTGTTTGTGGTAGATTATTGTGTTGTTTAAGATATGAGGATGATAGTTATAAAGAATGTCGAAAATGTCTTCCACAAATTGGTAAAACTGTTGAAATTAAGGAAGGAAAAGGTAAAGTAGTAAGTTTAGATGTTATTAATAAAAAATATACAGTTTTAATTCCTGAAAAAGGGGAAATTGAGGTATCTGTTTTGGATGGAAGTCGTTAATTATTTACTTGGTTATAAAAATTTAAAAATAGTTCAAAATACAGATATGTTTAACTTTTCATTAGATTCTGTTTTACTTCCTAATTTTGTAACTTTAAACAAAAATACAGCAAAGATTTTAGATATAGGTTGTGGGAATGCCCCTATTCCTCTTATATTATCGACAAAAACAAGTGCTAAAATAATTGGGGTGGAAATCCAAAAAGATGTATATGAGTTAGCTTTAAAAACAGTTAAAATGAATGATTTGGAGAAACAAATCGAAATAATAAATGATGATATAAATAAGATTTATACTTATTTTGAAACAGAGAGTTTTGATACTGTTGTTTGTAATCCTCCTTATTTTAAAGTTGCAACTACTCCTAACTTAAATACAATAGAATATAAAACTATTGCTAGGCATGAAATTAAATTAAATTTAGAACAAATAATTAATATTTCTAAAAAAGTATTGAAAAATAATGGAAATATTGCTATGGTTCATAGACCAGAGCGTTTATCTGATATAATAACTATAATGAGAAAAAATAATATAGAACCTAAAAGAATAAGGTTTGTTTATCCAAAAGAAACAAAAGAAGCAAATATTTTATTAATTGAAGGTGTTAAGAATGGTAGACCAGGATTAAAAATACTGCCACCTTTGTATAGCCATTGTGAAAATGGAGAGTATAGCAAACAAATTAAAAAATATTTTGAAAATTGAGGTGGTTAAATGAAAACATCACAAAAAAGTTATGATAATACTCCGTCTTTGTATTTGATTACAACACCTATAGGAAATATGGATGATATAACTTATAGAGCAATCAAAACAATGGAAGAAGTAGATATACTATTAGCTGAAGATACAAGAGTAACTAAATTACTATTAAATCATTTTGGAATAAAGAACAAACTGATTGCTAATCATAAATTTAATGAAGAAAGTAATGTAGAACAAATAATCTCATATTTAAAAAAAGGAATGAATGTTGGTTTAGTTAGTGATAGAGGCACACCTATTATTAGTGATCCAGGTTATGAAGCAGCAAAAAAAATCATTGAAGAAGGATTTAATGTAATTTCTATTCCTGGAGTTACCGCTTTAATTCCCGCATTAACATCATCAGGGTTGATTCCTCAACCATTTTTGTTTTATGGTTTTTTAAATAGTAAGGATAGTAAACAAAAAAAAGAATTAGAAACATTAAAAAATGAGAAAAGTACAATTATATTTTACGAAGCTCCGCATAGAATAACCAATACTTTAAATAATATTTTAGAGGTATTTGGAGACCGTGATTGTTCTATTTCCCGGGAAATAACAAAAAAATTTGAGGAAATATATAGAGGGAAAATATCGGAAGTTCTTCCTTTGTTAGAAAATGCTAAAGGAGAGATGGTAATTGTCGTTGCTGGAAATAATAATGTAAATACCTTTTCAAACTTGACAATTGTTGAACATGTTAATTTATACATAAAAGAAGGTAAATCAGTTATGGATTCTATAAAATTAGTTGCAAAAGAAAGAAAATTAACTAAAAATGAGGTTTACTCTTCCTATCACAAAGGTGGTGATTTATGAAATTAATTGTCGGGTTAGGTAATCCAGGTAATGAATACTCTAAAACAAGACACAATGTTGGATTTATGTGTATGGATGAAATTTGTAAATATTTTAATGTTTCATTAGAACAAAATAAGTTTAATGGCATATTTGGTCAAAAAATTATTAATAATGAAAAAGTACTATTCCTAAAACCGCTTAGTTATATTAATTTATCAGGAGAAGTTATCAAAAAATTTATTGATTATTTTAAAATAAATATTGAAGATATTTTAATTATAGTAGATGATATGGATTTAGAACTTGGTAAATATAAGCTACGTTATAAAGGTGGTTCGGCTGGTCATAATGGGTTAAAAAATATTGAGTTGATGTTAAAAACAAATGAATATAAAAGAATAAAAATAGGAATTTCAAGAAATAAAAATTATGATATGAAAGATTATGTTTTGGGTAAATTAAGTAATGAAGAGTTTAATAAATTGAATGAAGTTATACTAAAAACTCCTAAAATTGTAGAAGATTTTATATCTATTGATTTTGATAAGTTGATGAATAAATATAATTAGGATTGCTTAAGGCAATCTTTTATGGGATGGAGGTGCTTATGAATATATTTAGTAATTATTTTAGTGAAGTTAAAGAAAAAGATATATTTGGTTTAACTGATGAATTAAAAGCAATTTTTATAAGTCAAAAATATAAAAAAGAAAATAAAAATATATTAGTTTTAGTTAACTCATTATATGAAGCAAGTAAAATTTATCAAAAATTGTTAAATTATGAGAAAAATGTTTTATTTTTTCCAATGGATGATTTTATAACAAGTGAAGTTTTAGCAGTATCTCCTGAATTTAAATTAAACCGATTAAATACATTGAATAGTTTATATAATGGTAAATACATAGTTGTTACTAATTTGATGGGATTTTTAAGATATTTACCTAGCAAGGAATTATTTAAAAGTAAATATATAAAATTAAAAACAAATAATGATTATAAATTTGAAGATTTAATTAATAAGTTATATGAACTTGGTTATGAAAAAGAAGTAATAGTTACAAAATCTGGTCAAATGGCTATAAGAGGTTTTGTATTAGATGTTTTTCCTATTAACGAAACAAAACCGATTCGTTTAGAGTTTTGGGGAGATACTTTAGATGCAATTAAATCTTTTTCTCTTGATAGCCAGTTAACAATTTGTAAATTACAAGAAATAACTATAATGCCTAATACTGAATTCTTATCAGAAAAATGTATTTTAAAAGAAAAACAAAGGGAACTTGTTGATTATACTAATGTTGTTAACATAACTGATTATTGTAACGATTTAGTTATTTATATTAATAGTGAAGATTTAAACATAGGAAATAAAAATTTAAATGAAGAAATAGTTAATTATTGTCTTGATAATAGTTTAAAAATTGAAAAACCATTTATGAACAATTTTCTTTGTTATAATTATGATATTAATTTAAGTGATTTTGGACAAGGTAGATTATTTAATAGTAATGAAATAAATATAAAATATGAAGATTTAGAAAAAAATTTATCTTCTTCGAAAACTTATATAATTTGTTTAGGTAGTAGATATCAAGCCAATAATATTCTAGAAGTTATAACTAATAAAAATAAAGTTTTTACTAATGAGGAACAAATATTTCCAAATTATGTAAATGTTATAGTTAAAAAAATAGATGAAGGTTTTACAATTGATGATTTAGTAGTTATAAGTGAAAATGATTTATTTGGTAGAAATAAAAATCAAAGTTATAAAAACAATTTGAAAATAGGAACTAAGATTAAAGATATAACAAAAATAAACGCTGGTGATTATGTCGTTCATAGTATGTATGGTATTGCAAGATATTGTGGAATAAAGACAATTACTAAAAATAATTTAAAAAAGGATTATTTACAACTAGAATATAAAGATAACGATAAATTATACATTCCTGTTGAAAAAATAGATTTAATTACTAAATATAGTATAGATGAAGGACATATACCAAAAGTAAATAAATTAGGTTCTTTAGAATGGGAAAAAACAAAGTTAAGAGCAAGAAAAAGAGCTCATGACATGGCGTTTGAATTATTAAATATGTATGCGACAAGAAAAACTGTTTTAGGTTTTGCATTTAATAAAGATGACGAAAATCAAATTAATTTTGAAAAAGAATTTTCTTATGCCGAAACACCAGATCAAATTAAAGTAACTGAAGAGATTAAAAAAGATATGGAGTCTAATCATCCGATGGATAGATTGTTGTGTGGAGATGTTGGATATGGAAAAACAGAAGTCGCTTTTAGAGCTGCATTTAAAGCAATTTTGTCTGGTAAACAAGTTGCAATGTTATGCCCTACTACTATTTTGTCTAATCAACATTACCTAAATGCTCTTGAAAGATTTAAATCTTTTCCAGTTAATATTAAATTATTAAATAGATTTACAACAAATAAAGAAACAGATTTAATAATGAAATCTATAAGTGAAGGAAAAGTAGATTTTGTAATAGGTACACATAAAATATTAAATTCACAAATTAAATTTAAAGATTTAGGTTTATTAATAATAGATGAAGAACAAAGATTTGGTGTCGCACATAAAGAAAAAATTAAAAATTATAAAAATAGTATTGATGTTTTAACTTTATCAGCTACTCCAATTCCTCGTACCCTACAACTATCTCTTGCTAATATTAGAAGTTTATCACTATTGGAAACACCGCCTACAAATAGATTTCCAATTCAAACTTATGTAACTAGCAGAAATAACAATATAATTAAAGAAGCAATATACAAGGAATTATCAAGAAAGGGTCAAGTTTTTGTTTTATATAATAGAATTGATGGAATTGAAAGTAAAGCCCTTGAGATTAACAATTTAGTTAAAGAAGCAAGAGTTGCTTATGCTCATGGTAGGATGAAAAAAGAAGAAATTGAAAACATAATGCTTGATTTTATTGATTACAAATACGATGTTTTAGTTTGTACAACTATTATTGAATCTGGAATTGATATTCCTAATGTTAATACATTAATAGTTATGGATTCTAATCAGTTTGGTTTATCTCAACTATATCAAATTAGAGGCAGAGTTGGACGAGGCAATAAAATAGCTTATTGTTATTTATTGTATGATTCTAATAAAGTATTAACTGAACTAGCAACTAAAAGATTAAAAGCAATTAAAGAATTTACTGAATTAGGTAGTGGTTTCTCGATTGCTATGCGAGATTTAGCTATAAGAGGTGCAGGAAATATATTAGGAGATGAACAAGCTGGATTTATTGATAGTGTTGGAGTAGATTTATTTATTCAGATGTTAAACGAAGAAGTAGCTAAATTAAATGGAACTTATATAGAGAAAAAAGAAACAAATAAAGCGTTAATCGATGTCACAACTAGTATAAGTGATGATTATGTAAAAGATGAAGAATTAAAAATAATTATTCATAAAAAAATAAGTGAAATCGATAGTGAAAGTAAATTAGAAGAGGTTAAAAGAGAATTAGAAGATAGATTTGGAAGAATAAATGAAGATATAACTATTTATATGTATGAACAATTATTTGAACACATGGCTAATAATTTAAATATTAAAAATATATTACAATCTTCACAAAAAATAGAAATAATCTTTGAAAAAGAAACAACTGATAAAATAAATGGCGAAAAATTATTTATGGATTCTTTGAATCTTACTAAAAATTTAAGGTTTACTCTTCGTGGAGGTCATTTAGTTGTAACACTAGATTTGAATAATCTAAAAGAACATTATATATATATTTTAGTCAAGTTATTAGAAATAGTTAACAATAGTTTTTTAGATTAAAAGTCCGGTTTTCTACTAAAAAATTATAATTACAAAATGGTAAAATCTTAAACTTAATTTTATATTTGAAAATTAAAAACTCAATAAACTACTTGAAAATAAAAAAATTATATGATAGAATATAATTAATCATACGAGAGTATGAGAGTTGGTTATAAATAAATCAACAAAAAACTAAAGTAGGAGATGAGTAATATGGTTATAAGTATAATTCGTGTTCACAATGTGTTAACTCCTGGGGGGGGGTTATTAAGTAACCATATTATAAATAAACACGAAATGAAACTAGGAACGCCAGCCTAGGTTTCTTTCGTGTTTTTTGTTGTGTCCTACGAAGAATAAAAGAAGGAGGAGAATATGAAAAGAAAAGGATTTACATTAATAGAATTATTAGC
>HF989886.1 GCA_000432255.1 Acholeplasma sp. CAG:878 | reverse complement strand
AGTAATGGCCCAGCAAGCCGCCTTCGCCACTGGTGTTCCTTCTAATATCTACGCATTTAACCGCTACACTAGAAATTCCACTTGCCTCTACCACACTCAAGTCTACCAGTTTCTAAGACGAACTGGGGTTGAGTCCCAGGCTTTAATCTTAGACTTAATAAACCGCCTACACACGCTTTACGCCCAATAAATCCGGATAACGCTCGCCCCCTACGTATTACCGCGGCTGCTGGCACGTAGTTAGCCGGGGCTTTCTGGCAAAGTACCGTCAGACTATCATCATTTCCTATGATAGTTGTTCTTCCTTTACAACAGAGTTTTACAATCATAAAGACCTTCATCACTCACGCGGCATTGCTCGTTCAGAGTTTCCTCCATTGACGAATATTCCTAACTGCTGTCTCCCGTAGGAGTCTGGGCCGTGTCTCAGTCCCAGTGTGTCCGATCAGCCTCTCAGCTCGGATATGCATCGTTGCCTTGGTGAGCCATTACCCCACCAACTAGCTAATACACCGCAAGCCCATCCTGAAGTGAAGCAAACGCTCCTTTTAGCATG
This sequence comes from Acholeplasma sp. CAG:878, assembly GCA_000432255.1. GTDB lineage: Bacteria > Bacillota_I > Bacilli_A > RF39 > UBA660 > Faecisoma. The sequence goes on along the minus strand of HF989886.1, from coordinate 23,316 downwards.
AAAAGTTATCTTCTCATGAATCATCCGGTATTAGCAGTCATTTCTAACTGTTATCCCAGTCTTCAGGGTAGGTTACCCACGTGTTACTCACCCGTCTGCCACTAGATGCAAATCCAAATCCAACTTTGTGCAAGCACTCAATCTTCATTGGTACATCTCGTTCGACTTGCATGTCTTAGGCATGCCGCCAGCGTTCATCCTGAGCCAGGATCAAACTCTCCAAAAAAAAATAATTTTCGAATTGAATTATCCTAACTAATTTTGAATTGACATTTTGCTCAGTTTTCAAAGATCATTCTTGTGTTTCTCACAAGCACGATATCAGTATATCAAATTTGAAATCTTAAGTCAAGTGTTTTTTTGAATTTTTTTCATTTTTTTACAATTTTCGCATTTTTTGTAAAAAATGTTAAATTTGATACCTTATCAGTCTTGTTTTTATTCTCGATGTAATGCCTCTTTTTCATAGGGCCTTATTAATATATCAAATACTATGATACTTGTCAAGGCCTTTTTTGAAAAAAATATTTTTTTTTACAATTAATAATATTCTAATGTAAATTAAATATTACTACTTTTTATATTTTTTGTTAATTCTCTATATATATTACCATATTCCATATTTTTTTTGCTACTAAACATAATTGCTCCATTCTTATATTCATTTATTAATTCTTCCAAAGAACTCGTAACAACTTTATTTAATTCTTCACTATAACCCATTATTTTTTTGTGATATTCATATTCCATTTTATCTAGTACTTTAAACTCACCGCTTGGAAATATTCTTAAATCCAAATCATAATCTATATATTTAATTGTTCCATCTTCTATAATAAATGGAGTTGCGATATTGCAATAATAATATATGCCATCTTTTTTTAATTGTGATATGATATTATACCATTTATTTCTAAAAAAATACATAACCGCTGGTTCCTTGGTACGCCAACAACCACCTTGTGATTCAGTAACAAGTGTTTTATTATTTCCAAAAACTATGTAGTCCTTTTTTATATCTAAAACTACCGCTTCATCCCAAGCACGATGAATTTTTCCGTTATGTTTATAACATTGAATTTGGTATACATCTCCAATACATATTTTCTTCATATTTTCACCTCTTTCCTTATATATAGCAAATAAAGAAAAGACTTCAATTTTGTCTAATCTTTGAAGTCTTTTAAATATTTAATCGCTGCTTGTAATTGTTTATCATTTTCATCAGTTGGATTATTTGCATAGTTTTCATCTAATAAAACTTCTAAATCAGGTTGAATTCCAACACCTTCAACCCATGTTCCATTCGGAGTCAACCATTTTTTAGTTGTAAACTTATACTCGCCTATTCCATCTATTTTATTTAATTCTTGAACTGTTCCTTTTCCAAATGTCCTAGTTCCAATTATATAAGCCTTATACTCTTGTTGCAATGCTCCTGCTAACACCTCTGAAGCAGATGCACTATTAATATCAACTAAAACAACTATTGGATAGCTCTTGGTTACCGTTCCGCTCGAATAAACAATGTCGGTTTCTTTTTTATTCTCAGTTTGATAAATGATATGACTTCCATCTAATAATTGACACAAAATATTCTGCGTACTACTTAAATGTCCTCCACTATTTCCCCTAACATCGATAATCAACCCTTTCATTCCTTGTGCTTCTAAACTTTTCAAAGCTTCCTCAAATTGACTATCTGTATTAGTGGCAAATATACTAATACTTATATATCCTGTTTTTTCATCTAACATTTTTGAAGTAACAGAATCTAAAATTATTTTTTCTCTTGAAACTTCTGCATCAAATGTTTCATCGTCTCTTTTAATTTCTAACTTTAATTTTCCTTCTGTTTCTTTAACCATATTAACAAATTCAGTTGTCGTTTTTCCTGCTAGAACATTTTCGTTAAACTTAGTTATAATATCCCCTACTTTTATACCAGCTTTAGCTGCTGGGCTATCTTCAAAAACAGTGAGAACTACTATATTACCATCATTATCATTATATATTTCGATTCCAAGACCTTCATATTTTCCTTCTAGTTTTATCATTGTACTATTTGAAGTATTTTCATCTATTATATTAGAATAAGCATCTAATGAATCAAACATGCCTTGAATAGCATCTTTGATTAACTCGTTTTTATCAATATCTCCATAATAATTATCTAATATATAATTATATTGGTCAATAAAAGTTTGTAATTCTTTTGAAACTTTAGTATATTTTTCATCATCAGCATTATATTTTTTATCTCTTACAGTATACCCAATTAATACACCTACAAATGAAACAATTACAATTATTAAAACAACTTCAAATATATCATAAGTTTTTTTTACATTTAAACTTATTTTTAGTTTTTCCTTTGGTTCTTTTTTTATGGTTTCTAAACTACTTGTATCAATTGTCCAAGCTTCTTCTTTAATCTTACTAGTTTTACTTTTCCTTTTGTTATTAGTTGGATTTGTTTTTTCGATTTTAGTTGTTTTTTTTGTTTCGAAAGTCTCATCTTTTTTATGTTCTTTAGTTTTTTGCTTTTTCTTCGCCTTTGGTTTTGAAACTTTTTTGATTGGTTCTTTGTTGATTTCTTTCATCTTTTCATTGACTTCATCTATTTTTTTAATTATTTCTTCCTCAGTCTTTTTTCTCCTAGGCATAGTACCACCTTTCCATCTATATAATACTATATCACAAAATCGGTTCCTATGTCCAATAATTCACAATTTTTTCATTTTAATTATAGCAAAAAGTGTAAAATAAAAACTATTGATTATTTAAAATTTGTGTGCTATAATTATTCTCACATGGGGCAGCATTAGTTTCGACGAGAATAATAATTATTAAGGAGCAAGTCGTAGGTATGCGTTAAATCCAAATTTAAAAATAACTGGAAACAGAAATCAATTAGCTTTCGCTTAATATAAAGAAGGCACTCCTTTATTTTCTTACTCATGGAAAATATATGGGGTTCGTTTAGTGAGTTATATTATTAAAGGTATTCCTAACTTTAATAATGAACTATATAGGAATTACTAAATGTAATTTGGCTGGTTTATTATCATTTAGGACAACAACAAACCAACTAAACTTGTAGAACTTTAATAGTTGTGTTTTCGGACAGGAGTGCAACTCTCCTCTGCTCCACCAAATTGTTCTATACTCATATGAGTTAATATAAAAAAAAGCAAATTTTTGCTTTTTTTCTTTTTTCAATATCTTTCTTTTAAATCAGTCGCTATTTGTCTTTCAATATCTTTTTTCTTTATAGCTTCTCTTTTATCATAATTCTTTTTACCTTTGGCTAGTCCTAATAATATTTTTACTTTTCCTTTAACAAAATATAGTTTAAGAGGAATAATAGTAAATCCTTCTTTATCTATTTTTTCTTTTAATTTGATTATTTCTTTTTTATGTAATAATAATTTTCTAGTTCTAAGTTCATCATGGTTAAATCTATTTCCTTGTTCATATGAACTTATGTGAACATTAAGTAAAAATATTTCATTATTTTTTATAATAGCGTAGCTATCCTTTAAGGTAATCCTTCCTAATCTAATCGATTTAATTTCTGTTCCTGTTAATACAACACCTGCTTCATAAGTGTCAATAATTTCATAATCATAATTTGCTTTTCTATTAATTACTTCCATTAGCCACCTCAAAATCAATTGTTCGTTTGTTTTTATCAGCATTAACAACTTTTACCTTAATAGAATCTCCTAGACGATAGCCTCTTTTATTTTTTCTACCGATTAACGAGAATGTAGTTTCATCATATGTATAATAATCGTCAGTTAAACTATCAATTTTAATTAAACCTTCGATTAAATTTGGTAATTCAACAAACATACCAAAATTCATTACTGAACTTACAACGCCTTCGTATTCTTCACCAATATGTTCCTGCATATATTCTGCCATCTTCATATCATCAACTTCTCGTTCACATTCAATAGCTAATCGCTCTGCATTAGATGTTTCTAATGCAATAAAAGGTAGTTCTTTAGTCCAATAATCAATTGTGTCGCTATCTAGTTCTTGTGAGAATATATATGTGTGTAATAATCTGTGAACGGTTGTATCAGGATACCTTCTAATCGGTGAGGTGAAGTGAGTATAACATTTACTTGCAATACCAAAGTGTCCTATGTTTTTATCAGAATAAACTGCTTTTTGCATACTTCTTAATAATAATCCTGATAAAAGATGAAATTGTTTTTTTTCTTTTAATTGATTTAATAAATCTTGCATAGCTTTAGGAGTTATTTTCGTAATTTTACCATTTATTTTATATCCTAGTATATTTACAAATCTTAAAAAATTCATTATTTTTTCTTCATTTGGTTCACCATGAACACGATAAATAAAAGGTAAATCCATAAAATATATATGAGTTGCAACTGTTTCATTAGCAACAATCATAAAATCTTCAATTAAATTTTCACCACAACCTCGGTTTCTTAGCTTAACATCAATTGCTTTTCCTTCGTCATTTACAATAATTTTTGCTTCATCAATTCCAAAATCAATATATCCTCTTCTTACTTTATTATCTCTTAATATTTTAGCTAATTCTTGCATCTTAATTAATTTAGTAGCAAATTCTTCGTATCCTTCTGGTATTTTGTTTTGTTCTAATATTTCATTTACTTTTTTATATGTCATTTGTTTTTTTGATTTTATCACACTTGGAAATATGTCGTAATCAACAACATCACCTTTATTATTTATTTCCATAACACATGATACAGCTAATCTGTCTGCTCCTGGATTTAGGGAACATATACCATTTGATAATTTGTGTGGTAACATTGGAATTACTCTATCAGCTAAATAAACACTTGTTCCTCTTTCTCTAGCTTCTTTATCTAAATAACTATCTTTTTTTACATAATAGCTTACATCAGCAATATGAACTCCTAATTTATAATTACCATTATCTAAAATATCTAATGATATAGCATCATCGATATCTTTTGTATCATCACCATCAATTGTAAATATTTGTTCTTCTCTTAAATCAACTCGATTTTCAAATTCGCTTTCACTTACTTCTGATGGAATTTTTTCTGTTTCCTTCATCGTGTCTTCATCAAATATGTCTTTTATTCCCATTTGATATGTAATTGATAATATATCAACACCCGGGTCATTTTTATGACCAATTATTTTTAATATTTCAGCATTATAGGTATTTTCTTTTACTTTGTTAGTTAATTTTACTAAAACTTTATGTCCTTCCATTAAATTAGGATTCTTTGGCAATAGAATAGTCAATCTAACTTTATCATCATCTAAAACTAAATAAGGTTTACGATTTTTATATTTAACTTCCCCTACTAATTGTTTCAATTTACGACTTACAATTTTAACTATTCTTCCTTCTAAATCAATTCCTTTAGGAGATGTTATTTCAACAATTACTTTATCTCCGTGTATAGCGCCGTTTAGGTTAGAAGGTGAAATATAGACATCTTCGTCACCTTCAATATCGACAAATCCAAATCCTTTTTTATTGGCAATTAGAGTTCCTACTTTTAAATGGCAATTGGTAAACAATAAATACTTGTCCTTTTTGCTTCGATATATTTCTAAGTTATCTTCCATTTCATTTAAAGTCTTAAGTAATTCTTTCAATTCTTTCGCTGTTTTAAAGCCTAATAAATCGTTTATTTCATAAACTGTTAATGCTTTTTCATTTTCTTTTAATATTTTTTTTATTTCTTCTTGCATAAATTCACCTACCTATTTCATCTATTAAATTATTTATTAGTAATTTAATGTTTAATTTGTATTCAAAAATATATAATAATATAAAAAGTAAATTCCCTATAAAACCATTTATAATATCATTCATAGTATCAAAAACTCCGGTTTCTCTTCTTTGCATATTTCCGTTAAATATGTTATCAAAATTAAACTCAAAAATCTCCCAAATTCCAGCTGTTAAAAAATAAATACTTGCTATGAATAAACATTTAAATATTATGCTCTGATTATTTAATTTAAAATATTTAATTAAATAAATAGCAATCATACTTGATATAAACCCCCAACTTATATGTGCTATATCATCAAACCAAGGAATTAATTTATAAAATTTCAATTGAAACCCCATGAATATAGCAATAAATGTATATATCAAGTACAAAAATGTAATTATTGGTTTTGTTTTTATAACAAATGGTATTATTAAAACTATTATAAATAGTAGATAACTAATATTATTATTTATTATAGTTAAATAAAATATAACAACTGACATCAATAAGGCAATGATTTTATTTAATTTCATTTATTTCAGTCACCTCGACTTGGTTAATTGCATTAAATCTTTTAGTAATTTTATCGGTTGTTGTGTGTATTTCTTTAACATCTCTACTAACAGTTTCAATACTTCGATATAGTTTATCCCATCTATCTTTATATCGTAGAAATTCTTCACTTAAAAGTTTTAATTCTTTTTGAATCATAGATGCGAATTTATCTCTTTCAATATTTTTAATTATTACTTGAATTGTTGTTAATGTACTAATCAAAGTTGTAGGGCTAGTAAGCCAAACTCGCCTCTTATAAGCATATTCAATTAAATCTGGGTGATAAGCGTTTATCTCGGCAAATATAGCTTCAGCTGGTAGAAAAAGAATAGCTTGATTACTTGTAACTCCATCAATTATATATTTACTACTTATCGCATCTATATGCCTTTTTACATCATTTTTAAATAATTTTTCTGCTTGTTCTCTAATTTCATTACTATTTTTTTTCTCTACCATTATTCGATAATGTTCAAGTGGAAATTTTGAATCAATTGCAATTGTTCCTAGTGGTTGTGGAGCAAATAAGACACAATCGGCAATAGTTTTATTTTCAAATGTGTACTGCATTTGATAAATGCTTTTGTTTTCACCGAAAACGCTACTCATTATTTGTTTCAAATTTACTTCTCCGAAAATTCCTCTTGTTTTTTTATCAGTTAAAACGCTTTGAAGAGAAATAATATCTTGTGATAATGTATCTATTTTCTTTTGAGCTTCATCTATTTTCGATAATCTTTCTAATACGTTTATAAAAGTTTTATTTGTTTTTTCAAAATTTTCATCCAATCGTTCATTTACTTTATCATTAATTAATCTTAATTTATAATCTAATTTTTCATTTAATTTTTCAAAATCGTCGTATAAATCCTTTGAAAAACCATTTTTAAAATCTCCTAATTCTTTTACAACTCCAGTTTCTAATTTACCAATTCTTTCAGTTATTGCACCCTCGTTAATATTTTTTGTAAGGGTTATGATTGAAATTATTAATATGATTATCAGTAAAGTTATTATTATATATTCCACATTAACCACCTATTTTTATTATAACATATTTTAAACATAAAAGTAAGCCATATGACTTACTTTTCTAACAACCATCCTTCATATCCGCCACTAACACTTACGACATCATAACCGAGTTTTGATAAAATGCTTACTAAATTTGTACTTGCTAATCCTTTTTGACAGTATATATAATACCTTTTGTTTTTTGATATATATTTACTCGGATTAATCATCAAATCTTCCATTTGAATATTAATAGCTCCAGGTATATGGTTATCATTGTATTTAGCAATGGTTCTAATATCAATTAAATCAACTTGCTCAATTATAGGGAGTAATTCTTTTATTGAAATACTTTTTATCATATGAACCTCCTATATAGATTATATGTTTTATATATTTTTCTATATAGTTAATAATAATCAAAAAGAATGAAATTAATCATTCTTTAATATTAATCATCATAGAAGAAATCATCAAAGAATTGGTCATCTGTTACTCCATTAATAGTATGTGTGCTTGGATTAACATATGTATCTTTTCTAGTAGCTTTTGCCTTACCGAGTGCTTTTTCTTCGTCGTTTATTTCTGCTATTCTAGCATCGATTCTTTTTGTTAATTTGTCAATATCAATATTAGGAATAAATTTAGGTTCTTCTTTAACTGGTTCACTCTTAAGTAGTTCTTCCATACTCATTTTCGGTTCTACTTTAACATCTTCTTTAATAGGTTCAGTTCTAAGTAAATCTTCCATGCTCATTTTTGGTTTTTCTTTTTGTTCTACTTGAGATGAATTAGCTTTTTCTTGCTTTTCTTGTTCTTCTAATTCTGATATTTTTGCATCAATTTTTTTAATTAAATCGTCAACATTTAAATTTTGTTTACTATTTTTGTTTACCCCTGCCATTGGAGGTATAGGAGCATTATTAAAGTTGTTTAAAACATCATTTATTTTGTTTTCTCTTTTTTCATTTACAAAACCTTTTAAATCAAATAATTCAAGGGGTTGTTTCTCTCTTTTTGGATAACCTTCCCTTTCGGTTTTGTATCCCCAATCAATTTTGTAATCATACACAACTTTAGTTTTAAAAGGCATCATTCTTGTTCTTAATATAATTATGTTACCTTCTTTTAATCGTTGTAAATCACTTACTGTTACTAATGGTGTGCTGGCAGTTTTTTCTTTTTCCTTAGATTTAACCTCTCCACACATTTTGCTTATTTCTTCTAGAGCACCAATTTCACTACTGATTAAGTAAATTATATTACCACAGTTTCCTTTAATCGTTTCCCCATTATCTTTGCCATATACTTGATACAATTGGGCAAAGTTTTGAATAATGAAATTAAATCTTATTTGTCTACTACGTGCTGCTGTTACCATTGTAGTAACATCTTTTAATGGTGGCATATTAGCAAACTCATCAAGAATAAAGTTTGTTCTAAATGGTAATTTACCACCATTTTCTTGAGCAACATCGATTAATGTTTCATAACATTGTTTAATAAATATTGTAACCAAAGAGTGGTAAGTTTTCTTTTCATCTTGAATTACAATAAATACTGCTGTTTTCTCACGACCAATACTTTTCATATCAAAGTCAGAATGAGATAACATTTCAGATAAATTTTCTCTTGAAGAAAATAGTTTAATTTTTTGTTTAAAAACTGATAAAATACTACTTTTAGTATCGCTAGGTGCCATAATAGTTGAAGAAACATTTATATAAGCAGGACTTGCTGGGTCTTTATAACCAAAATATTCTTTGATATAAGTTGTTCCACCTATTTTTTCTTCTCCTACTGTAGTCATTAAATTGATACTATTTAAGTTTATTTCTTCTCTTTTAGCGTCTTCAAATAAACCTAGAGCCAAACCAGCAAAATAATCAGCTGATGTTTTTTCCCAGAATGGATCTTGATTTTGTGCTTTTTCATCATATAGTATATTCATAGCAAGGTCATCTAGTAACTCATTTGCTTTATCTTTATTACCTTCATGATATAAGCTATATGGTAGGGCAAGTGGGTTCCAAGCATTACCTTTTTGAGGGTCACGGAAATTTAATAAAATTACATTATAACCTTTTGATTTCAACATATTAGCGGTTTGTTCATAGATTTCACCTTTAGGATCGGTTATAATCATAGATTCGCCGTGTTTTGCTAAAATTTTAACTAAAGGTAATACCATCGATTGTGTTTTACCACTACCAGTAGAACCAATAATTAAACTATGATAACTACCATCATCAACCCACATATTAACGCCATCGTTAATGATTGGAATACCACCATAAGGTGAATTTTCATCAGTTGTTTTAACTAATTTTAATTCTTTTTTCATCTCCTTATCGGTAGCCCATCTAGAATAACCATCTTCTTTTTTCTTTTCAGTTGTAACACCAATACCTTTGTCTCTATCAAAGAAATATGAAGAAACACTTGTGATTATGAATGCTAATACAGCAATAAAACCAATTATTGTAGCCAATATATATTCACTAGTAAATGCTTTAAATGGATTTAATCCATGTAGACTACCATCATCAGCAAAACTAGCCAAATTCAAAACTGCAATAGCTACAAAGTACAACAATACTATACAAAAAATTACAAAAATAGCAATATCTCTAGCCGAAGCTCTAAATTTCAACTTCATTTTTGTACCTCCTATTTATTCTAAATATAAGTATAACAAATTTAACAAATTAAATCAATTAAAGTTCATTATTTTTTTTACTTAATGATTTCAAAATTATAAATCCGCCACCTAATGAAACAACTAAAACACTTATTAAGATTACTAAAGGTAAGTTTTCTTCTATAAAATCTATAATTGTTCTTTTTCTTACATCACCAAATGTAATTTTAATAGATTTATTAGAAGCGTTGTCATTATTAATGCGCCATATATATTTCTTACCTTTAACAATATCAGCATTGTTATCTAAAACATATCTGTCAGTTGTAATAGTGATTAAAACATTATCAACTTGTTCATAGTTTAAAAACATACAATGGAAACCATTAGAAGTACTAAGAGTATAAGTACCTAATTCATCATTTTTAGAAAAAGATACCGCATCAAAGCAACTTCTAACATAATAAGCTCTACCAAAATCAGAAAAATCATATGTATAATTATAATAACCAACATTCTTTGTTAATAATTTTTTATATTTGTGGTTATATTCTATTTGGTCTAACCCATCTAATATAGCATAAGGATTAGCTTTAGTTAAATCATCATATTTTTCCTTTTCTTTCTTAGGTAAAATAACCTCTATTTTTTCTTCTATTTTTTCATTTTTAAAGGATAAATCATACTTTATATCACAGCCGGTTATGCAAAGCAATGCAATAAATATTAATACTTTTTTCATATAACCACCTATCCTAAAATGTATACATATCCATTAAATGTATATCCAGAACCATAATTTCTTAGTTCTTCAAAAGTTAGAGTTCTAAGCCTATATTCAACATAACCCCAACTTGCTGTTCCATTAGCTCCAGATGAATTATATCCATCTGCTAAAACTACTGTTTTATTTTTAGTATCGACAGATTCTATTATAGCAACATGTCCACACCTTGGACTACATACGCTTGAGCCTCCACTCCAAGATACAATCGCACCAGCTCTTGGCTCATTATAATTTCTTGATTTTTCAAACACATCTAAAGCTGGGTTACGATACCAACCTTCACCATTAGCATATGTTGCTTCAATAGCTCTAAACGCTTTGATTTTAACATCTGCTGGCATATCAGAATTATAAATTAGTTCTAATGCTCTTGATTTTGCAAACCAAACACATTGACCTAAATTACTAGCATTTCCTTTATATATTTGTGTTAAGTCGACTGTTATATCACCGATGTTTCCAGTTCTTTCAGCAGCATACATCATTGAACGATTTTTAAGGTCCTCTACGCTATTAGGCGCTATTATTGAACTTTTAAATTTACCACCAATCGTAGTTGTCATACCAGATATGGTAACCCCATCTGAATAGAAATATTTAATAATCTCATCGTATTTTTTACCACTATCAGCCATTTCGTATGATTTAGTAACACTCATACCTTCTCCATGACCACCATTAGCCATACCAAAGTATTTATCACTTAAGTAGACTTTATGAGTTTCTCCTCCTGGTTGTTTTTTATAGATAACATATTTTTTGCCATTTTCTTTATCTATTCCATATTTACAATCACTATCATTGTAACAATACGAATCATACATGCTCATAAAGATTTCTCCATCATTAACCAAAACTAAACCTTCGGTTTCTTTAGCAGCATTGATAGCAAAATCTTGGGTCGGGTTTGTAAATATTTGATCAGAATCACTTGTTCTAATAGGTTTAGTACAATTTTCTGTTTTCTTTAATGTAAATGTACGAGCTACAATTGCAAAGGCCTTATAAGCTTCCATGTTTTGTCCTGGATAGTTTTCACCTTGAACAACACCAGCTACATATTCTTCCAAACTAAATGTACCAACTGGGCTTCCTTCATTTGTTATTACTTCAACTCCAGAACAATAACCATAAACTCTTGTATAGTTTCTGTTGCCTAAATTGTTATCAATTATAAAAGCATAAAATTCAAGTCTTGAATATATATCTTTTATAACGTCATTAACTTCACTATCAGAAGCATCTTTTTTAGTGATGTTTTTTCTAATAAATTCTTCTAAAACTGGATAATAATAATCATCTACTGTTTTATTGGAAGCAGTTCCATTTTTTAGGTCTTTAAGATACTCATCATAAGCTCTAACTAATTTTTTAGCTAATTTTCGAACTTGTTTTTTACTTTTACGATAATCAACAACGTTATCATATTTATTGCTCATTTCTAATACCGATGGGTCGTATTTATCATTCTCAAGTTTTTCGCCTTTAGCTTTTGCTTCATTATGTTTTTTTTCATATTCTTCAAAGTTATCTAATTTATCTTCAAAATCTGCATCACTATCGTCACTTATATACCCTGATGGCTCACTATAAGTAACAGTTGAAACTAATAAATTAACATCCAAATTAGCATACTTTGGTTTTTCAGCTAATTCTTTTACATATTCATAAAAATCTGCTTTTTCTTTTTGCTGGCATTCAGAATCAGTACACCAACCTCTAAATGTAAGAAAATTACCTAGTGATTCAGTAAATGTGTGAAAGTTTTTTTCAACCTTACCAAGCGTTTCATTTATTTGAAATAAAGGTCCTAATACAAACACTGCCACCAAGGAGATTAAAACAACTATTCCAAGAAAACCAGCAAAACAACCAACTGAAAGTCCAGTCACAACTTTTTTCTTTGTTTCTTCAGTTCCGTCTTCTCCTAAAGCATTTTTAACTTGTTTAACCTTTTTTGAAGCATCAATTGCTTTTTTAGCAGTAGTTGTAATTTTTGCCCACATTTACCTCACCACCTGTTTTTTTATAGTCCTCCACCTGAACCAAATGAATCTAATTCTTGTTCAGTAACTACAACATTAATACGCATACGCCTTGAACCGCATACAAATAACGCATCACCTTGTGTATATCGTTTAATGCTTTCTTTTTCATTGTCATTTAAATCGATTAATTTTGATAAATCTTCAACTGCTTGTTTCTTTAATCCCATTACCAAATAGTAAGAAGCATTGTCAAAAATAGCTTTACCTTGAGTAATAATTGCTTGATCACAGAAATCAGTTGGTTGTTGAGTTATAATAATCGTTCCTGTGTTATATTTACGAGCTCTTCTTTGAATTTGCGCTAAGAAGTCAGCTCCTAATGTGTTATTACCACTTAATAATACATGAGCTTCATCAACCGTTAAAACAGTATTGATGTTACTATTTAAAGTTAGGCTCCATGCATATTTTAAAATGTTAAAGAATAACGCATTACGAATATTCTTATCACTATTCATTAATTCTCGTATGTTAAATACGATAAAATTACTTTGTGGTCTTATTGTTGTATGACCATCAAAATAGTATCTTAATTCTTTAACTAAAGGTCTTAACTTTAATTCTAGTTTTTCTAACACATCTTTTTCATGTGTTTTTTCTGGAATCGAATTTAGTTTACCTCTTACGGTTGCATAAACATCCTTTAAAGTTGGATAATCTTTAGAAGTAAATTTACTAAAATCAGTGTTAAAATCCATTCCAAATCTTCTATATGTATCTTGTACAATTTCACTAAACATGTTAATTGTATCTTGTTCGATACTAGGGTCATAATACTTCATAAAGGCTTTAATTGTTTGTAAACTTCTAGTAAGTACAGCATGACCTAAGCCTTGTTTAATTTCATCTTCATCAGCATCCATAACAACTTCAAGTGGATTAATCATACCATATTCTCCACCTTTTCCAAGGTCGATGAAATCCCCACCATATAATTTAGCCATATCTTCAAGTTCACCTTCTGGGTCAATTACAACTAACTGATAGTCATTTCTAATGTGACCTCTAAGTAATAATTTAGCAGCTGTACTCTTACCACTACCAGATGTACCTAAAATAATCATATTGGCGTTATTACGGTTATGTTCCTTTTTAATTTGATATAAAAATTGGTTAAATAATATAACTCCTCCAGAAAAATCAATACCTAATAAAGTAGATAATCCTGGATCTTTAATACTATCAAAAATAAATGGATACATAGCAGCAATTGTAGGAGCAGGTATTGGCGTTCCTATTCTATCTTCAATTGCTTGTTTAGGATAAATTGGAAGAATTGATTTTAAAACCTTTTCTTGTTCAAAACGAAGTGGAAAAGCTCGCATTTCCATAGCTTCCATATATCCTTTTATTTGTACTTTTTTAGCTGTTAATTCATCTTCTGAATTAGCAGTAATCATAACATGCATTTGAAAATCATATATTTTTGATTGTGTACTAGCAAGTTGGCTTATAAAATATTCTAATGATTCATAATCTTGTCTAATTCTTTCTTGTAACGTTTTATCATTTTCTTCTTGATAACGAATTTTTAAATCGGCTATTTCCTTGTTTAACATTTTTTGGATTACGCTAAAAGGAAGTGGGATATGTTTAATTACAACTTTAACACCAGGAATACTAGTTAATTCTGCTAAATAACCTGGTTGGATAAATTTTGGATACGAAACAACTGTTAAAATAGTGGCATATTTATCACTTATAACAAATTCACTTGGTTTGAAATGTAGCCCCTTTGGAGCAATTTGACTTTTAATATCCATTATCCTAACACCGTCCCGAAAGTAGTAGTTTGACCACCATTTAAGAAATTATCCAAAATTCTTCTTAAATCATCATTAGTTGTTTGGTATGCAGACAATCCCGCACCTGCAAAACCATTGATTAAATTTCTAACTCTTTTTAGAATTAAATCATCACTTTTTTCTTTAAATAATAAGAAATACTCAGTATCAACAACATTATTATTCATAAACATATTACCTTTGTTAATATCTTCCATTATCATTTTTCTTTTTACTGGATTTGTTACTTTGTTATATAAAAGTTGTAATTGAGATAGATAAACATTAATATCTACTGGTCTATCAGCAGAAATTAACCAAAATTCATAATCAATCATGTTATAAACATTTTTTAAATTATTAATAATATTATCTTGCATTGATTGTTCTAGAATAAAAATATTTCTAGGCATAATTTTAATGCCACAAACTTTCATTCCGTTGTCTAAAATAATCATTCCATTTTTAATTTCTCTTACTGGGATATCATCATTCGTATATTTACTTTTTTTCGTTGCCATGTGGATAGCACCAACCTTTCCATATAAATTCTCTTCGACCTGTAAAGAAATCAATTGCCGATTTTATAACTGTTAACATATTATGATAGTTTGGAACTGGTAAAACTAAGAAGCCAGTTATAAGAGCTGGAGCTAGTGCTATAATAGCGCCCCATAACTCTTCAACTGGTAAAATTAGTAATAGAATAACAGTTATTCCAACACCACTTCCAAACATAATCAAATCTGTTGGAGTAAATAGTCCAAAAATCAACATCGACTTTTTTGTATTGGCCGGTATTAAAAAACTTCTCATTGTATCACGCCCTTTTTATTATTCTTTTCTTTGTACATTAGTTTTAGCAGCTGTCGCTGGCTTTACTGTAACTCTATGAGTTGGTTGACCATTATTTTGTTGATTACTTGATTGTGGATTTGAAGTAGTAGGTGTTGCTGGTTGTGGATTACTAGAAACAGGGGTTGAACTACCTTTTAAGTATTCACTAGCAGCAGCCATTGCCTCTTCAAAGTCTTCTTTCGGTGAATCATCAATGTTATATAATTTCTTAATGTCTTTGGTTTGATCATCAAGAACTGAAATATATTTGCTAAGTTTACCATATTTACTTCTGTTGGCTTCAATATTAGCTCTGATTTCACTTTGTTTATTTTCATCTTTCGAATTAACTGCGACTTTATAATCATCATATAAACTTTGTAATTGAGCATCAAGAGCAGCTTGTTCACCTTGTAGTGCATACTTATGTTTTTTGATATTATCGACTTTTTCTTCACCATTTTTAGTACCAATTTGTTTCCACGGAGACCAAACCGTGAAATCTTTACCTGTTATATTTTTATAACCGGTTTGCATACCCGTACTAAACGACTTAAGGTTTTTACCTTTATCATCACCTAACCAGTTGACCTTGCCTTTCATATCTCTTCTAGCACCGCTCATACCTAATAACATACCTCTACCAGGTTGATTTGCTTGTGCACCAGCTATTCCACCGGTAATTGCTCCACCAACAGCAGCAGCAGTCATCGCACCAGCCGCACCAAGTATAGGTGTTTGTCTTAACTTATTCATTGGATTAATTGTAAATTTACCATCCATCTTCATTCCTGTTAAATCTTGAAGTAATTGAGGTAATGATTTAGCAAATAGCAAAGCACCAATAATTATAAATACTTGAACAAGACCATTAGATTGCATTGCCTCACCTGTTACATTACTTTTAGCTGTCAAGTTTATATTAGCAATCACAAATACTGCAAAGTAAATAGCTATTAATCTTATAAATAAATCAAGATATGTAGTTGTACAAGATTTTACCCATTTACTAAACATTCCATCTTTAGCTGATTTAGGGTCAATTCTTGATATTATTGGAATCGGAGCAACTATTTGTAAGAAACCTAACTTAATACTCCTTACAGCAACATCAAAGCAGAAACTTAAAAGTATTAAACATATAACTACACCGCATACAGTAGAAACAATTGGGGTATAGGTCATTATAAAATTATCGTTTGAATCTTTTGCGTGTAATAAATCAAAAGATAAATACAAAGATACACTTTTACTTCTAATGGAATTTTCAATTATTTGTACCATTTCTTCTCCGTTTTCTTCAAACACATTAGCACAATTTCCCTTTGTTGCTCCATTGTAAATTCCAGCACATTCTGTATAATTTTCTTCATCTAAATAATAAAATGCATTAAATACTTGAAATCCCATTTCTCTTCCTGCATTAACTGAATTAGTTGTTGCAGGGGCATTTGACGAAACCCCGCCACTTGAACCTAAAATCAAATTAGATATCGCATTATCTCTTAAAATAAGACTTTGTAATTTATAAGCTTCAGTAAATAACATAGGAGTTACTACTAATAAACTAAGTGAAATTAAAACATTAGTTATTAGTTTTGAAAATCCTTTGTTTTTATCTGACATATCATCTGGATTAACAATATAATTTAAAATTGAAAAAGATACTTTAAATAGCATAAAAATACCAAGTAAAGCATAAATTCTTCCTCCAAATGCTTTTATTATTTCTTGGTCAATAACTGTAGTTTCAGCAATACTAGTAAATAGATTGTAAATGCTACCGATTAATGGATAAATTATCTTATCTAACCAAAAAAACATGGTTCTTAAAATTGTTTGTAAAAAATTCATATATTCACCCCAAATAATTTAAATTAAATTATCACGAATATATTATAACATAAAAAAAAACAATAATAAAGTTATTATTGTTATTTTTTTAATTATGATGCACATTCGTTATTAATTAAGCAGTTAACACATGACCAAATGTCAGCATCGCCTTCATCAGATACAAGGTTAAATACAACTTGAACGATTACAAAAACGAAGAATACGATTGCTGCTGCGATTAAACGTTTAACAAATGTTTGTTGTCCCTTTTTAATTTCATCTTCTTTTTGAGCTACTACTGCTTTACCTAAATCTAACATACCGAAGATAATTAATAAAACAGGTACACCTACTTTGATTAAATTAATAAGTAATGAAACGATTTGTGGAATTTTTTCGTTAAATACAACGCCTTCCATACAAGTTACATCTAATAAAAACATATTCTTTCCTCCCTTGATAAACATATGATACATTATTTTACTAAATTTGTCAATTTTTTATTTAAAATAAACCTAAAATTTTCTTTCTTTTTTCTCCTTCACCGTTTTGTTGACGCGAAAATCCTAATTTAACTAAAAATGTGTCAACAATAGGAGCATCATTTTCTCTTTCATTTAATGGTGGCATATTGAAGAAAAATTTACTTCTTGCTTCATATTCTAGCTCTAAAACATCTTTACTTGATAGTAAACTTTGATTTAAAATTATTTTTTTACCTTCTAGTTCTTTAAATATTCTAGGTTTTATAGTCATTAAATAATTTAATTTAACTGTTGAAGGTTCAAGCAAATAAAGTATGTCATGAACCTGACCTAGTGCGACATTACTATTATTCATATCAACAAAAATGACATCTTTGTTGTTATTTTTATTAATAACACTGGATAATTCATTACTTGTTGTTGAAATTAATTTTTTGTTGCTGAAATATCTAAAATCGTTTTTATCGACTTCGATTGCTACTGCATTATAATTTTTTGACAATTGTTTCGTTAAAATATAACATAATGTTGTAGAACCAGCATTATCAGTTAAATCTTTTATTCCAATTATTCTAACCCCTTTTGGTTGTTCTTCATTTACATATACCTTTTCAACTACAACATTATCTAATTGTTGATATTGAGCAACATCACGATAACTATTAGGATTTTGATATAGATACATTATTCCTTCAGCATTTTTAGCAAAGTTATAAATTCCCATTGAAATTAATTTTGACAAATAATCGGCTGATGAACTTTCTTCTGAATCGTCTAGTAATAAAATTAATTTGCTCATATCTAACGAAATTGATAACTTTTGTAAATTTTTAATATTTTTATAACCTTTTATAGCCGTAATATCAATAATCATTCTTTGGTAATAGAAGTTTTTAAATTCGTCAATTATTTGTGTTACATCAAACTCACCGTTCAAACTTTTAATTATATCGATATTTAAATTTTCTAGGATTGCTTGTTGTTTGTTTGAAATTATTACATTCATTTTTTCCCTCCTAATAAACTATACTTTCATTATAAAAAGTTCTTGTTTCTCCATATATAGGAATATCTATTCCATTTCTCGTCAATGGTACATCAAAATGCATATACACCAAAACGCCATAATAATGTCCACGATTTGCATCGTATTGGTATACACAAAAGTGATAATCACTTTGAGGTTGTAGTAATGTTGCATTTTCAATTGTATCTCTTGGTTGAGCAGGACATTCTTTATTTACAATTCTGTATCCGATTGTTGATAAATTTTCTTCAATCTCCATTCTTGCTTCATCTGTATAACCATAATATTTTTCAACTATATTTATAATTCTATTTCTTATTTTAAAACTTTTAGAATAAGCTATTGAGCCAACTAAAATTGCAATAAAAACACCAGTAAAAACCATAATTAAATTAAAAACCATTGAAGTTCCAATTGCCTCTTTCATTACATAACCTCCATATCATTAAAATAATTATACTACATTATTTTTAATACTACAAGGAATTTTTTCTTTTAACGTAAAGAAAAAAGCCTTATTAAGACTTCCAACTAAATTTATAAATACGATTTGTTCTAGTAAAAATAGGAATCGAAAATTCTTTTATCAAAGGTAGATTTACATTCATATAGGTTAATACTCCATATTGATAATAACCGCCACCTTTGGGAATCGAGTTTTTATCACTTGGATTATAAGAAGAGTATATACAATAACTATATTCTTCGCCTCCAACTTCGATTAAATACATGTCTTTATAAGTATTATTGCAACCACTATATTCATGTCTATAACCTAAGTTACCCATATTTTTATTTATTTCCTCTTGTGCTTCTTTATTGTAACCTTCAAACTTTTCAATACTACCTACAATTCTATTGTTAATTTTATAACCTTTATAATAACTTAAAATTCCTCCAATAAAGGCAAAAACTATAAAAATAAACAATATAATAATATTATACATGAAAGTATGTCCTATTGGTCCTTTCATCAAACCACCTCTATATTAATTATACTATAAAATTATTTTATAAGCAATTATTATTTCCAATTTTTAATTTTATAATAAGGAATTAATTTTGTCTTAAAAGGAGTAGTGCCTTCAAGCAAAAAAATCATTTCAAACGAATCTAGTGCTTTTAATTCGTGTTGTAAAATCAAAGATTTATTATGTTCATTTTCAGTTATCGCATGACATAATTCATTCAATGTTTCACTATCATCTGCTAATATATAAATAGTATTATTAAAATTAAGTTCTCTATATTCTCTTATTCCATAGTTATTTTTTAAATCATTTAATCTTCTAACGATAATTGTAAATTTTATTTTATATCTTTTACAATTTCTTAGTATTTCACTAATATTACTTATTGGATTTATCAAATAAAAATCATCTAAAATAATATTCATTCTTATTTTATTAACAGAAGTTTTTTTAAAACTGTTGTATTTAAATTCATCATAAATTTGACTAATTAAAAGCGAGGTTAAACTACTTTTTTCATTTGATACCAAATATATAATAGTTTTTTCTGTTTTTAGACTTTCTAAACTAAAACTATTTTTTGTTATTTTTCTTAACATTTCTTCAGTTGTAAATCTTCGCATTCTTTTATCAAATATTTTAAAAATGACTTCTTTTTTTTCATCTTCCAATTTTAGTAAGCCTGAAACATCAACTTCTTTTTTTATGTGTTTTGGAATTTTACTATAAAATGTATAAAATCCATTCCTAATTTTCAAATTAAAACTATAAATTGTTTTAAAAGATAAATTGTTAACCTCCATCGCATATAAAGTTAGTAAACTAAAATAATTTATAACTATATTTAATATATTACTTTCCTTAAATTCTTCAATATCATTAAATAAATAATATCCTAATTCAAATACATTGTTTTTATCTTTATATAATACTTCTAATGGATTCCAATATCTAAAACCTTTTAAATTGTTAAAATCTATTTTTACAACTTTATAACCATTGTTTAAAAATTTATCTTTTGTCATTTCATAGATTTTACTTGTTGTATCATGAACAATAGCATTTTCAAAAGCTAATCTAATTAACTCTAATTGTGGTAATATAATAGTTTGGGTTTTACCACTACCACTTGCTCCAATAATTAAAGTGTTATTGGTTCTATTATCAATATATAATTTATTGTTATCATATAAAACAGGAAGTCCTGATTTTTTTATTTTTTTTGTAAAATTAGCACTTGTTAATTTTCTTTTGATTATACTGCTATCTTCCCAGTTTGTACTTATCATATAACACCTCTAACTATTGTAATAAAGCCTATCAATAAGATAGGTTTTAAGTTTAATTGTTTTAGTGTCACCCTTTAAAGAGCGACACTAAAATCAATTATTTTTTTAATAAAGTTTGATTAACTTTTATTTAATTAATTTTTAGGAACATACGGGTCAGAACTTGTTCCAGAACCAGTTATTGCTATATCACCTTTAAGGTTTACAACTGGGCTAATTAATGAACCAGAGCTAACTGCCGTATGCCAAGCACCACCATTATATATAATGAATGCCAAAGCATAAGAACTATCACTATTGTTGCCGGCTGGACTCATTGTCCACCTTGCTCTATCAGCTAAATTTGCATTGTTTAAATAATATGGATAGCTAAGTGAAAAATCATAATACCAACCACCAGCAAATGCTATCTCATCATATGTTATTAAACCTACACTCGCTGTAACTAAACCTTTTCCGTTACCATCAGTTGCACATTCAAAGTTTGGCGTATAATTTTCTTTTACAGGTACACTAAAGTTTCCAACCGAGCCACTAAAATACATTAATTTAGCCGCTTCACAGAAATAACTTCCAGTTACCACTTTACTTGCATTTGTTCCTGTAATATTTGTGTTATACCAACTATTTACTATATTCTTTAAATTAGAATTTGAGTAATACATTTTATCAAATCCGTAAGTAGAACTATTGAATATATCACCACTAACAGCATCATTTAGCATTATTTTAACAGTTCCATCTTCATTAACTCTTATTATTCTCCATATTTTGTTAGCAAATTTTATATAATTGTTTGTTGGATTTCCTCTGAAATAATAAGTTGTACCTTTAGATGTCGATTGAGAATATAATCCACTTGTATTACCTGTTTGCCATGCTGTTGTCCATGTTACATTGCTTCCTTTTATACTTTCACTCAGAATTTCACTTCTTAAAAAGCGTTCATTTACAGGTATATTAGCATTAGTTGCGTTATAATA
This sequence comes from Acholeplasma sp. CAG:878, assembly GCA_000432255.1. GTDB lineage: Bacteria > Bacillota_I > Bacilli_A > RF39 > UBA660 > Faecisoma. The sequence continues at coordinate 1,288 of HF989886.1, read as the reverse complement.
TCCACCATTTCCTGCATGGTCATATATGTATAAATGTGTAGTATAAGTCTGATTGTAATGTCCAAATGTTGATGGTGTTATATCACAACGATATGCATTTTGACTACTATCCCATACTGCATTAAACCAATGCCAATTATTATAGCCTCCTGTTGCTGTCGATGTTGGACATTGTACTCTTGATATTCCTACATTATCTGTTGCCATAATATATAGTTGAGCAATATCTTTATTTACTGTTCCCCACCACCAATTAGTGTGTGCTGGTTTTTCTGTATCCATATGGATATGATGCACTCCTGTCCATTCACTTACATTTCCAGCGTTATCTACTGCTCTAAATCTGTTATTACAACTTGAATATCCATTCCATGGAATAAAGTTAGATGCCACATCACTATTTGATGCACTATCTCCTGTCCAATCTACTTGATATACTCTTACGCCAGATAGTGAATCACTACTATTTAATGTTAAATTATAATTGTTTTTCCAACTACAACTATTACTTCCACTATTATATGTAACTGTTGGTACAGTTGGAGCAGTTTTATCTACTTTAGCAGTTCTAGATATTATACTACTTACATTTCCTGCATTATCTACTGCTCTAAAATATCTAGTATGAACTCCATCTGTACTCATTAAATATATTCCTGATGCTGTATAATTGTAATCTACCCAATTAACATTATCTGTTGATATTTGATATTTCCATAATCCACTAGTTGTATCTGATGAACCACTAGGTCCTGGATTTGATGTTGTTGATGCTGCATATATACTTTGATTTGTCCATGTATTATCTGTATATTGACTCCAATTGCCAAATACAAAGTTCATACTTGTTGGAGTAGTTGGAGCTGTTTTATCCATTTTAATTGTATATTCTTTAGTTGTAATATTACCAGCCTTATCTTTAGTTGTTAATATTACTTTTGTACCCTTAGTATCTTTGGTTATACTACTGATACTTGATGTAGTAGTAGCATGTCCACTTAATGTATCACTTCCATTTGTAACACTAAATGTTACATTACTTTTATACCAACCATTGTTTCCTTCTGTTCCATTTATTACTAATTTACCTATAGTTGGTTTTGTTTTATCTACTTTTACTGTATATTTCGTTACTTTTACTGCTCCTGTTGTATCGTTAGTTGATGTCATTACAACTTCTGTTCCTTTAGTATCACTTGTGATTTCAGTTATATTTAATGTTGAAGTTATACCTGCGGTATCACTAACACTCAATTTAACATCACTTACATACCAGCCATTTTCTCCT
>HF989885.1 GCA_000432255.1 Acholeplasma sp. CAG:878 | reverse complement strand
CAAAACGACGAACAAGTAAATCATGAAGATTTATATCAACCATTACAAAGCGATGAACAAGTATCTTACAGCAACGATTTGTTTAAACCACTAGGGGATACTTCAGAGTCTACTTCTAATGAAACTGATAATAATTTCGTACAATCTGATGATATGAATAATACAGTTGATTCAGAAGAAGATATATGGAAATTTTAAGAGCTAAAAGCTCTTTTTATTTGCGTTTTTTCTTATATTGTTGATATTTTTTCTTTTAAAAAAGTGTAAAATAATGTATAATAGTGTTGGTGATTATATGAAAAAACTATTATTGTGTATTTTAGATGGTGTAGGAATTAACCAAAGTTCAAAAGGCAATGCTTATATGTTGGCTAAAACTCCGAATTTAGATAAAATAATAAATAAATATCCACATAGCAAATTAGTAGCAAGTGGATGTGAAGTAGGATTGCCAAAAGGTATTATGGGTAATAGTGAAGTAGGACATACCAATATCGGAGCTGGAAGAGTTATACTTCAAGGAATGGAATTGATTAATAATTCGATTAAAACTCATACATTTGAAAACAATCCAGAATTAAAAGAGATGCTTGATTATGTAAGAAAAAACAACACAAGAATACATTTGATGGGATTAGTTAGTGATGGTGGGGTTCACTCTAGTTTACTACATCTACAAACATTAATAGATATTTTAGATAAGAATAATATACCATTTTATCTTCATATATTTACGGATGGAAGAGACACACTGCCACATAGTAGTTTAGAGTATATAAATAAATTAGATTTAAAAAAAGGAAAAATTGCGACAATCTCTGGTAGATATTATGCAATGGATAGAGATAATAGATATACTCGAGTTAAAAGAGCTTATGATGTAATAACAGGAGCTAGTAATGATATTTACCCAAATTTAGAAGTTGCAATCAAAAGAAATTATGAAAAAGGAATAACCGATGAATTTATATGTCCTGGAATAATTGACAAGGAAGGATGTGTAAGTAACCATGATGGTATAATATTCTTTAATTTTAGACCAGATAGATTAAGAGAACTAGGTAGTGCTTTAACTAATGATGATTTTAATGGTTTTGAAAGAGTGAAAAAAGACATAAAGTTACTTACAATGGCAAGTGTTAGTGATGAAGTAATATGTACTACTATGTTCAAAAAAGAGAAAGTAGAAAACACTTTAGGAGAATATATTAGTAAAAAAGGATTAAAACAACTAAGAATAGCTGAAACTGAGAAATATGCACATGTAACTTATTTCTTTGATGGTGGGGTGGAATTAGAACTAGACAATTGTAAACGAATTTTAATCCCATCACCAAAAGTTGCGACATATGATTTAAAACCAGAAATGAGTGCATATGAAATAACTAACAGATTACTTCCAATAATGAATGATTATGATTTTATAGTCCTTAATTTTGCTAATGGTGATATGGTTGGTCATACTGGTAATTTAGAAGCCGCTATAAAAGCAGTTGAGGTTGTTGATGAATGCGTTGGGAAAATATATGAAAACTATAAAGGAACAATGATTATAACTGCCGATCATGGAAATTGTGAAGAAATGCTCGATAAGGATGGAAATATTTTAACTAGTCATACAACTAATTTAGTTAATTTTATTGTAACAGCTAAAGTTAAATTGAAAGATGGTAAATTATCCGACATCGCGCCAACAATCTTGAAATTGTTAAATTTAAAAATACCAAAGGAAATGACTGGTAAAGTATTAATAAAAAACAAAAAAGAGAAAGTGTTTACAATATTAAGTACAATCTTTATTTTAAGTATGTTTGTATTTTATGTAACAAGATTTATTTATTTTTATGTAGTGAGGTGAGTTTTATGAAGAAAAAGACAATTGTATTAATTATTTTAGATGTTATGGCTATTTTTTGTCTTTTATTAGCTTATGGACCTAATAAAAAATTTAAAGATATGTTTATAACTACAGCGATGAGTACTAAATCTCATCAATATCTAGCAAGAGTACTATATTCAGAAAAACAGATTGAAGAGGTTCTTAAAAAAAATTATACTGAAGATTTCAAAGAAGAAACAAAACCAGCTGATATTACCTTCAAACCAAGCAATGAAAAAGTATATGAAAATGAATATGAGGAACAAATATTAAACCATGAAGAAGGACAATTATATAAATTAATTGAGTTTGATGAAAAAAATTATCATGTTTATTTAACGGTAATATATGATGCTTCAAGAATAAAAACAATGAAAAGCAGTTTTTATGGAACTAATGGTGAATATTTATCAAAAATGGCAAATAAAAATGGTGCGATTGTAGCGATTAATGGTGGTGGTTTTACTGATGTAGGCGGTATGGGAAATGGTGCTAAAGCGGCTGATATATTTATAAAAGATGGAGAAATAATCGAAAATAATGGTGGAAAGCCAGAAAATATAATAGGATTTAATAATAATAATGTGTTAATTTTAGGAAGAATGACTGCCCAAGAAGCTATTGAAAAAGGAATAAGAGATGCTGTTTGTTTTGGACCATATTTAATAATGAATGGAAAAAAAGCTAATTTAGTTGGTAATGGGGGTTATGGAACTCATCCAAGAACTGCTATAGGACAAAGAAAAGATGGCATAGTTTTACTTTTGACAGTTGAAGGAAATGGAAGTAAATATGGTTTCCGTGGAGGCGCTACTATGCAAGATTTAGTTAATATTTTTGAAAGATATAATGCTTATAATGCATCTAACTTAGATGGCGGAGCTTCTTCAGTTTTGTATATAAATGGTGAAGTTGTAAATGATCCTGTAGCTTATTCAAGTTCTGGTGAACGCTCACTTCCTAATGGATGGATAATAAAATGAAAATAGGAAATGTAGAAATAAAAAACAAAGTTGTTTTAGCTCCTATGGCTGGTATTTGTAATAGTGCATTTAGAAGAATTATAAAAGAAATGGGCTGTGGGTTAATAGTAAGTGAAATGGTAAGTGATAAAGCAATATACTATGGAAGCAAAAAAACAATTGATATGCTTTATATGAAAGATGAAGAAAGACCTATTAGTCAACAAATATTTGGAAGTGACAAAGAAACATTTGTCTATGCAGCTAAATATATATATGAAAATATGAAACCAGATATAATTGATATAAACATGGGATGTCCTGTTTTAAAAGTATCAGTTAAAGCTCAAGCGGGTAGTGCTTTACTAAAAAGTCCTGAAAAAGTGTTTGAAATAGTAAAAGCAGTAGTTGAAAGTGTACCAATTCCTGTAACTGTTAAAATTAGAAGTGGTTGGGATGAAAAAAGTATAAATGCTGTTGAAATAGCTAAAATTTGTGAGAAAGCAGGAGCTAGTGCAATTACAGTTCATCCAAGAACTAGAGCTCAAGGATATAGTGGGAAAGCTAATTGGGATATTATAAGACAAGTAAAAGAAAATGTTACAATACCAGTAATCGGTAATGGTGATATAAAATCGTGTTATGATGCTAAGAGGATGTTATTAGAAACTAATTGTGACATGGTTATGATAGGAAGAGCAGTTTTAGGAAATCCTTGGTTAATTAAACAAACAATTGATTATTTAGATTATAATATTGAACCATCTAAGATAACATATCTAGATAGATTAAATATGATTTCTAAACATATAGATTATTTATTAGAAAACAATAGTGAAAGAATAACTTTATTACAAATGAGAAGCCATGTTTTATGGTATTTAAAAGGAATAAATAGTAATTTAAAAAAACAAATTATGGAAGTAAAAACAGTCTTAGAATTTAAGGAGTTATTAGATGAAGAAAAAAAGATTTTTAGCCTTAATGATTGATATAATAATTTTATTATTAATATTTAAAACTATAAGTTTATTATTTGTTAATCCTTATCAAGTAGAATTAACAACTTTAAGTGAAAAGTTTATAAATAATGAAATCGGTTATAGTGAATTTTTGTATGGTTATATAAACATCAATTATTATATTGCTAAGAATAATGTAGTTATTAATATAATTCAAATGGTTATAATGACAATTTATTTTGTTTTAATTCCTTATATCAACAAAGGTTCAACAATAGGAAAGATGTTGTTTAAAATAAAAGTAGATAAACAAGATGGTAAATTAAAAATAACTGATTTATTAATCAGAAGTTTCATAATAAATGGAAATCTATATTTGTTAATTTTGTTGATTTTATTACCATTTGTAAATAGTCTATTATATTTTACAATTGAAAATATTTTAGGAATAATGCAAATAATAGTAGTAATTATAAGCGGTTTTATGGTATTATATAAGAAAGACAACTTGGGATTACACGATATTTTAACTAAAACTGTGGTTAAGGAGAGATAATAATGAGAGAATTTAGTGAACAAGAATTAGTTAGAAGAGAAAAAATGCAAGAGTTACAAAATAAGGGAATTGATCCTTTTGGGCATCGTTTTGATGTAACTTCTAATTCAAAAGAAATAAAAGAAAAATATGAAAATATGACTAAAGAAGAACTACATGAAGTTGATATTCCTGTTAAAATTGCTGGAAGAATTATGACTAAACGTGAAAAAGGAAAAGCAGGATTTATGCATATTCAAGATAAATATGGTCAAATTCAAGTTTATGTTAAATTAGATAATGTAGGCGAAGAAGCTTATGAATTATTTGATAAAGCTGATTTAGGTGATATAGTAGGTATTGAAGGTACTGTAATGCGTACTAATATGGGAGAATTATCAGTTAAAGCAAATAAATATATTCATTTAGTTAAAGCACTAAGACCTCTACCAGATAAATTCCATGGCTTAAGTGATGTTGAAGAAAGATTTAGAAGAAGATATGTTGATTTAATCGTTAATGAAGATGCTAGAAGAGTAGCATTTATGAGACCTAAAATTATTCGCTCAATTCAACATTATTTAGATAGCCTAGGTTATACTGAAGTTGAAACACCAGTTTTACAAGCAACTTTAGGTGGAGCAGCAGCTCGTCCATTTAAAACACACCATAATGCATTAGATATGGATTTTTGTCTTCGTATTGCAACAGAATTACCTTTAAAAAGATTATTAGTTGGTGGGATGGATGCAGTATATGAAATAGGAAGATTGTTTAGAAATGAAGGAATGGATAGAAATCATAATCCAGAGTTTACAACAATCGAAGTATATAAAGCTTACAGTGACCTAGAAGGAATGATGGATTTAACTGAAAATATCATTGGTAGAGTTGCTATGGATGTACTTGGAACTTATGATATCAAATGGAAAGGACATGACATAAGTTTAAAACCTAAGTTTAAAAGAGCCCATATGGTTGATTTAATCAAAGAAAAAACAGGAATTGATTTCTTTGAACATATGAGTTTAGAAGATGCTAAAAAACTAGCTTTAGAACATGGTATTGAATTAGAAGAACACTTTGCATATGGTCACATTGTTAATGCTTTCTATGAAAAATATGTTGAAGATACTATTGTTGAACCAACATTTGTATTTGGTCATCCAATTGAAATAAGTCCACTTGCTAAAAAAGATCCTAATGATCCAAGATTTACTCAAAGATTTGAATTATTCATTTGTGGTAGTGAATATGCTAACGCATTTACTGAATTAAATGATCCAATAGACCAATATGAAAGATTTGAAAATCAATTAAAAGAAAAAGAATTAGGAAATGAAGAAGCTAATGATATGGATATAGATTATGTAGAAGCATTAGAATATGGTATGCCACCTGCAGGTGGTATGGGAATGGGAATTGATAGATTAGTTATGATGATTACTAATAGTGAAACAATTCGTGAAGTCATTTTATTCCCACATATGAAAAACAAGAATTAGGGTGGTTTAATGAAAAAAATATTTTATGGTTTATTCTTCTTTGTTTTAACATTTTTAAGTACAAATGTTGTAAGAGCAGATGACCGTTATTGTACCTATGAAATTGAAGGAACTAATGCAACGATTGTAGCTAGAATTGGTAATAATGACGTCTATGTTGACTATAGTAATGCCAAGGGAAAAGGCGGAGAATATGAATATAATTTAACAAATTATAATGTATTTGATTATGTTAAAAAAAATAATAAATGTCCTAAATATGCTTATCGTTTTAAGACTCCTATTTATCAAGGAGATAAAAAATTAGATATTAAGTCACATTATAATTATAAATTTATATTTACTGATACATCTAACTTGAAATCAGTTAGTTTAAAAAATATTGGCAATGATGTTATGACTATTGAGAATACATTTGTGCTTAGTTCAAACGCATCTGGAAAAAGTTTGTCTTGTTCACTTGTTGATCCTAAAACAGGTAGTGCTAAATTTAAATATAACTATAATTCAGGTAGTGAAACATATACACTATCTGGTAAAACAATAAATCCAACTGTAGATGGTTCTAGTCCTTACAAAAAGAATAAATGTCCACAATTTGTTATTTATGATTCTAGTTCTAATAAATTAAATATTTATTATGAGGGTGATAATAAAAACAATTTAGGAATGGATATAACAAATGCAGTAGGAAAAGGGAATTTGTATGTTTTAAATAATACACCAATGCTTTATTGTTCTTACGCATTTGCAACGGTAGGATATATAGGTAATTTACCATATGCCTATAGTGGAGTTGGAACAGATGTACAAAGCTTACTTACCATATCAGGAATGCAAAATGAAAAAGGAGAGCCAACTTGTTTTACACATGTATATGCACAAGAAAAAAAACGAAATTCTGGTATTCTTGGTGGTGGACAAACAGAAGTAGTAGCAGTAACGCCAACTTTTATTGATGGAAAATCAACTAGCAATTCGAAATTGTTATCTTCGTTTGTTTATCCTAAATCAACAGAAAATATAAGCGATGATTATAAAAATAAGTTGTCATGTGAATATACAAGAAAAGGGATTGGTTCAGATCCGACAAGTTTGAAAATCAATTTATCAACTAATGGTAATATTTCTGCTAATGGAAATTACGGAAATACTTATACAGTTACTGATTCAGAGATTTCTAATAAAATGAAAGCTGGAAGTTGTCCTGAAAATGTATGGTTAGCTAAATGTGGTAGTGGCAAATGTGTTTCGTTAGATAAAAGTGGAACAAAATATAAATATGTACAAGAGGGATTAACTAGTGAAGATTATAAAGCAACTGGTGATATTTATACAGGGGTTAGATTCAAAGAATTGATGAACATTTTATACCCATATTTAATTGAAGTTGATGCCGATAAATTACAAACCGGTCCTACGAGTGGTAAATATACATATGGTATGGTTTATTTTAGCGGAGCACAAAAGGCAATTAAAGATTGGGGTATGACTGGAAAATATAGTTGTACTAAAAGTGATTGTATGGATACATTTGATTATGAGTTTACTCAAAAAGTTAAAGATGTAGCTATATATTGTAATGATTTATACAATAGATATAATACTTCAATAGCCAAAATGGCAACTACTGATTTAAACAACAGATTAGAAGAATGTATAAGTTATGATTATTTTTATCAATGGTTAGTTGATAATGGTAAAGTAAATCGTTTTGATGGTAATTGTAGTTTGATAAGTCAAGATGTTTATAATATGTTACAAACCGCATTAAATATTATTAAAGTTGCGGGGCCTATACTTGCAATTGCTTTAGGAATGATTGATTTTGCTAAGGTAATTGTATCAGGTGATGCTGATAAAGAATTAAAACAAGCAGGTCAACGATTCTTAAAAAGAATTATAGCAGCAGCAGTATTGTTATTATTACCTATTATTTTAAGTTTCTTGATGAATATATTTTTAAAAGGTGAAACAGGATATGATTCTGATAACCCATTCTGTAATTTAGAAAATATGCGTAATTTGGAGAAATAATATGAAATTATATGTTGTTAGACATGGCGAAACTTTTGAAAATGCAAGTGATAGATTACAGGGAAGAATAGATAGCGAGTTAACCTTAGAAGGTATAAAACAGGCACAGGCTGTAAGCAATATATTTAAAGAGAAAACGATTGATTTAATCGTTTCTTCTCCTTTAAAAAGATGCGTTGAAACAGCAAATATTATAAGTGATGGTAAAATAAAAGTAATCTATGATAAGAGATTATTAGGAAGAGACCACGGAGAATTTACTGGTCTTAAAAAAAATGAAGTTAATTTTGATGATTACTGGAACTATTATAAAAATATAAAATATGAAAAAGCCGAAAATGTGGTAGTTTTATACAATCGAGTAGCAAAATTAATAGAAGATTTAAAAAAAGAATACAAAGATAAAAATATAATTATTGTAACTCATAGTGGTGTTATTAGAGTAATGTATTATTATTTTAATGGAATTCCAAGGGATGGGTTACTAGGAGAAATAACTATAAAAAATTGTAGTGTTTTCGAGTATGATTTATAGGAGGAAAAATGAAAATTTTATCAATTAATTGTGGCAGTTCATCGTTAAAATTTCAAATGTATGAAATGCCAGAGGAAAAAGTATTAATTTCTGGTGTATTTGAACGAATTGGTAGTGAAAATAGTTTTTATACACTAAAACTAAACGGAGAAAAAATAAAAAAAGAGACACCTATTTTAGAACATTCTAAAGCTGTTGATATTTTAATTAAAGAATTATTTAATTATGATATTGTTGAAAGTTTAGATGAAATTAAAGGTGTTGGACATAGAGTAGTTCATGGTGGAGAAAAATATTCAAAGAGTGTTTTGATTGATGATGATGTTATGAATACAATTGAAGAATTAATCCCCCTAGCGCCACTTCATAATCCAGCTAATTTAATGGGAATAAAAGCATTTGAAAAAGATATTCCAAATGCAAAACAAGTAGCAGTATTTGATACAGCATTCCCAGAAAGTATGCCAGAAGAATCATATATGTTTACTGCTCCTTACGAATGGTATACAAAATATGGTTTAAGACATTATGGATTCCATGGAATTAGTCATAATTATGTAGTAGACTACATGAAAAAAGAATTAAACAAAGAAAATATAAACATGATTAATTGTCATTTAGGAAATGGAAGTACAGCTGCTTGTATAAAAGATGGAGTTTGTTTTGATACAACTTTAGGTTTTTCAACAAATTCAGGATTAATGATGGGAACTCGTTCTGGAGATATTGACCCATATATTATTCCATATATTATGAAACAAAGTGGAATGACATTTGAAGAAGTACTTGATAATTTAAATAAAAAAAGTGGTTTCTTAGGTGTTAGTGGAGTTAGTAGTGACTCAAGAGATATCGAAGATGGAATAAAAGAAGGAAATGAAAGATGTATCTTAGCCCAAAAACTATTTGTTAATAGAGTTGTTTCTTATATTGCAAAATTCTATCTTGAATTAAAACATGTTGACGCTATAACATTCTCAGGTGGAATTGGTGAAAATTCTATTATGACAAGAGCACAAATATTAGAAGGACTTGAACCTCTTGGTGTAGTTTTAGATAGTGATGCTAATGATGTTCGTGGTGAATTTAGATTAATTACTAAAGAAGGTTCAAAAATACCTTGTTATATCGTACCAACAGATGAAGAGGTAATGATAGCAAGAGATACTTATAAATATAGTAAATAGAGGGAAAGATAACATGCCTTATAAAAAAGTATATAAAGAAATAAAAAAATATGATAATATTGTAATTGCAAGGCATGTTGGTGCAGATCCGGATGCCTTAGCATCTTCAATAGCATTAAAGGAAAGTATAAAATTAACATTTCCGGATAAAAATGTGTTTGTCATAGGAGCACCTGCTAATAGGTTTAGTTATTTAGGAACTCTAGATAAATTGCCGGAAGAATTAAATAAAGAATTACTAATAGTAACGGATACACCCGATAAAAGACGAATAGATGGAATTAGCCCTAGCGGTTTTAAATCGGTTATTAAAATTGACCATCATCCATTTGTAGAAAAATTTGGTATGCTTGAATTAATTGATGATACTGCTAGTAGTGCTAGTCAAATGATAATAGAATTAATTTTTAATACTAAATTAAAATTAAACAAAAGTATTGCTGAAAAGTTATACATAGGTGTTGTTAGTGATACTGAAAGGTTTTTACACGATTATACGACAACTAAAACATTTGATTTAGTGTCTAAATTAATAAAAGAAACTAATATTGATTTTACTAAACTTTACTTACCGCTTTATTTAAGACCGTTAAGAGAATATCGTTATTTAGGATATTTACTTGATAATTTAGTAGTTACTCCTAATGGGTTAGGTTATATTAAAGTTGATGTTGATACACTAAAAAAATATAATGTAGATTCATCATCGGCAGGTAATTTAATTAACTATTTAACAAATATAGATGAAGTAAAAGTAGTTGTAACTTGTTCAATTGATTTAGGAAATGATTGTGTTAAATGTTCAATCAGGTCTAGAAAAATAGTAATAAATGAAATTGCTAGCCATTATAATGGTGGTGGGCATGCACTAGCTTCTGGTGCTAGACCTAAAAATTTTTCTGAAGTTGATAATATGTTACAAGAATTAGATGAAGCTTGCATGAAATCTATTGATTAATTTTGTGAATTGTAATATAATTTTGGTATTGCCCCATGGCCAAGCGGTAAGGCAACGGACTCTGACTCCGTGAGCATTAGTTCGAATCTAATTGGGGCAGCCAAATTTGGCCTGTTGGTGAAATGGTTAACACATAGCCCTCTCAAGGCTACATTTATGGGTTCGAACCCCATACAGGTCACCATATCGATATTAACCATTGAAATTCAATGGTTTTAATTAAGTTTATTTTAAAATATAAAATATTTTGTGAATTAGAAATTAAACAAAACAATTGATTAAAGCAATTTAAAGTGATATATTAATTATAGGTGAGTTTTATGGATATAATGGAATTAGGAATAGAGGAAGCAAGAAAAACTATGAATGAAGGTTTTGGAGGACCATTTGGAGCAGTAATAGTTGATAGTAACAATAATGTTATAGCAGTAGCTTCTAATACTGTTTTAAAAGATAATGACCCAACTGCCCATGCTGAAATTAACGCTATTAGAAAAGCTTGCAAAAAATTAAATACACACGATTTAACTGGTTATAAAATATATGCAACAGGTTATCCTTGCCCTATGTGCTTATCAGCTATAATTTGGGCTAATATAAAAGAAGTATATTATGGAACTGATTTAAAGGATGCTGAAAAAATAGGATTTAGAGACCAAAAAATATATGACTTTATCAATAAAAAAGACTTAACTTTATTAGATATTGAACAAATAAAACATGATGAATGTTTAAAGTTATTTCTTGAATATGATAATAAAATATATTAAAATAAATACGATAAATTATTGTATTTATTTTTTTAAAATGATAAAATACTTTAGAGAAGGAATTGGTTGTATGAATAAAAAAATTTTAACCATTATTAATAGTGATGGAACAAAAATAAATTATGAAATACTAAATATATTTAAATGGATTAAAACCAATAAGGAATATATAATTTATACTGATAATACAGTTGATTTAAATGGTAATCTAAATGTATATGCTTCGATTTATGAAAATAACAAATTAGTTAATATTGAAACTGATGAAGAATGGTTTCAAATAGAAAAAATTTTAAAAAATATTTCAAGTGGTGGTGTTGTATGAAAGGTAGTGTAACTATTGAAAATGTTTTAGAAAGACTTAAAAACTTTCCTTTTGTATCAAATGGATTTATTCCAATTTATAGTAATCTAAGAACTATAAAAGGCTATAACTTAAATAAACAACCAATGGTTCAAAGTCAATTACATGTTTATATAACACCGAGTTTGGAACAAAAATATTTTAGTGTTGATTTAAATGAACTTTTATCAAAAGAATATGGGGCTTGTATTTTAGAATTTGTTGATGTTATAATGGCCAACTTTAATCAAAAAGTGCTTATAAATTTTTATAATAATATAAACAATTTAAATGTAATTAAAATAAGTGATGATAATCAAGGAACTCTTGGAAGTGGAGTTGAAGGAATTTATAGTCCACGTAAAAATACAATTAAAATTTGTGAAGGTAGTACTGAGACAATATATCACGAATTATTTCATATGGCTAGTGCATATCTTGATGATGATATTTGTTATGCTGGATTTAAACAATCAAAATTAGGATTTAAAGCCAATGGTGTAGGAATTAATGAAGGATATACACAACTACTTACCGAACGCTATTTTGGTGATAAAATCGAAATTTTTGGAGCATATGAATACGAAGTTAGTATAGTATCTCAATTAGAAAAAATAGTTGGAAGAGAAAAGATGGAACAATTATATTTAAGTTCCGATTTAAAAGGATTGATTTTAGAATTAAAAAAATATACTAGTGAAGAAGAAATAATTACTTTTATATCTAATATGGATTTTTTATTAAGAAGACGCCGTGAGGAAATTCGAGGTAAAAGAAAAGTAGCTTTACAAATTATGAAAGATATCAATGAATTTTTATATAAAACTTATTTTACTAAACTGAATCAAATGTTTAATCATCAAGAAATAGATGTTTGTGTTTTGAATGAAGAGATTGCTTTATTTGTTTCAACTTTAAAACCTCAAGCAGATTTAGATAATCAATCTTATAAATGTTTATCATATGACGATATGACAAAATATATACTTGACTTATTCGGTGCTTCAAATATTACAATGTTTAGTAATGAAGGGAGGATAAAATGATTAATAAAGTAATTAACTTATTAAAAGATAAACCATTAATTATACCATCTATATTAATGAATAAATATAGAAGTTTAAATATAACAGATAAAGAATTTGTTGTTTTAATATATTTAATAAATTATAATGGTAGTTTTAACCCGAAATTAATTTCAAAAGAAATAAATTTTGATTTAAAAGAGTTTATGGAAGTAATAGGTAGCCTAACTGATAAAGGATTAATTAAAATTGAAATAGTTAACAATAAAGTAAAAGATGAAATAATTAACTTAGAACCGTTATATCAAAAAATAGGATTTATAATAATAAATGATGAAAAAGAAAATACTTCTGATGTATATAGTGTAATCGAAAAAGAATTTGGAAGAACTTTATCGCCAATGGAATACGAAATAATTAAGGTTTGGTTACAAGATTTTGAAGAACAGTTGATTTTACTAGCAGTTCGGGAAGCGACATTTAACGGCGTAAGTAATTTAAGATATATAGATAAAATTTTACATGAGTGGCAAAAAAAAGGTATTAAAAATGAACAAACTCTTGCTTTGGAAAGAAAAAATCATACTATTAAAAAGCAAACTAAAAAAATAATGGATTATGATTGGTTAAATGAATGAGATAATTGATTATTTGAATGAATTAATACCAAACGCTAAATGCGAATTAGAATATAACAAAGATTATGAATTGTTAATAGCTGTTATGTTATCCGCACAAACAACTGATAAAAGAGTTAACGAAGTAACAAGAATTTTGTTTAAAAAATATCCTAATCTAAAACTTTTAAGCGAAGCAGATATAAATGACATTATAAGTATAGTTAAACCATTAGGAATAACTAAAAAAGCGTATAATGTTATAAACATTGCAAAGACATTAGAAAAAATTGGTTATGTTCCAAATGAACGAGAATTTTTAGAAAGTTTACCAGGTGTTGGTAGAAAAACAGCTAATGTTGTTTTAAGTAATTTATATAATGAACCTTGTATAGCAGTTGATACACATGTTAAAAGAGTTAGTAATCGTTTAGGAATTAGTAATTCTTCTGATGTTTTAAAAATAGAAGAAGATTTAAACAAATTTTTTCCAAAAGAAAAACTTGCAAGATTACACCACCAATTAGTTTTGTTTGGAAGGTACTATTGCAAAGCTAAAAATCCAGAGTGCTTAAATTGTAAATTAAAACATATATGCAAAAATAAAATGAACCCTTTGTCAAGGACTAAATAAAAAAAGTCTAATTAAGTAATGGATTCTAAAAGATGATTTCTGTATTGAACAGGAGTCATCTTTTTTAAATTCCATTGGTATCTAAAATTATTATAATATTCAATATATTCTTTAATTTCGTTACATACATCTCTAAATGTAAAACAAGTATCTAAATTTAACTCATCTTTCATATGACCAAAATATGATTCCTGAGGTGCATTATCCCAACAATTACCTCTTCTAGACATTGATTGTTGAATGTTATATTTTTTTAACAAGTTATGAAATTTAGGACTTGTATAATGCACTCCTTGATCTCAATGAATAATAACTTTTTCAGATAACATTAACTTTCTTTTTCTATGAAGTTTTTTTATTGTTTCTAAAGATATATCTAATGTCATATTTTAACTTATATAATAAGCAAGGATTTCGTTTGTCTCTGCATCTTTTATAGTAGATAAATAACATTTTTTATTATTTCCATAAAATAAATATGTTATATCTGTTAGTAAAATATTATAAGGTATTCCTGTTTTAAAAATTCTATTTACTAAATTGTCGCACGTTGTGTGTTCTTGTGTTGCTTTCATCATTCTTCTATATGGATTGGCTTTTTTATTTTGTTACATTTTCTTATTGGTATTAGGTTATTTTTTCTATAAAAAGGATATTACGTTTTATTGCGTTAGCAATGAAAGTAGTAGACTTTTTTCTTTTTTATGAAGTCGTAAGACAAAATAAAAAAGGCACCAATGCTCTTTACGACAGTTTGTAGTATTGGTGCTTAAATGGGTTCCCAAAGGATCTCCTTTGGCACACAATCCTAGTTGGCAAAATGCCGACTTGGTAGTGTGTTACTATAATGAAATTATAGTTTTAAAAAACAGATTAACTTTATCCATTAATCTGTTTAATTTAAATAAATAACTATTTTTTCTTAGTTGTTAATACAGCAGGATTTACAGTTCCTTTTTCTTCTGAATCTTCAATACCATATTGTTTATTCCAATATCTTCTATATTCTTCGCCTTGTTTTGCAAAATGTGATAGAGCATTTGCAGTAGCTCCAGCCATAAATCCACTTAATCCTAACTCTTCATTGTATACTTGTTGTTCAGCTTCTTCAAATGAAATACCTTCTTCAAATTTCTTCATCATTGAAATAGTTGCTTTAACAACAAATACTGAATAACCATCATTACTATTATTATCAGCAAATTGTAACCATTCTTCTGCTGTTTCAGGTTTAACTAAAGTTAATCCTTCTTTCATTAATGTGTATTTAGCTTTTTTAGCTGCTAAATCTGCACGTTCCATTGCTTTATTTCTTTCTTCTTCAGCTTTTAATCTTCTATCTCTTTGTTTATCAACAATAACATCACCAAAGAATTTTCTTTTTGAATCTTCAATATCTTCTGGGCTTATTCTAGCATAGCCATATTCAATATATGGATTAGAATATAGTTCTTCGCCAGTTTCTTCTAATGTTATAGATGAAATTGCAGAACCCAAGCCTATAAATGGTATTCCAGAATGTTCTGTTTCAATATTTGAAAAATAATTTACATTTCTTAATGTATCAGTTTCATTTTGCTCAACTCCGTACCACCAAGCTTTATATGAAATTCTTTCCCCAATATGTTTTTTTAGGTTTTCAAACATTCTAATAGCATTTTTTTCTTTGCTATGTTTTGCAATATATTCAGCAAAAGTCATATCTCCTTCTTCCATTGGTAAGAAAGAACCTGCTTGAGTATGGCATACATAATTATAACCATTACCTTCAATGTTGCTAATTAGAATTCTATAATCTGGATTATTTCCATATTTTGCTTTAATTTCATCTAAACTATATCTTTTTCCAAAATAAATCCATTTAGAATAATTTGATTTTTCACCATCATAAGTTTTTTCACCATCTACAACATATTCTTTGTCGTAAAAGCGGAAACCTTGCATCTTACCATCATTTTCAACTTGCATAGGATTTCTTTCTGCCACTTCTTTTATTGAAGATTCACTAAACAATAGACCTCTGTAAATTTTCTCAACATAAGTTTTAGTTATTTTTTCCATAATATTTCCCCCTTCAGAAAATTATTTAATATAATAGCATAAATTAACTAGAGTGTCAAGCAAATTCAACTGATTTATATTAAAAGCTGAGAAAACTATAAAAAATTTAATGAATAATAATAATCATATACATTTAATTTTTGGTTAATTATAGTATTTATTTTCTCATCTTTAAAGTCATGTTGAAAGATATTAAATAACAATTCTACTAAAAACTTTTGCTTTTCTAATAATGATAATTCCATATATTTTGCTGATATAAACAATAAGTTTTTATATTTAGCAAAGTTAGTTATTACTTTTTTATAATCTGGATCTAATATTTCCAATACTTCTTTTAATAATCTAATGAAACTTTCATCATATTTAGTAGAAAAACAATTTTCTTCAAGTATATGTATTGGTAATCTTACCTTATTAATGCCATTTAAATCATCTATAATATCAACTAAATTCATTACCCTTTCTGTATTATTTTCTAATAACATAAATCTTCCATCTTTCTAATTTACCATTTAAGGCACTTTATTTTAAAGAACAGATAAGAGATTAAACCTTATCTTAAAACCTCAATATAAGCGATTAAATTAGGTTTAATCTCGTTTTCTTGTCTTTTTATTTATCACTCAAACAATTAAAAAAATCAAGAGTGTTTTTTAATTTTATCTACTTATATCAAAATCATCTTTATCATATTCACCTTCATCATAATCTCTAACTCTTTCTTTATAATAATCAGGTGCTTCAACATATTCAAATAATTCATCTTGTTTAGTTGTTCCTTTAGATATTCTTACAACATCTCCCATATCAAACTCACTATTGTCATAACAATCTTTAACAACTTCAGCAGTTTCATCTTTAGTATAGTCATTACCTCGTTGTAATAGTTTCCTTAAAAACTTCTTTAATAATTGGAATAATTCATTTAATCTATACATTAAACTTCTATTTTCTTGTTCTAGATTTTGATTTTCATATTCTAATTTACTAATTTCTTTCTTATACTTTTGATTTTCTTTTTCAAGTGATTTATAACTATTAGCATAACTATCAACTTCATTAAATATTGTTTGTAGTTTAGGTTGTAATTCCATTACTTTTTTAGATTCACTAATAACATTATTCATACTATCAAAAGTATCTTTTTTAACTTTAACAAAATCTTTATCAATAATAAGTGTTTGTTTAGTAGTTTTCATTTTTTCTTCAAAATCAGCCATTGCTTTATCAATTCTATCATTTCTTACATTTAATTCTTGATTAAGTTTTTTTGTAAGTTTTTTATATTCCTTTATTTTAATATGCTGATTATCACTATTTTTAATACCTCGTTCTAAATCATAACCTTTTTCAGTTAGTCTCTTGTGATACATATCTTGTAACCTAGATAATTGTAATTTATCTTTAATATATTGCTTTTTAGATATAGTATATATTTCAGTTTTAGTCCTATTATCTAATTTCTTAACTAATGGAACTACTACACAATGAATATGTGGCGTTTCTTCATCTAAATGGACTGTTGCATGTAATATTTGTTCTTTCTTATAACCTAAATCATTATAAACAAATTCAATACAAGTATCTGCCCATTCTTTTATTTGCTCTCTAGACATATCTTTAAAGAAATTATGAGAAGCAGTCATAACCAATTCATCAGCAACACAATTTCTTGAACTATTTAACATTTCGTGATATTTTTTCTTTCTGTCAGCTCGTTCAGTTTTCATTCGTTCTTCATGTTCCTTTTTATATTCTTTAGTTAATTCATCAAAACCTTTAACATACTTAACATTTAATGGAACAAGTTCTATATTATTCTTACTTAATTCTATTTTTATATCTTTATTTGACTGATATGCTTTCTTTTCACGTTTATTATGTGATCCTATTTGTGCTAAATCAGGTATAGTCATAATAGGTTCACTTCTAAATATTGCATAATTTAATTCCATATATCATTTCTCCTTTCTTTTTACACAACAAAAAAAGATATGTCGCTAAACATACCTTTAATAATTTCATAACCAATTACTTTTAAATACGTATAAGGAAATTACTTATTTTAATATCAAAACGAGGACATTTATATATTAATTGATATTAAAATTTCTAAATTATAACCACTATCTACATCTTCTTTAGGTTTTAAATAAAATGTTGTTCTTTTAATTAATCCTTGAAAACAAAGTAAATCTATATTTTTTATATTATTTGTCATTTGTCCTAGACTAGATTTAAGGGCCTACCAGATGATTCTTTTCTAGTATCTTTTAGTTCTTCTGTATTTTTATATTGTTTTCTCCATCTTTTAGCACAACTGTATATTCTCGTATCACCAACTATTTCTGGATGAATTCCACATTCTTCAAAAACATTTCTAGGAAATTTTTTATAATCTTCACATTCTTTAACTAATTTTATTTTAAAATCATCAGTATAAGTTATTCCTTTACTAGTAATATTTTTAATTCATTTGTTTTTACTTAATTTTTGTATTTGAATATCTGTAAATAATATTTTTGACATAATCATCACCACTTTCTTATATTATACATCAAGACATAATAAAAACCTATAATGAACTGAACCCCAAAAATTGGACAGTTTATAAATAGTTTCTAATTAGAGGATTGTAGCCTGTAATTTACAGGGGACAGTCCTTTT